>DJWH01000031.1 GCA_002441525.1 Acholeplasmataceae bacterium UBA6235 | reverse complement strand
AAACTTAAAGGCTTTGTTCATTCGGTTCACCCTTTCATAGTGTTTATGTATAGAGATTATTCAACTATATTATAACATTATTTATGGGCATTTGTATACCTAAATCAAAAGAAAAACAATCAATTCATCCCGCTACCTGAAGAGGAAGGGGATTTATTGATTGTGTTGTTAAAAATCATCATTTGTGAAGTGAGGTATTAAATCTATTATGAGCAGTAAATCATCGCTTAAAAGTGTGGTATTCACCCTGACGATATTGGGGCTAGTCATCGTATATGCGTATTTTAAACAAGACTTTATCGCGATTTTGAATGGTGTCATGGGCCTCTTTTTCATGGCTATTTTTGTTCATACAGTGGTTAAAGATGTGTTGTATTATCGGATACCAAAAGTGCGTGTGGATGCCATCATTCAAAAGACAGATGACACTCCAATTGACTTACTCAATACGACGGTATATACGTATCAATATCAGGGGTTTGAATCTGTTTATACCTGTTCAGACTTGGAAATCAAAAACCATTTAAACCAACCTCGAGTGAGCTTAGAAATCGAAAAGGAACATCCTTCAAGTATCCGTATTTACAATCCGAAGTTTCTGATAAAAAAGTATATTTTCATGTCTATATGGTTTTTACTAACCATTTGGTTACTCTTTGGATCTATTCAACATATATTGGCTTAATAATGAGAAAAAAGAACAGTTCTTAGACTGTTCTTTGTTTATTCTTGAGTGTTCTTTTCTTTGTCTTTCTTTTTCTTTTCTTTACTGTGTTCGGTATCTTTGCTGAGCATCATATGAGCGAAATATGCTTTGACGGATGCGTCAATCGCGAGTTCTAATGCAATCTTTGTCAATTCGTCTTCAGCGGTTAGTGCTTTTTCCATGTTGAGCATCGATTGATTGACTGCGTCGAGGTTTTTTTGATAAACACTGTAGAGTTTTTCGATGTCATTTGGACTCGATAGAATGGTTTTAATGTCTTGAATTGGCAGCACACGTTTTAGGTTCGCAACCATGATTAAAGAGGCGATGGCTTCCTTATCGTATTTCTTATCGACTGGATTTTTAATCACATTGTCTTTGACATAGTTGTTGATCATCGAGGCAGTTAAGATGTCCTTATCGGATTCTTTAAATGGGGGTAAGTGCTTTTTGATATAGGTCAGTACTTGATCCATGTAAAGGTCGATTTCAGGTAGTTTATCATAGGTTGGTGTCTTAAATACTTGTAAGAGGGCCAATAATTCGTTGAGTTCATTCATAATATCACCATGATTATTATAACATATAAAATGTGTTTAGATATCGTCATTTGAATGACAAGACATCTTATTGAAAACGAGATGGGTTATAAGAGGTGCGAGAATCCCACCAATGCTTGTTGATACAAGCGGTAGAACAGATTGTGTTTCTTCAGTTCATTTAAGGTGAGCATGTTTGAGGACAACATGGCGTCTTCTAAGTAGGATTTAATGTCTTTTAAAGCGGTGGTGCGGTAAATCCAAACGGTATTTTCAAAATGCAGATACAAGCTTCTAAAGTCAAAGTTGGTCGTACCAACGGTCGCGTGTTGGTCATCGATATATAAAATTTTAGAATGGATGAATCCTTCTTTAAATTTATGGATTCGGACATTTGGAAATTGTAACAATTGCTTATAGTAGAATTCGGAAACCACGGCGACATATTTCTTATCTGGAATCCCAGGCACGATTAAATCAATGTCAATGCCAGAGGTGGCTTGTAAGTATAACGCGGTTTGAAGTTCTTGGTCTATCACAAAATAAGGGGTTGTGATGATGATTCGCTTTTTGGCGGATTGAATCATCAACATATAGGTATGTTTTGTGATGAGATTACGGTCAAGTGGGCTGTCAGAAAACGGAATAACCAATCCATCCGTAGGTCTGGTTTGAACGGGTGATGATAAGTTGGGTTCAAACTGTTTCGTTTTGTTTTCCCAGTTCATTAAAAAGATTCGCGTGAGCGATACGACCGCTTTACCTTCGATTAAAATAGAAGCGTCTTTCCACTGTCCAAAACGTTGGATGACATTGAAATACTCATCGGCTAGGTTCATCCCACCGGTGATCGCTTTTTCATTATCGACAATCACGATTTTACGGTGATCACGGTAGTTCATCGATAAGTTTAAACGGGGCCTAACCGGATTGAAATTATAAACTTGAATGCCTGCCTGAATGAGCCTTTTATCGAAGTCGTTGGGTAAATTCATCGATGAACCAAAATCATCGTAAATGATTCGAACATCGACCCCTTCGCTGGCTTTTTGTTTAAGGATTGGAAAAATTTGATCGAAAGCTTGACCTGTGTTGATGATGAAATATTCGATATAAATCGACTTTTTCGCTGATTTAAAGAGTTCAATAAGGTAATTGAATTTCGCTTCACCGGTAGGTATAAATGTCGATGCAGTCTCATTAAAAACCGGCCAATGATCACTTTCTAATAGATGAATGATTTTTTGAACGTGAATATCGTCTACATCGATGTTTTGTTGGAAAGACTTTAAAGATTCGACGCGATGCGCATCGATGATGGACATCACGCGGGTCGTTCGTTTGGTTAAATTGTGGTTTTTAAACAAGATGTAGAAGAAGCCACCAAAAATGGGAACAATCAATATGGGGATGATCCACGCAATCTTATAAACCAAAGGTTCTTCGGAAACCAGCACGAAAAACACCACGATGAATGAAAGTACCTCGAGGCTATAGACTACCCACTGACTGTATTTAGAAGCAGATAAAATCAACCATCCAAATACGAATAGTTGAATTAAAATCAATATACCGATGATGGTGATACGGTGTGTGATGAAGCGTAAGAATCGTGTCATAAGAACACCTCTACTCCATTATACTAAAAAACCATATATTGGGTATATCTTTTGAGATTTTTAACCAAACCATCTATAATGGTCTTATGGAGGGATAACCCCATGGAATTAGAAATTTGGATTGATTTTACCTGTCCGTTTTGTTACTTAGGTAAAATACGGTTTTTTAAAGCGTTGGCGCGATTTAAACACAAACAAGATGTGCATATCATCTTCCGAAGTTATTTATTGTCACCTAACGATAACAACCAAGAACAATTGAATGGCCACGCTTGGCTAGCCAAACATAAAGACATCTCAATGGAACAAGCCCAACAACTCAATGCTGGGATTGAAACCATGGCTTTTGATGAAGGGGTATTGTTAGATTTTTCTAAAATAACCCCAAGAAATACTTTGTGTGCACATAAAATCATGAAACAGCTCAATTCAAAAGATCAAATTGAGTTTGTCAATCGGGTATTTGATGCGCAATTCGTCAAACACTTGGACATCTCATCCTTAGAGGTGTTAACCGAGTTAGCGACACCTTTTCTAGACCCCATCAAAATCAGTGAAATATATTTATCCAATACCAGTTTGGATTTGATCAAAGAAGACATTGACTTGTCAACCAAGTTTGGACTCAAAGGGGTCCCATTCTTCGTACTCAATCGAAAATACAGCATTTCTGGTGCGCAGGATGAATTGTATTTTTATGATATGTTTGAGGAACTGTATTTTGAAACTAGGCCGAAAAAACCCATCAAGACGAGCTATTGTGTGGGTGAACATTGTGAACGTAAAGTGAAAAAATGAGTGCGAAAGCACTTTTTTTTGCCTCAAACATCTCACAATAAGGTTTATATTTGGTATAATGAATAACGCACGGAGGTATGTATGAGAAACTTATCAATGTTGATTGACTTTTATGAATTGACCATGGCCAACAGCTACTTCGAACACAACAAAAACGAAGAAGCGGTATTTGACCTGTTTTTCCGTTCTGTCCCTGATGAAGGTGGCTACGCGGTGATGGCAGGTTTGGAACAAGCCATCCAATATATCCAAGAACTCAGCTTTACCCAAAAGGACATCGATTATCTACGCGGTAGAAATCTATTTTCCGAAGGCTTTTTAAACTATTTAAAGGACTTTAAGTTCACGTCCAGTGTGTACGCCATCAAAGAGGGGACCCCAATATTTCCCAATGAACCGGTTTTGACGGTTCAAGGGCCTATCATTGAGTGTCAACTGATTGAAACCATGTTGTTGTTAACCATCAACCATCAAAGCTTGATCGCGACTAAAACCGCACGTATTGTTGCTGCAGCGAAAGGCAGAGCTGTATTGGAATTTGGTTCTAGACGTGCTCAAGGCTACGACGCTGCGACCTTCGGGGCACGAGCTGCCTATATCGCAGGCGCGGTAGGTAGTTCGAATACCATCACAGACCGTGACTTTCAAATCCCTGCGATTGGTACCATGGCTCATGCCTATGTTCAAAGCTTTGACAGTGAATACGATGCCTTCTTAGCTTATGCAAAAACTTATCCAAAAGATTCTGTATTTCTAGTGGATACCTATAGTACATTAGGTTCAGGTGTCCCTAATGCGATTAAAGTCTATCAAGATTACCTCAAACCCAACGGATATACCTTAAAGGGCATCCGTATCGATAGTGGAGACTTAACCTATCTATCGAAGAAGAGCCGAGAGCTGTTAGATGCTGCTGGCTTAACCAATACCAAAATTACCGTTTCAAACTCATTAGATGAGTATCTGATTCGCGAATTGGTTGAACAAGGAGCACAAATCGACGCTTTTGGTGTCGGTGAACGTTTGATTACCTCAAAGAGTGATTCGGTTTTTGGTGGGGTGTATAAGTTATCGGCTTTAAAAGAAAATGGGCAATGGGTACCCAAAATGAAACTTTCAGACAATGTGGTTAAGACCACCAACCCTGGGGTCAAAAAATTATTCCGCTTGTTTGATAAAACCACAAACAATGCCATCGCGGATGTCGTGACCTTGGATCATGAAACCATCGATGACACCAAACCCTTCTTGTTATTTGACCCGAATTTCCCATGGAAACAAAAACAAGTCAAGAACTTTAGAGTAGAAAGTTTATTAGAACCCATCTTTATCCAAGGTAAATTGGTCTATAAGAAACCACTATTAAAAGACATTCGTGCATTCCACCAAGCTCAAATGGCGACGCTTTGGGATGAAGTCAAACGTTTTGAAAACCCACATCCATACTATGTGGACCTTTCACAAGATTTGTGGAAATTGAAACAACAACTCATTGAACAATACTCTAAAAAGGCTTAAAAACCCTTTTGATAAAAAATTATTACTATAAGTAATCACCGAAAGGTGGTTATTTTTTATTATTATACGCTTGACAATAGTGTATGACATACAGTATTATATTAGTGTGAGGTGAGAACGTGGATCAAACCATCCTAAATAATCTCGAAATTGAATTAAGACGAGGGACACAAACCTTAGCGGTGTTGTCTCTACTTAAAGAAAAACAATATGGCTATTCTCTACTACAAGCATTAGAAGAGAAGCATGTGTACATTGAAGCGGGGACGTTATACCCGATGTTGAGAAGATTGGAAACCCAAGGGTTGTTGGTATCGAATTGGGATACCCAAGAATCTCGACCGCGAAAATACTATGAATTGTCGACAGATGGACAAGCAGCATTGGATAAACTGATCGAGGTTTATCGCGACATGACCAAACACTTCAGTAGTTTGTTATAAGGAGGACACTATGAACGATTATATTGAAAGGTATATTTATGATGTTACTAAGCGTTTAGATGAAAAACAACGTGAAGACATCTCGAAAGAATTAGAAGCAAATATTTATGATATGCTTGGTGAAGATCAAAGCACTGAAAACATCAAAACCGTGTTAACTACCTTAGGATCTCCAGCGAAAATGGCGATGAACTACAAAGAACCACGCTATTTGATTTCCCCAGAACTCTTTGACGATTATAAGCATGTATTGGTGATTGTGGTTGCAGTATTTGTGGGCATTTCGTTCGCGATTGGTATCATTGAGGCCGTTACGGCTACGGGTATTGCTATCCTTGAGGGTGTATTTGAAACCCTATTTGGTTCGGTCATTTCCGCTGGTTTTAATGGGTTTGCAGCGACTACATTGATATTTGCAGGTATCGAATTATACAGAAAGAAAGTGAACCCACCATTCAGAGTGGAAAGTTTGCCTAAAATCCCAAAAGTTGAATCCAAAAAGAACCTACGTGTTGAAATGATTATAGAAAGTGTATTTGCGGTTATTTTTGGATACATATTCATCCATGTGTTGTTGACTAATTATGTAAATATCAACGCGATTTGGGATGAAGTCACTTGGATTTATACAGGCTCTGTACTCAACGCATGGGTTGCTAATCTATTTGTCCCGTGGTTCATTGCGTATTTGGTTTTAACCGTCATCATCAAAGTTTTTCAGTTTAAAGAAGGTGGCTTTACCAAAGTATTGGGCATTTTCTATACAGCATTGGAACTCACTAGTCTGGTCATTATGTCCATTGTATTTACCAGAATGAACACGTTCAATCCGTTGTTTGTTCAATCGGTATCAACAGCCTTTAATATTGATTTTGCCTATCATTTAGATTTAGCAGTCAAAGGGATTATCTCTATGGTATGGATCATTACCACCATTGAACTGATCGTCACTTGGTACAAAATTTATCACCCCAAAAAAGGATTACCTAAACAAAAAAACTAGCCGCGGCTAGTTTTTGATTTTTTTAACTTCGGTGTATGCCAAAATGAATGGCCCAACGCCTTTCGCATCATTCGATACGATGGGTTCAGATAAGTAGTATTCTACAGTACCATTGCGTCTTGTATTATGGTCAGGACCTAGCCCAGCGACTAAGCAAATGCCATCCATGTTCAAATCGCCATTTTTTTCAGAAATGTATGTTTTTACAAGACCGTCAAAGATACCTAAACCAATCGCTTGATAAGAAGTATCGAGTGCCCCTAAACGGACCCCCTTTAAAATGGCGTAAGCCAGTAAGGAAGAACCGGAAGATTCGAGGTAATTACCTTGAACATCGCTTCGATCAATCACTTGGTAAAATAGATTGGATGTTTTGTCCTGGTATTGTAAAAGGCCATCGACACATTCTTTTAAGAGTGGGAAGAAGAACGATTGTCTTTCTTTATAGTTTGGATTTAAGTACCCGATCACATCGACCAACGCGACGACATACCAACCGGTAGCACGCAACCAAAAGTTTTTCGATAAACCGGTTTGCTTATCTGCCCAAAAGACGGTTTTAGAAGCGTCATAACCGTGGTAATAGAGCTTTTTATCTTCATTGAACATGTGAGATCTGACCACTTTAAAATGATTCACGATGTCAGCGTAATTCTTTTCTTGATTGAATACCGTCTCATAGCGGGTGTAAAAGGGTTGTGACATGAATAAACCATCCAGCCATACTTGTTGTGGGTAGATGAGTTTATGCCAGAATGACCCCTCCTTCGTACGGGGTTGTCTAAGGACATGTGTATAAGTTAAATCCATGGCTTTTTTGTATTTTTCATCTTGGGTTTTCGCATATAAATCAAACAAAACACGGGATTCACATATATCATCCAAGTTGAATGTTTTCATGTCATACCCAAGCATTGAACCATCATTAGATACATAATGATCGATGAATGTTTTGACAAAGTCATAATATTTAGGGTCTTGTGTTTGGTCATAAAGAGATAATAAAGCCGTCATCATACAACCGTCAACATAATTCCAAGCAGCTGCTTTACCTTGATGGATGGCTTCAATGTTCCAAAGGGGTTTATCTGGGGTTGAACCCGACATTAATTTTTGGATATAACGGTCGATCAATTCCATGGGGTATCCTCCTAAAGTCAACCCAATTATACCCTATATTTTTAGATAATAAAAGGCATTCAAAAGAGATTGATTGGAAACTTTCAAATTGTTCATCATGATAGACGAAAAGGCCGAAAATACGCCATTTTAGACAAATTATGAGAAAGACCATATATTGTATATATGATTGCAAAAGGCACTGGATTACGTTATAATAGATGCGTTATTGAAAGGGTTATAGCATGGGTCAGCGCACACGTAAGTATTTAATACTTGAAGATAAAAACATCATGAAGGGCATCGTCGTAATGGCGTTACCTTTATTCTTTGTGAATTTACTGAAATCGCTCCATGACATCGTCGATTCCTTTTTTTTAGCCCGTATGGACGGTACTGAAGATGCCATCGCATCTACCCTCGCGGCCATCAATATCCACTGGCCAATCTATAATATATTCAATGCGTTGGGGATTGGGTTGGGGATTGCAGGGGTAGGGATCATCAGTCAATATTTGGGTTCTGGTAAAGAAAGAACAGCCAAAACCTATGCAGCCAAACTATTATCTTATTCGGTGGTCCTAGGGATCATTGTCAACGCGATACTATTCTTGGGTGCACCTTTGATCGCGAGAATGATGGGGGCACAAGGGCTAACTTTTGACTACGCAGTGACGTATTTTAGGTACCGATCGATGGAGTTTACCTTTGTTTATATATTCTTAGCCTATCAAGCCATCCGTCAAGCGAGTGGCGACACCTTCTCTCCTGTGATACTCTCTTTCGCAAGCATCCTCATCAACATGTTTTTAACTTGGTTGTTCATATCGGTATTTCATATGGGGATTGCTGGGGCTGGGTTATCCACTTTGATCGGTCAAGCCATCATCGTACCGTTTGCAGTATATGATTTGTTTTTTTCAAATGATCACCCTAGAATTGAAGTGGGTGACCTTGGCTTTGATGGACACATCATCAAAGAAATATCCAAATTCGCGCTGCCATCAGCGACCGCACAAGCATTCTCTTCCTTGGGATTCGCCGTCATTCAAGCGATGATTCTCAGCTATGGGGATGTGGTATCGTCAGGGTTTTCAACGGGGAATCGCATATCATCCTTATTATTAAACCCAGTCATGGCGATTGGTTCAGTGGTTACGGCTTATATCGGTCAAAACATTGGGGCGAATAACCCTGATCGAGCGAAAAAATCGTATCAAATGGCGAGAAACCTAAGCGTCATTATCATGGTGATTGGGGTACTCATCATCATCCCTTTCGCAAAACCCATCGCCGAATTCATTGTTGGACCTAAAAATGGTTCGATTGTCGCTGTCACCGTTGAATATTCAATTTGGATTTTAGGGACACAGCCGTTGATGGCCATCTTCCAAACACATCTATCGGTATTCAATGGGTCTGGTAACAATAAATATGCGTTATTCATGACGTTTACACGTTTATGGATATTGCGTGTACCGCTTGTTTTATTCTTTAAATACGCCACCGATGTTGGTTATGCAGGCATTTGGTATGCCATGGTTATTTCCAACTTAGCTATATTATTTATGGGTTCATATCTCTATCGAAAGGTGAAATTCCAACGAAAGGTATTCATCGATGAACACGAAGAACCTCTGGACAATTTTTCAATCTAAATTCGATTTGGTGGGGATCATACGCACCAAAGATTATTTAGAAGCAGCCCGTCAAATGGGTAAAAACGTCATCCAAGAGACGTACCCAACGATGGTTGTTTTGGGGTTAAGTTACCCCAAAAGGACCCTCAAACACACGCATACACACTTAGTACCTTCCTTTTATACCTTTGGAAAAGACTACCACTTGGTTTTAAAAGACCGAATGATGTCTGTATTGAATGATTTAGGTATTGAGTACAAATTGGGTGTCGATAACCATAACCACGATGAACGTCTAGCAGCGACCTTGGCTGGTTTGGGTTTCTTTGGAAAGAACCAATTGATTATCAATGAAACGTATGGTTCGTATTTCTTTTTAGGCCTTGTGTTTCTGAACATCGAAATTGAATCAGAACTCAAACTGACTGTCCATGATGATTGTGGTACCTGTCGAAAATGCATTGATGCTTGTCCAACCAACGCCTTGTCCGAACAAGGCTATCGCATGGACTTATGCATGAGCCATTACAACCAATCCAAACGCATCCTCACGGATGTTGAGATGGATGCGAACTACAGTTTGTTTGGCTGTGACATTTGTCAAATGGTCTGTCCAAAAAACATCCAAATCGTGAAACAAACCCACCCAGAATTCGAACTCTCAGGTAAAGAAATGGTATCGATTGTGGACTTGTTCACCGATTCGGAAAAAACATTCAAAGAAAAATACGCAGACATGCCTTACTTATGGAAAGGTAAGACCGTGTTGATGCGTAATGCATTGCTCATCATCAAACGACTTAACATGAAAGAACACATCGATTTGATCGCGTCTGGACCAGACAAATCATCGATTTTATGGTATCAAGATACCTTAGACCGTGTCTTAAAAGCACTGAAGGAGGACTAATATGGACTTAAACATTGTTTTATTTGAACCTGAAATCCCTCAAAATACGGGTAACATCATGCGGACCTGTGTTGGCATCAATGCGAAACTTCATTTGATTAAACCCTTAGGATTTTCCTTAGATGAAAAGTATTTGAGAAGAAGTGCCTTAGATTACATCAAAGATTTAGACTATACCATTTACGAAAACTATGCAGATTTTTCATCCAAAAACTCAGGTCAGTATTTCTTTTTAACCCGTTACGGTAAAAAGACCTACTCTGAAATAGATTATACGAAGATTACTGAACCGATTTATTTGATTTTCGGTAAAGAGTCCACTGGGGTAGACCGCACCATTTTAGCTGCGCATATGGATACCTGTTATAGGATCCCAACCACCGACAAAATCCGTTCGCTCAATCTGTCCAACGCCGTCGCTCTGGTCGCATTTGAAGTGATGAGACAAGTGGATTTTGAAGGCTTATCTAAGTATGAACCAGAAACCATGAAAGGCAAAGATTTCTTGGATCAATTCAAATGATTCTAATCACGGCCTTTGAACCCTTTGGTGGGAAAACATGGAATGCGTCATCGATGATTTTAGAGCGCTTGAATGGGGTTTTCGATAAGCGGTTATTACCTGTATCCATCTCTGGTGCGAAAACAGAGATTGAACAACTGAATGTCGGGCTTTACCAAGCCATCATTATGTTGGGTGAAGCGAACCGTTCGTATTTATCTTTAGAACAGTTTGCGTATAACGAAATCGATATGCGAATCCCTGACAATACAGGGGTCCAAATCCATCAGCAAACCATCGATGATGGTCAGACCTATCAAACCCCATTTAAATTGGAACCATGGGTTAAATCAGGTATTCAAATTTCGGATGATCCAGGGCGTTATTTGTGTAATTATGCGTATTATCAAATGGGTAAAAAGCACCCAAATGTGTTGTTTATTCATGTCAGTGCTGATATCGACAAAATAGACTTACAAACCAAAGAAATAGAGGAGATTATTGATGAAATTAAGACCATTTCAATCGCTCGGTGAAGAGATTGCAAACGCAGTTAGTCATGGGTTAGGTGCGATATTTGGTATCGTCGCCTTGATTCTCATGTTATTAAAATCCAACAACGCCAATGAAGTTTTTGGTGCGTTGGTATTCGGTTTAAGTATCATTGTGTTATACACGATGAGTACGTTATATCACGCATTTAAAAGAGATACCAAAGTCAAACGCTTATTCAAACGTTTCGACCACATCTCTATCTATATTTTAATTGGGGGGACGTTCGCACCGATTTTCATCATGGTGGTCGATAAACCGATGGGTTGGTACTTACTCGCGGGTCAATGGGGACTCATCGCTTTAGGTGCAACCCTCAAAGCCATCCATATCCACAAGTATCAAATCCCACATCTGTTGTTATACATCATTTTAGGTTGGAGTGGTTTAGCACTCATTGGACCTCTATTTGAAGTTTCACAAGGCGCGTTTTACTTCATCCTTGCGGGTGGGGTTGCTTATACCGTAGGTGTCATATTTTACGCGTTGTCTAAAGTCTTTAAATACAGTCATTTCATTTGGCATATTTTCGTATTTTTAGGTACATTGTTACAATTTATCGCGATTTACGGCTATTTGTTATAAAAAAAGTGGATTTAAGTATTGTGAATAAATATTCATAATGATTGGAAAAAATCTTGCAAAAGCAAGTGAATTATAATATGATTAGTATGTACTAACAAGGAGATTAATAACTATGAAAATTATGGCAGTCAATGCGGGTAGCTCTTCGATTAAATTCCAATTGCTAGAAATGCCAGCGGAAAAACAAATCACATCGGGTATTGTTGAACGTATCGGATCAGAAGAAGCGCTATTTACGATTAAATATAATGGCGAAAAGTTTGTTGAAACTTTACCAATCAAAGACCATGGCGTTGGGGTCCAACTCATTCTTGAAGGGTTGATTAAGCACAACGTTATTTCTAACATCAACGACATCGAAGGCGTTGGTCACAGGGTCGTTCAAGGGGGCGAATTCTTTAAGGATTCCACCATCATCACCGATGAGGTTTTACAAAAAATCATCGATTTAGGTGAAATGGCACCACTCCACAACCCAGCGAACGCGACAGGGATTAAAGCGTTTAGACAAGTCTTACCACATGTACCTCAAGTCGCAGTCTTCGATACTGTATTCCACCAAACCATGACTCAAGATGCGTATTTATATGGTACACCGTATGAATGGTATACCCAATATGGCATTCGTAAATATGGATTCCACGGAACTAGTCACCAATATGTGTCTGAACGTGCCAATCAATTGATGGGCACAACCCAAACCAAAGTAGTGGTATGTCACATTGGTAATGGGGCTTCCTTATCGGCTGTTAAAAATGGTCACTGCGTGGAAACATCGATGGGCTTTACACCGCTTGAAGGTTTCCCAATGGGCACCCGTTCTGGTTCGATTGACCCAGCCATCACCGCTTATATGGCCAATAAGTTAAACAAATCCGCTCAAGACATTACAGATATTTTAAATAAGAAGTCTGGTTACCTTGGTATCTCTGGGTTATCTAACGATGCAAGAGACATTGAAGCAGCCATTGAAAAAGGCAATGAAAGAGCCCGTTTAGCGTTCGATATTCAAGCAAAACAAATTGCTGACTATATTGGTTCCTACTATGTTTACATGGGTGGATTAGACGCGATTTGTTTCACCGCAGGGATTGGCGAAAACTCTCCTGTACTAAGACAAATGATCATCGATCGTTTGGCAGTCCTTGGGGTAGAACTCAATAAAGACCTCAATAAACTACGCGGCGAAAGACTCATCTCTTCTGAAAGCTCTAAAGTGAAAGTATTCATCATCCCAACCGATGAAGAAGTTATGATCGCTAGAGACACCATGAGATTGTCGCACTAATTTAACAACACAATCAAGAAGTCC
>DJWH01000012.1 GCA_002441525.1 Acholeplasmataceae bacterium UBA6235 | reverse complement strand
GCGATATTCATCATTGGTTGGGTTTTAGAACTCACTGGGTTCATTACCCCAACCGAATTGTTACCAGAACCCATTCAACCAGATTCTGCAATTTTAGGCATTCGCTTTATCTTTCTCTTGGGTTTAGGGATATTGATGTTATTTGCCTTTTTGGTTTCGAGAACCTTTAAACTCACACCTGACATTTCCAAGGACATCAAATCGTTGAATGAAAAGCTCGCAACCAATATCCCTTGGACACCTGAAGAACAACAAAGAGCGGAAAGCTATCAAAAGGAGTTTTGTTAATATGTTTGAAGACATCCCGATGTCGATAAAAATGACCCACAAAACCTTCCCTGAAATTAAAGAATTACACGCAGGTAACCGAATCGATGAATCGGGTATTTTGGATATCTTAAGTTATATTGATCATCGATATGACTGTGCCGATTTTAGACTGATTTGTATCCTAAGAAGTCTCTACCAATACCAAACCTTGATTTCGAAAGAAACCTTAAATCAAATGAAAAAGACCGTCTTGGGGTTTAAGTACCATATGGCTGACCCAGGGTTTGACGGGATGTGTTTTTGGAGTGAAAACCACCAATTGATTTTTTCTGCTTGTGAATACTTAGCCGGGTCTTTATACCCCAATGAGGTGTTTACCAATACAAAAGCCTTAGGCTCTTTTCACAAAGACCGTGGGTATCAACACCTCATGTATTGGTTTAAAACCCGCTTTGAATTGGGTTTTGTAGAGTTTCATTCCAATACCTATTATGAAGAGGATGTCGCGCCGTTATCGTTGTTGATTGAGTTTGGAAGAGATGTAGAGATTCAAAAACAGGCGACCATTTTGATGGATTTGTTGATGCTCGATTTCGCACTCCTTCACCACAAGGGTTATTTCAGTGCGGCTTCTGGTCGTTGTTATGACAAACAAAAGATGGATCCCAACCAACAAGACGTGTTAGACATCATCCATAAAGCCTTTGATTTGGATCCAGTTCAAACTTATGATTATACGAGACTATCCGCGGATTTCATTTTGAATTCTGTCTATCAAGTCCCTCAAGTGATTAAAAGGATTGCGAGAGATCATACGACCAAAATCATCCAAGATTCCAATGGTTTATATTTATCTGAAGTAACTGACTATTTCAAACAGACAAAAGACTATTACACGACTGGTTTATACTTATGGTCGATGGAGGCGTTCACCAACCATGAATCGATTGAACTGACCATCGATATGTTTCATGATTGGCAATTGAAACACAATACCTTCTTAAAGGATTTAAAGACATTTGATAACGTCATCTTTAAGAAATTTCATCTATTAAAGCCGCTCATTGGCTTGTTAAATCCGACGACCCAAGGGGTCGCGATTGAGCGTGCCAATGTGTATACTTACAAACACAAAGACTTTATGTTATCCACCGCTCAAATGTATGTCCCTAAATCATTTGGGGATCAACATCATGTCGGTGGTGCAATTTTGGATCAAAACACTTCTGTTTTCATCACACACCCAGCGAAAGCTTTCTTTAAAGACAATTCTAGGAACTTTAGTCCATCTTACTGGGTCGGTAACGGAATCATGCCTTTTGCATACCAACATGAAAACACAGCGCTTTATGTATTTGATTTGACCCCTAGATCCGGTTTATTTGAAAAGAAAAGAGCTCTATTCACACACGCCTACTTTCCTGAAGCACAGTTTGATGAGGTTATCACCCAATCAAACTATATCATTGGTGTCAAAGGAAAAGCGATGATTGGTATTCAAGGGTTAAATCCCATTGAACGATACGACGCTTTTGAACTTAGGCAAATGGGAAAATACACCGCTTGGGCAATGACCGTGGTGTCTTTAGATGATGTTTCATTGGCTGATTTTAAACTCAGATTATCGCGTTCTGCCCTCATTAAAGATAAACACAGATATGCCTATCAAAACATCGAAATCGATACGAAGTCTTATACAGCCTTCTATCAAAATCAAATGGTCAATACCGAATATCCACGTTTGGTTTCACCTTTCGGAACGATAGAGCGAAACCCTTCTACCATCCAAATCCACTACGCAAACCAAACCCTCACTTTGAATATAAAGGAGTTGATTCGTGATGAATCCATATCTTAAACAGTGTATCGAGGTTATTGATCACCACATCACACAAATAGAACCCAAAATGAAGTGGATGTGGGGTGAAGCTTTGTTTGGGTATGCTTTGTTATTATTAGATGAATATTTGGATGAAACCAAATACAAATCGTTCATTGAAAGCTATTTGGATTACTACCTTGAACACCCACCTGTGGTCGATCAATCGGATAAATTCGCACCGATTCTCATCAGTTTTACATACGATCGAATTTATCAAACTGACCGCTATGATGGACTCACCCAATTGGGCATCGATTACATTGAACATGTCAAACCAGTCATTGACTTTTTACCCAACCACTTAGGACACAGTGGGATTGGTAAACTCTATCCTAAATCCATATGGGTCGATTCCATCATGATGTATGGGGTGTTCTTGAGTGTGTATGGGCATTACAAAAACAATCAAAAATACCAAATGATGGCTTTCAATACCGCCGTTAAATTCAAGGAATACCTTTCTAAAGATGGCTTATGGCGACATGCATACTGGGTCAAATATAAACGGGCTTATCCAAAAGACATCTACTGGGGTAGAGGCAATGGTTGGGTCGTGATGGCCTTACCTATGATGTTAGAACATTTAGATCCGGTGTATCATCTATCCATTAAAACGATGTTGATTGAAACCATCCAAGCGATTACACCTTTACAACAAGACCATCTGTTTAGAACCATCTTAAATCACAAGTCTGGTTTAGAGTCTTCTGCCAATTTCTTGATTCATGGGGGTATTCTCAAAGCAGTCAGACTTGGAATTATGGATGATGCTTTTGGTATGACTGCACAAAAGGGTTATGAAGCATCGATGAAAGCTTTCATCCAAACCAAAGAGAATGATCCTTATTTGACCAAAGTCTCCAATCCAACCATTCCACTACCTTTTTTTCCAAAACTGGGGTACAAATGGATTGGTTATAAAGATAATTGGAGTTATGGGTTAGCGAGTCTTATTTTCGCATCCATCGCTTACGATCAACGCATCAATTTATAGTAAAAATCTGTACCTGAAGGTGTGCTTCGGGTACATTTTTTATTTTAGTCTCAACATATGTCACATTTTATGATTTACAATATCATTTTTTATGATATAATCATGTTGAGGTGATATGATGCATGACACTATAAAGTTTCTCAGTTTCTTACAAGATAAATTGAATATACAAGCCGATGATTTGGCAGATTTCTTATTTATCGATATTCGTACTTTGTACAACTACAAAAACCATACCATTGAGCAATTACCGAGCAAGATTAAGGAAAAACTATTGATCTTTTTTCAGGGACACCAATCATTTTATGTAGACAACATGACGATGACAGATATCTATGTAAAACTTGAAGGTGCAGATTCAAAACTTATAGATTATATTCGACAAAAATTTCTCGAGGTCGCCAACATTCGTAAAAAGAATTACGTGGTTACCTATACCGATGAATTATTGAAAAAGAACCCAACGAAACGTGATGTCAAATCCCTTGATGACTTCTTAACGGATTTTAGAATTCTGGTTGAATACTCCAATTTATCCAAAGGGTATTTATACACGTTGTTTGAAATCATCATTACTAAAGTGAACGCTGAAAATGACTATCAATTCTTAGACTATATCAACAAATATAAAAAAGGTGATAACAATGATTAAAACCAACCATCCTAAAGACTATTTTCCTTTATTTGATGCATATCCAGTATTTCACAATTTCATTAAATATGCCTGTCAAGATCTGTCACCTGTAATATATGTCGATCAACTACAAGAACCTGCTTGTTTGGTGCTATATTCATATCCAGCTTACTTTATTTTGGGTAAACCAAATCCTTCCTATGTTGAATCTGTCTGTCAATTATTTCAATCAGACGCCTGGATCATTACATCTGATAGAGCGTGGGATACAGTGTTCAATGAATATTATAAAAACAATATCCAAACCCATGCGAGAATTCAATTTAATTCGAGTCAATTGAATCTTGAACACATACTTTCTTTAAGAAAACCTTTACCACCAAATTTGAGTGTGGTTCCGATTAATGAAACACATATATCCAATGGTATGATTTCTGACGATGTGATATCGCGCTTCTTCACACAATCTTCTTTTAAGGATCATGGCTATGGGTTCGCTTTGGTTGATGAACACAACGATCCTAAAGGCTTCGCTTTAACCAATTATCCCATCATTGGTCAAGAGATAGAACTCTATTTTAGAGTCGGTTATAATGACGATGTCCAAAATCGAAATCAAGGGATTGGAACTACATTATGTACGTACTTTATTGAAGAAACATTGAAACGTGGGTTAATTCCTATTTGGGATTCTGCCAATGAAGTTTCAGCACATATTGCACGTAAATTGGGTTTTATTGAGATGATTCATTGGTCGATGTATCACATAATATAAAGAAAAAGACTGAGTTTATGAAGGTGTATATCTTCAAAATACTCAGTCTTTATTATTTTTTTGATAAATCATAATACGCTGTGATGGGTTTATTTGGTTGAACCAGATTTGTAATTTCCAGTTCTATATTTTCAACCTCTGCTACCAATGGCTTGTTCATTTCTACTAGAAAAATTTTGGTCCATATATCCGCATCATGTGGTCCGTAATTGGATTGAATACTGTAATGCATAATGAGTGATCGATGGTTATATTTCAAGCCTAGGAGTGTAATATTTTTTTCATCCGAACTGTGTAAAAAACCGAAGATTATCAAACTTTTGGTTTGAAAATATTCATCATCATAAGGAGAAAAATCATAATTTAGATGTCCTAATTGTTCGAGTTCTAAAAGCGCTGTTTTGTCCTTGTATACACGCCCATCTTCATCGATGCTCACTCTTGTACCAGGTAAGACATAGCTGTCTAATAAGACATATTCAATTTCATTAGAATCTGTATTTTGTGTCTGTTGATGTAACATATAAAATGTCATGGTAGTAATCGAAATAACAAAACACAGTCCAATGACAACAACCATCCATTTTTCTTTCATAGTCACACCTCCATGAGAAATCTTAGAAATTATTAATCATCTGTATGATTTAACTTTTCTAAAGCATAACACACTTATTCGAATATTGTCAATAATTTATTATTAATAATATTTTTTGAATAGTTTTATAAACATTGAAAAAAATGTCTAATCGCTTATGTTGCGAAATAGACATCTTGTTTTTTTTATTTGACCATCTTTTTATTCATGTTTCGATAAGCCAGCGCTAATAAGAACAGGGCTATGCCAAAACAACCAACCATCAACCAAAACATCGGTACTTCTAAACCGAATACACCAATTTCTTGTGTACCATACGACTCAGCGAGTCCCTCCGCGAAGGGTGCAGGCAGTTCTGCGTAGGCTTGTTTTAGAATCACTTGTTTGAGTAAAATCGTCATGTGCGTGAATGGCACGACGGAGGCGACATTTGACATCCCTTTACCCAACACAAATAGCGGCATATAAATCCCACTCATAAACCCGATGACCGTCCCTAAGACACCCGCCAAGGCACCAAAGGCATTTTGACTCTTAATCAACGTGACTAAGAATAACATCAGTGCGGATGAGATAAACGTATAGAATAATATGAGTAATGAGGATACAACAATCGTTTCTAAGTTATACCAATAACCAGAAGAAATCCCCACATACAGAATGGTTAATCCCCACATCATTA
>DJWH01000034.1 GCA_002441525.1 Acholeplasmataceae bacterium UBA6235 | reverse complement strand
TAGACCCACCTCTACATGAATTCGTACCTCATACAGACGCTGAAATCGCTGATTTAGCGAAAGAAATGGGCTTACCATTCGAAGAATTGAAGAGAACCATTGAAGACTTACATGAAACCAACCCAATGTTAGGTCACCGTGGGGTTAGACTTTCGATTACTTACCCTGAAATTGCAGTGATGCAAACCAAGGCTGTCATCGAAGCGGCTATCCAAGTGACTAAAGAAGGTTTACATGTAGAACCAGAAATCATGATTCCTTTAATCGGCGAATTGAAAGAATTCAAGTTTGTTAAAGACATCGTTGTGAAGACTGCAGATGAACTTATTAAAGCATCCGGATTAAAGATTAAGTACTTAGTCGGTACCATGATTGAAATCCCAAGAGCTGCTTTATTAGCCGATGAAATCGCTAAAGAAGCTGAATTCTTCTCCTTCGGAACCAACGACTTAACTCAAATGACATTCGGCTTCAGCCGTGATGACGCTGGTAAGTTCTTACCTGATTACTACAAGACCAAGATTTTTGAATCTGACCCATTTGCTCATATCGACCAAAGAGGCGTTGGTAAACTCATGAAGATGGCAGTATCTTTAGGTAATGAAGTTCGTCCAAATATCAAGACTGGTATTTGTGGTGAACATGGTGGGGATCCACAATCCGTTGAATTCTGCCACAACACTGGATTAACTTATGTATCTTGTTCACCATTTAGAGTGCCTCTAGCACGCTTAGCGGCTGCACAAGCTCAAATCAAAAATCCACGTAAATAACACAAAACAAAGACGATGACCTTAAAAATCATCGTCTTTTTCTTTGGTGCATATCTTTTCTATAAATACTTGAAATCCATTATGATGAAGGTGGAGGCGATTGTATGGTTACCAATACTTTTTTAAACTTAGAGACAAAAGATGTGCTATTATCGAGATCGTTTTTTACGCACATTGGATTTTCTATCAACGAACAATACTCAGATGAATCGGGTATTTGTGTTGTGATTAATGATACTACCTATTTGATGGTGATGAATAAAGATAAATTTAGAGGCTTCACCTTATCCGAAACTCCAAACAGCTTTAATCAAACAGAAATCATCATCAGTTTTCAATTGGATAGCAAAGCCGCTGTAGATACCTTACTGGATAAAGTCAAAGAAGCCAAAGGTGGCGAGTTTGGCCAAGCAACTGAGAATGATTTTATGTATTATCGCTCATTTAGAGATTTGGATGGCCATCGATTCGAGGTCTTCTTCTTCAAACCGTTACCATAGCACCCTAGCGGTGCTTTTTATTTAGATATGTGCTATCATTGAATAGGTGATACTCATGATACAATCTAAAAAACAATTAACGTATGCTTTTTTATTACTCGCAGTGATTTACATCGCGTTCATCGCGTTGGGTTTACCAGACGCTTTATTGGGTTCCGCATGGAATCTCGTCAGGGTCGATTTAAATGTGCCTCTAGGTACTTTGGGTTTAATGACTGTGGTGGTTTACATCATGTCGATCATTTCAACCTATAACGCTCCTCGATTGTTAAGGCTATTTCAAACCAAATGGATTACGTTTGTTTCGATTTCATTTACAGGGTCTGGCATTAATACTTACTAAGTCAAGTGAATGCTTTTTATCAAATGTTATTCTTCGCGATTCCTTTAGGTATGGGTGCTGGTGCCATCGATGTGTCACTCAATCACTACCTCGCTAAGAATTATAAAGCTTCTCATATGAGTTACTTGCATTCATTCTATGGGGTTGGGGTGACCGCTGGTCCATCCATCATGGCTTACACCTTGAGTTTGAATTCCTGGCGAATGGGTTACATCATCGTGGGCAGTATTCTTATTATTCATCGCATTGCCATCGTATTCATATCATTTAAACTTTGGCAGAAAGAATCTGAAGCTGAGAAGGAACACCACGAACACATTCCACTGAAGGTCGCGTTCAGAATCTAAGGGCGCTTTTAACTCCATGTTGATCTTTCTTATTCTATGTTCACATCGAATCATTGCTGGGTGTTTGGATTGCTTCTTATATCTATATTGAAAAAGGTGTAAGCACTGCTGTCGCAGCCCTTTTCGCAACCACATACTATCTTAGGTCTCACGGTTGGACGTTTATTATCGGGATTCTTATCCAAAAAGCTCACCCCACACCAACTTATCTACATCGGGGTGTCCTTAATCTTTATCGGTGCTGTTTTAATTTTATTTAATATTCAATTTGAAGCATTTTACTTCGTTGTCGTGGGTTTATTGGGCATTGGCTCAGGTCCCATCTATCCAAACATGATGTTTATCAATAATACACACTTCGAACCGAAGGAATTATCCAAAGTTATTTCCCTTCAAATGGTTATTGGGTATATGGGTTTTGGCATCATGACGCCACTTGCTGGTTTACTGTTTGACCGTACCAGTATCGCGTTTTATCCCTATGTTTTGATTATCTCTTCAACCATATTAGCACTTTTAGTGATTCGCTATATACGTCTTAAAACAATCCAAAAACAAAGCATCTCAGGCCATTTAGCCTAAGATGCTTCTTTTTTACTTTTTGACCATGTATGCCAGTGCTGTATAGGATACCAGTGGTCGATTCCAGTATAAATCCATCAATCCACGTTCGTGGGTAGCGAACACACCATGCTGTAACATCATCGGGTGATACCCACGTTCGGCTGCCCCGTTATAGGTGGCGAGAATGCAGTGTTCAGCTGCTGTACCCGACAAGACCACATGGGTGATGCCTTTGTCTTTTAGAATCTGATCCAAATGGGTTTCCCAAAAAGCATTCCCTTTAAGTTTAATAACTTCAATATCACTTGGTTCACGCTTAAGTTCATCCACCAATGCGTATTCAGGTCCATCCCCTTCTGAGATGTCTCTCACAACGATGACTGGACAGTTCGCCCCTCTGAATAATTTCATCGTTTCATTGATATAGATCATCGTATGTTCATATACCTTTGTTCCGATGTGTTCGGTCATGTATTCTTTTTGAACATCGATGACCAGCAATGCAATACCCATAATACCCTCCTAGTTGAATTCAACTTTATTGATATAACCTTGCATATCGAACTTGCGTTCGAGTCCTTTATCATTCATGTATCTGAGCTTACCAAAAATTGGACGCTCTGTCCAAGCACGGTCGTGTTTTCCAAAACACCACGCAACTCCTGTGTAAGAATTGGGATCTCTGCCATCTAGGAAGTATTTATTGTTTAAGTATAAAATGGCTTGATACGCTTCTTGATGGGTTTGACTCCACTCAATGATCTTTTTAGCCCAGTACATGCGCATGTAGTTGTGCATAAACCCTGTTTCAACCATTTCTTTCATCGCTGCGTTGAAATAAGGGTCATGGGTTTGATAGTTTAAGTAATCTTCTAACGTATAAAGATACGTTCTCTCATCCGATTCATGGGCATTCATGGTTTCATACGCCCAAGGTTCTGTCATTCGATGAAAATCATCATATCCGGGGTTGTAATAACAATAGTTAAACGCCAATTCACGTCTCACAAACAACTGTTCCTTATAGGCTTCATACACATCCGATGTGATTCTTCCTTGATCTAAGAATAATCTTAAATGGTGAATGATTTCTAATGAAGAGATTTGACCAAAATGGAGGTAAGGCGATAAAACAGAGGTGTAGTTGGTACTCGGATCTGAAGATTCGTTGTAATGGGTTAGTCTGTTTAGAATGAAATCATTCAATCGTTTCATGGCTTCTAAGTAACCACCTTTATAACCTGCATAAGGTAAGACTGAACGATCGACATTGAGTTGTTTCAATAAGGTCGGTATGTCATTGAAATCAAAGTCAGATGCTTCATTTAAGTGGTGTGGATTGGACAATACCGATAGTTGTTTAAAGTCTAAGAAAACATCAAACAGTTTATGTAGTTTTGGTCTTAATGTATATGCCCCATATTCGACTTTATTAGACGCTACCGTAACTGGGACAATTAAATCGGTATCGATCATTTCAATCCATAGGTTTGATGCATGAGTTTTAGCGTAGTTAACGACATCATAACGCCATTTCAGCGGTACTTTTAAATAGCCTTGGTCCATTACCAATGCATAAGCATCTTTTAGATAGGACGTCACGATTTCATTCGGTTGTCCCATGCGATAGACCATATTAAAGCCGAGCTTGGTGCCCCAAACGGAGACGTCTTTTAAGCCTTCTAACATGAATTGATAGTGTCTGAGATTGGCTTCTTTATAGTTAGGGGTTAAAACAAACAAAATCAACAAAGGCAATTGTTTTTGATTGGCAATTTGAATGGCTCGTTCTAAGGCGTGGTTAAAATGAATGCGTTGAGATTGTTGCATCCAATAGAGCACGTATTTGGCATTCGGATTGGTCTGATGGCTATATAACGTTTGGATTCTTTGTGTATTCATAAAAGTATCCTCCATGCTTTTATTATATGATTTTTTTGTTACTTTTACGATTTTACAGCATTCTTTTTCTCCTTTATCTTACTAAAGTGCTATAATTCAAGTATAGATATCTCACTGAGATACATCATAACTACAGGAGGTTAGACGATGTTACCTATTTTAAAACTCTACGGGATTGCTTTTGTTGTATTTTTTGTTGTGGATTTAATTTGGCTTGGTTTGGTTGCGAAAGACTTATATCAAAAAGAAATTGGATCTTTACTTAAACCCGATGTGAACTGGGCTGCTGCCATCATCTTCTACTTATTATTCATCCTAGGTTTGGTGATTTTTGTCATCAATCCATCCGTTGAAAGTGGTTCTCTCGCAAAAGCGATGATGCTAGGTGCGTTCTTTGGCTTAGTGACTTACGCTACTTACGACTTAACCAACCTCGCTACCATGAGAGATTTTACTTTAAAAATCACCCTCATCGATTTGACTTGGGGTACAACTTTAGGCTTCTTAACATCAACTTTGACTTATCTCATCAACGACTGGTTATTTTAGAGGTAGCCTATGACATATCAAATTACGAATGAACACATTTATAAATCCTTCATTTTGGGGGCCAAATACGTTATTAGAGAAAAGGATCAATTGAACGCTATTAATGTATTTCCGGTGGCAGATGGCGATACCGGTAGTAATCTCGCCTCTTTGATGAAAAGTATTCTATTAAAATCTAAGATGGGTGCGAATTTGCATGAAACGCTCACATCCATATCAAACGCAGCACTATTTGGTGCGAGAGGGAACTCCGGCATCATTTTCGCTGAGTATATTCACGGATTCACATCGAGTGTTCAACAAGACCCACTCACGTTATCAGAATTTGTCAATTCCATGAAGGTCGCGACAAAGAAAGCTTACGCATCGATTGAAAAACCCGTTGAAGGCACCATGATCACTTTGATGCGTCGTTTTTCAGAGGTTCTAGATGGTTTAACTAAGGGTTCTAGAGACGTTTTATCTGTTTTACAAAAAGCCGTTGAATCCTTGAAAGATGAACTCCCAAAAACCAAGGAACAACTTCAAGTATTGAAAGATTCTGATGTTGTGGATGCAGGCGCTAAAGGGTATTTACACTTCATCACAGGCTTTACCAATGCATTTTTAGGTGAAGATATCGATATTGAATCCAATGATTTGCCAGAAGCACACATCCATGTGGATGCTTTTAGCCCTGATCAAACCCGTTATTGTACAGAGGTCTTGATTGAAGGAAAAGGTATGAATCTTGATCAAGTGAGAACTGTCCTACACCCATTGGGTGATTCGATGGTCGTTGCTGGTCATGAGTCCTTGATTCGTGTACATATTCATACCAATACGCCTGAAAAAGTATTTGAAATGATTGAACCAGTGGGTACCATCGTTGATCAAAAAGTCGATGATATGAAACGTCAATTTGAAGTTGCTAATCATAAGAAATATAAGGTTGCGTTGGTTACAGATTCCATCGCTGACTTGCCTGTATCTTATGTAGAAGACAATCAAATTCATGTCTTTAGCATCGCTGTGACCATCAATGAAGTGACCCATTTCGATAAATTGACGATTAAAAATGAACGTTTCTATCAGATGATGGATACGTTAAAAACCTATCCTAAATCGGCTGCACCTAATCCAAAATCGATTGAGAATTTGTATTCCTTCTTAACCACCTACTACGATGAGATTTTAGTCATTACTGTGTCTTCTAAGATGAGTGCAACCTACAACGCATTCCTACAAGCTAAGACGTTATTCTCTGATAAGAAAATCACTGTCGTGGATTCCATCCAAAACAGTGCGGCAGAAGGTTTATTGGTCTACGAGGCGAGTGAACAAATCAAACAAGGTAAATCCTTGGATGAAGTGGTCTCTTATATTGAGTCCTTAAAGAAGAAAACCAAAATTCTGGTCTCTGTTAAAACCCTCAAATACATGGTTCGTTCAGGCCGTGTGAAGAAGGTTGTGGGCATCGCTGGAAAGATTATGAATCTAAAACCTGTCATTTCTATCGATGACGAAGGCAACGGTATCATCTTCGATAAAGCCTTTAGTCAAAAAATGAGCGACAAGAAAATCTTCAATCACATCGCTTCAATCGTTAAAGATTACGGCATCAAATCGTATAGTTTAGTACACGTTAACGCACCAGAAAGAGCACAATATTACGCAGACAAACTGGAAGCCTTAACAGGTGTTAAACCCCTTTATACATCCGATATCTCAACCATCATCGCCATGAACTCTGGGATTGGTACTGTGGCTGTCGCTTATATCAGAAAGGATTAATCTATGTTATTCTTACATGTATTTCTCGCTTTATTTGTTTTCTTTGTCATCTTCTTCATCATCGCTCAAGTCAAAAAGAACAATGGTTTAGCCGATGTCGCTTGGGGATTGGGGTTTGTTGTAGTCGCGATTACTGCATTAGTTAGTGCCGGAACTTACACCATCCCACAACTCGCAGTGACTGGTTTAGTCCTACTATGGGGCTTTAGATTATTCTTCTACTTAGGTATTAGAAACTGGTCTAAACCTGAAGATTTCCGATATGTAGACATGAAGCGTCGTTGGAAAACCAATCTCAAGCTCAAAGCATTCTTCTATGTGTTTATGTTACAAATGAGTTTCTTATTTGTGATTGCGTTACCCATCATGGTAGTGAACTTGAATGGTAATGAAACCTTATCCCTTTTACAATGGGTAGTGTTGGTTTTGGGTGTGGTTTTATGGCTGATTGGTTTTTACTTTGAAGCCGTTGGTGACCATCAACTTAAAGTATTCAAATCGAATTCTGAGAATAAGGGTAAAATCCTCATGACTGGTGTTTGGAAATACACCAGACATCCAAATTACTTTGGTGAAGCCCTCATGTGGTGGGCTGTTTGGGTGGTTGCGTTATCGAGTGGTAATGCCTGGGTATGGGCAGCCATTGTTGGTCCGGCATTCATCAATTACTTGTTGGTATATGTATCTGGTGTCCCTCTTTTAGAAAAGAAATATAAGAACAATGAAGCGTATCAAGCTTATGCTAAAGTCACTTCAATATTCATTCCATTGCCAAAGAAAAAAGCACGTTAATTTCGTGCTTTTTTATGTTTTAGTTTGATTCTCTTTGATGGCAAAGTAAGTACCTAAAGCCATGAGTAGGCATGCAACAACGAATGCCCATGATATCGATTCTCGTAATAAAATAAAAGAGAATAATGCACCTGCGAATGGTGCTGTCGCATAGTAAGCACTTGTTCTCAGTGCGCCTAAATATCTTTGGGCACTGATATAAAAGAATAAACTCATGCCATAAGACACAAATCCCAATAATAGTGCTAGTACGAGATAAATCCATTGCCCGCCAAATTCATTCAATGCAATCGCGATAAATAAGGCACCTAAACCCGAGCCTAAGCCTTTTAGGATTACCACATATAGTGGATCATGGTGTGATAACATGCGTGTACAGTTGTTTTCTAATCCCCAAGAAAAACTCGCCGCTAATACAAGGAGTGCTCCGAGTGATATATGAAAACTAGATATGTCTTCAAATGATAACAAAACGCCCGAAGCAATGATGATTGTGATTGCAATCCACATCTTCTTTCCGATTTGTTCCTTAAAGAAAATCATCGCAATCAATCCGGTAAATATAATTTCAAAATTGTTTAATAGCGCTGCCGTTGACGCGTTTGTGGTCAATAAACCCAACATCAATAATATAGGTGCAAGGATGTCTAAGAGAATCATCAAAATGATATAACGAATATCCTTAGATTGGAAACTTTGAATGATTTCTTTTGGTTTGGTTTTACGACCTAGGACCAAAATCAACATACCAAGACCGGCACCAAAGTATAACATAGATGATAGTGTATATGGTGATATTTTATTTAAAAGAAGTTTGGATAAAGGCGCACTCAAGCCATAAAACAATGCTGCAACTATGGCGTAAGATATAGCGATTTGAATGATGGTTTTCTTTTTCATGGATGAATGTTCCCGCTTTTTAACTATAAGCACTCATAAACAATTGGCTTAATAGACTTACTTTTTGGTTTCTTTCAAACCAAGTCTTTCAATGTCTTTTTCAACACCAATGGTTGCTTTTTTACGGCCCATTGTTTTTTTCTTTCGAACAAATATAAACCAAGTTAACCCACCGATAATAAACGCGTAGATGGCGAAAGCGAGGATGACCCAGCGGGTACTATCAATCTCGACACGGGTAGAAAGTGATACATTGTTGAATGGCTCCTCAGGCAGTTCTCCGTTGGTTTCATAATATTCAACCACTTGATCCATGACTGTAAATCGTTCATTGGTGAAGTTTACAGGGATTGAAACATAGGGTTCATCCATACCTTCAAGGTACATATCAATTTGAGTGATGGGTAAAACCATCTCTCCATTTCTAAATTGAGAACGGTCGATGAATTGGACAGCAGTGTCTGGATTCATCGCTGAGTAAATGGGAAAATCCAAAAGCTGAAATCCGAGATATTCTTGTTGTTGATTGTTTGAACCAACCACTTTAATGGAATAATATTCACCCCATTTAGGGCCTTCGATTTTTTCCATCAAGAAGAAGATCCCATCGCGGAAGACATACGTATCTGAGGTTACAGATGTCGATACCAATACCACTTCATACACCATGACATGTAACGTATGATCTTCTGTTTCAACGATGCCATCATATAATCTATCCGCATTAAAGTATTTAAATGGTACAAAGAAGTCGATATTATCATTGGCTAAAGCTTCGGTTGCTGCTTCTCTGATGACATCTTTTCTAACCGCTGAATCTGTAAAATTATAGGTTAATAAAAGACCAATAGCGGCGAGGAAGGCGAAAATCATTCGATTGACATATTTGATCAGCATAGATTACCCCCATACCCCTAAACGATTTTGTTTTGCATAAACTTCTGCATTGGCCATCCATACGGCCAGTGGAATGCCATTGAATATCAATGATTGTGTATCATCTGAATAATTGTTTTGACTGTACCCATATAAAACCAGCTCATAGTTGAGTAGTTTGCCATCATACCATACCAAACCCAATTGTCTTTCATAAGAATCGACACGTCCTGATCTAGGGTCATGTTGGATGTAAATGGTTGTAGCGTATCTCAATTTGTTATAAACATAGCTCTTAGCTTGGGTTGCGACAACACCTGAACCCATTTCAGGGGTATCGATACCGATGAAACGTAGTCTTTGTTCACCCAAGAATCCTGGTGTAAAGTATGCAGTATCACCGTCGTAGTTACTTTCAAACGATACTTGAATCATTCCACCCGGTGTTTCAAACGGTATACTTGCATAACTCAAATCCCAAGTGAAGGTGGTTGGATATGACACTGGGTGTGTGCCAAGCGGTTCAATATAGTCTTTTGCATACGTATCCCATTCATTTCTGACAAAGTTGCCAGTTGGTTGAGTGACTGTTGTATTTCTAATCAATGTGATGTTATTAAAAATATCTAACGCCCATCCTATAGTACCTAGACTATCGACGACTTCATCGTTATAAAACATCAACGTAACGATATCGTTACCGTTAAAATTGAGTTTATCCGTGCTTAAATCAGCCTTAGAAAGGATTTCTACATTTGAACCCGTGTGACTGATGACATAAGTGCTCGAAGGGTTTAAAACGCCATTTAACGTGATGGTTTCAGATACAGTCTCAGAGCCATCATAAAATAATCCGATTTTATACTTGGATAAGTCAACTGGTTCACTGGAAATATTGTATAGTTCGATGGCTTTATTGGATGTCGCACCTTCGATGTATTTAGAAATGATGAGGTCCCTTTCAACCACGATAAAGTTTTTCGCAACAAATATTACTACAGTTGTATTGTCATCGAGTTTTTGTCCAGTATATTTGGGTTCTAAGTATTTAACGAATTGTCCTTCAGGTACACTGTTGGTTTCGTATTCACGGTATTCGATATACAGTTTCATATTCGTGAAATACCCTGGAATATCGTCTTTATGTACACCTGTTAAGTTGGGTAATATATTCGCGTGGATTGCGAAAGTAATGACGACTTCAGTTCCTTTTTCGACTTCATCACCAATATTAAAATCACCTTTATATTCGATAAAACGATTTCTCGTTTTTGTATTATCAATAACATCTTCAAATGTATAGGTGATTTCTAATGGTTCTAAGACTTCGATGACCTGTTCTTTATTGAGTCCAGTGAGGTCTGGAAGGATGACTTTCGTCGATTCTGGTGGGGTGCATCCAACGATTAATAAGGATAACCAAAGGATGGACAAGATTGATATGATTTTCTTCATAGAGAATTCTCCTCTTTTTTAGCATAATCATTATATCATATAATGGTTTTTAATCTATCTCTGTGTGATGAATACGAAAAAAAGGACGAGCCTTGAGGTTCGTCCTTCTATATCAGTTATTTAAAATGTTATTGATTTCCGTAAACAACGATGTTGTCAATGGATAATCTAGAAGTTGATGTAGGTGCAGCTCCTGGAATTGTTAATTCAAACTTCAAATAAACACTACCAGTTGCATTGACATTGTATACAAAGTCGCCTGCAGTTGTACCAACGGTGAATGCTTGTGCACTTAACCAATCAGTCCCATTTAATGAATAGCTAACTGTCAATCCAATACCCGCATAAGCACTTGCTTTGAACTCAACTTTTGTTACGTTCGCAAAAGTGTATTTGGACACAAGACTACCAAATGAAGTAGGTGTAGCTGTATACCATCTCATTTGTGCTGATTGTGTACCTACAAGTGGTCCAGTGGTTGTTACTGTACCGAAAATCATACCCCATTGTTCATTGGCTGGGCCAAATAAAACTTCAGAGGTGTTATTATAAACAGTACTCACAGCAAATCCACTTGCGGATTCAAAGTCAATTGTTTTTAGAACTGCTTCGACTGGGCCAGATGCAGTACCTAAAGTAACTTCGAATGTTTCAACTTTAGTTGCTGCATTAAGGGATAGTGTAGCTGTTAAAGTAACAACGACTTGTCCGTTTGCAGGCATAACAACTGCGCCTGTAGCTGGGTCAATCAATGCATTGTCTGAAGATGTCCAAACAATTGCAGAACCGTTAGCACCTGTTGCAGGTAATGTGATGGTTGTTGCTTCTGTATGAGCTGCTGCAACCACTAGAGCTGCTGCGTCTGCGTCTACTAAATCTTGGTCAGATAATCCAACAACGATGTTGAATTCTCTTGTTTCAGTCACTGTACCTAATGTTACGGTAGCAGTTAATTTAACAGTAACTTGACCAGAAACCGGTAATGTAACCACGCCTGCTTCAGAGATGACTGCTGCATTATCGGTTGCCCAAGTAATTGCCGCACCATTAGCACCTGTTGCAGGTAATGTTAATGTTTGGTTAGATTTAACTTCAGCTGGAAGAGATAAAGCAACTTTATCGCCAGCGACTTTAGATGCGTCTGTTAACGCAACTTCAGTGACGATTGTAGAGTCTGTGAAGTAGAAGTAAGGGTTGTTATTCCAAGCCAATACGTTTGTAACGGAGACTTCTTTACCAACGGTTAAGGATGCCAATAACGCTGCTTGTGCTGTAGACAATGCAACACGGGAATCCCATTTCATATCAATTCTCTTACCAGTTGCGACTTGTTCAAGAACAACAACGACGTTACCGTAGGATTGTGCAGGTAATGCAACAACCTTAAGTTGTGTTAATGTAATGAGTCTGCCTTGGTATGGAAGCATGTCAGTTGCGTTCAATGCGACAGCGTCAGCGTTGACTGCAGTGACAGTACCTGTGGTACCTAAAGCCTTAATTGCTTGTGGTGCCATTTGTCTCATGCCACTAAATACCGCTCTTGTACCAATAACTTCAACATCTTTACCAACATTTGCTTTTAATAGCGCAAGCATAGTTGCGTCAGATGTGTAAACGGCGATACCAGCTTCACCTTGTTGGATGAAGTATGTTCTGTAGTATTCAGATGCTGTAACAGTACCTTGAACACGATATACTGTAGAGTTAACAGCAGCTTCAACCACTTGTGCTACGGTTGAAAGTGGGATTTGTCCAACTTTAACCACGTAGTTTTGAACTTTAGAAGCTTCACCCTTAGTGATGGTAGCTGTTAAAGTAACTGCGGTTTGAGAACCTTCAACTGGTGTAACCACACCGGTAGTAGGGTTGATTAAAGCATTATCTGAGGAGGTCCAAACGATGGTTGTACCGAGTAGATCTGTAGGTAATGTTAATGTTGCTGCAGTTTCTTGAATTGCTGGCAATGCTGCGCCGGCTTGAATAGCTGCTGCGTCAACAGATTCTTGATCAGTCATTGGTAAGATTTCGATATCTTCAGTAACACCTGTGAAGATGAATGTGAAGATGGTTCTGTCTGTTCTATAAGAATATAGGAAGACATTCATTCTAACTTTTAGACCGTCTAATCCACGTAATGCGTCGATGTTAGACTTGTAGTAAACCATCAATGCATCCGGTGTAAATGGTGAGTTTGCTGCTGAGTTGATACCAGAACCTGAGTAGTTGAAATCAACAACGAATACGTCATAGTTACCAGTACCTTGAACTCTTACTTTACCTTCTAATTGTAGGTATGCATAAGGGAATGGTGCTGTTTGTGTAAATGTTTGAGGTAATGTTGCGATGTATTGTGTAATTGTGCCAGGTAATGTTTGTGCAGTTAGAACACTTGCAGCTTCTGTAGATGCCTTAAGGATGGTTGGCATTTCGGCACTCTTAGTACCATTGAATTGCCATGAACCAAAGTAGTAGTCTACGAAACCAGTGATGTCATAAACGTCGCCAACTTTAATGCTTGCAGCCGGTGTACCACCAGTGTAAACATATAATAAGCTTGCGCCGTCATAAATCATATAACCGTCGCCAGAGACACCAACAACAGTAACGCCCATAACTTTCGCATAGGTATCTACTGGGGTTTCTAATGCTCTATTCACGATGGATAGGTCAAGTGCTGCTTGTAAGGATGCTACTTCAGTGAATGGTGCGAATGACAATACGACAACTTCGAATTCTTTGGTATCTGAAACAGTGCCTTTAGTTAAGGTTGCTGTTAAGATAACAGTGACATTTTCAGGTTGACGGTTGACTTTACCATCATTGCCAATGACTTCTGGGTTGTTAGAAGACCAAGTAACGGTAACACCGTCAGAACCTACAGTGGTAGGTAATACTAAGTCAGCTGCAACACCATTGCCAATACCAGCAAGTAGTAACGCATCTTTAGCTTCTGCGACTGCGATATCGTTAGGTTTAACACTAATTGCAGGGACAGTGATGATGAATTCTCTTGTAGCGTCACCAACGGATGCAACAAGAATAACTGTTTGGTCAGATTGACCCCACGCTGGACGTACAACTTTACCTGCAGTGTTGATCACTGATGGGTTTGGTGATGACCAAACGATGTCTAATTTCATTGATCTTGTAGGTAAGAACAAATCACTCGTGGTGGTGTATCTGCCAGTAGTTTCGTTGTAAACCAATGTGCTACTGAAAATTTGAAGTGCGGCTAGCGCTTCTTCTGGTGTTGCGGCTGCTTCTGCAGCTTTAACTGTAATTTGGAACACTTTAGTTTCGGTAACTTCACGTAATGTTAACGTTGCAGTTAAAGTAACTACGGTATCCGCGTTTGGTCTTACAACACTACCATCATTAGAAATGACAGCTGCATTGCTTGATACCCATGAAATGGTAATTTCACCAAGTGCTGAAGGGAATGTAATATCTCTTGTAACACTCGATGCTGTATCGCCTTGTCCATAGACTAAAGCCACTTGATCTAATGCTGCTTCAACAGCCTCTTTGTCTGGGTTTGCTGCAGGTGTTTCGCAGGCAACCAAGCCAAGAATTGCTACTAGCGTTAGAACTAGAGCGACGATACCTTTTGTGAAACTGAATCTTTTGGTACTCATTTTCGACTTTCTTCCTCCATTTTTTAATTATTAAATTCTATACTGCCCATCCCTGGTAACATGAGTTGATAACCGGAGTTAAACTGTGTTACTGGGGCTGTAACCGAGAATTGTGCGCCAACACTGAACGTGTAGCTTGGAACGACTTTCGCCGTGTAATCATCGACGCGAATATTGATGGTATTGTTATTTGAATCTCTCGCTACCACGGTATAAGCATCGGTGGTTAAACCGGATTGAGACAATTGAATCTGTGTCACTGT
>DJWH01000015.1:6253-8995 GCA_002441525.1 Acholeplasmataceae bacterium UBA6235 | reverse complement strand
TCTACTTTAAGGGGATCATATCAGATTTAATCAGAACTGCATTTTTTTATTCATACAAAGACAAGAAAACTTTGACCAAATTTGGATCGAACTGCTTACCCGTATGTTTCTTGATTTCTGCAATCGCTTCTTCATGGGTGAGCGGTTTTCGATATGGACGTTCAGAAATCATCGCGTCATACGCATCGGCGATTGAGATGATTCTCGCGCGGATTGGGATGTTTTCACCAGCAATCCCACGAGGGTAACCGGATCCATCCCATTTTTCATGGTGTGATAGAATATCATACGCGATTTCTGCGTATTCAGGTGAGGTAGAAATGATACGGTAACCGATCTCAGGGTGTCGTTTAATGACTTCCCATTCTGCATCTGTCAATTTACCTGGTTTATTCAAAATGGCTTCATCAATCGCGATTTTACCGATATCATGTAAATTCGAAATGGCTTTTAAGAGTTGTAAGTCTTCACTCTTCATGTTGAGTTTCTTACCAATTTCGATACAGATTTCCGATACCCGTTTGGAGTGACGTTCTTCTCTTGGGTTTTTCTCATGTAAGGTATTGAGAATCGTTTTAATCGATTCACTGCGATGAGATGTCACTTCAAATAGTTTGTTCTTATACATTTGTTCTTCAACAATTCGAATGACTTCTTCCAAATCTTCATCCTGTTGACGTGCCGATACCCCAAAGGATACCGATACACTCATCCCGTGTAAGTATTTGGTTTCTAACATACGTTTCATTTTTTCAAGGTAGTATTGGGCGGAATTGAGCGGCGTGTTTGGCATCAATACCATGAACTCATCGCCACCAATTCGACAGACATAGCCTTTATCAGAGAAGGTTTGTTTTAACATCATCGATACCTCGATGAGCAGCTCATCGCCAGCGTTGTGTCCAAAAGCGTCGTTCATGATTTTTAAACCGTTGATGTCACACAAAATGATCGAAACTGGGTTGAATTTAAGGTCTTTCAACTCGTTTAGTTTTTCTGAATACATTCTTCGATTGTATAAGCCTGTAAGTGCGTCATTATAAGATAAGTATAATATGGAGGCTTCGTATTTTTTTCGGTCCGTGATTTCATAAGAGAAAATGGTTGCACCGATGACTTCGCCACCTTCAACGATGGGTGCGTAGTGCTCTTCTAAATACTTTTCACTTTCAATTTCTAGTTTCACCACATCGATATGAGATACCCCATTCAATGCTTTTTGGATGTTTTTCATCAAGCGGTGTTTCATCGCGTCATTTTCGATGAAATCGATAAAGTCATCGCCTTTATGGATGTTAACACCATAATAATTTTTCATCGCGATGGCGTGAAAACGATTGAACGTTAAATATCCAAAATTTCGGTCGAGCGCGTAAATTTCCATATGTCTGGTCGCGTCCATCGAGGCTTGTAAAAGTTTGGTTTGAATTCTAAATTCTTGATTAAAATGCAATCTGCTTTGTTGATTTAGTATGACCACACCAATCAGCATGACCAACACAGGGAACATCCCCAAATACGGTATCAATAAATCACGGATGATTTCTAGCCCATTGGGTATCAGTAAGAAACACAATAGAGTCGCGATGTGTAAAATCACACCCAACGTATAAAATTCCATCCATACATTTTTAAACCATTCAGGTCTACGATACTTTTTCCATAAATAACCAATCGATGATGTGACAATGATGGTTAGTACACCTGCATAAACACCAGTACCACCTAGCCATGTGCGATATGCAATCCCAAAAGTCATCGCGATGAGGGTAGGAATCCCTCCAAAGAAATAACCCGTGATCCCAAACAATACCGAACGTGTATCAAAAATAAGTCCAGTATCTAATCGCCAAGGATTCGTCATTATGAATAGTGAGGATATACCTAAGACGATACCAGCTGTAATCTTTTTCTTCATTGTATTCGTTTGTGGATCGAAATTGGTAGCTGCATATAAAAATACGAGCCCAAGCAGGATCAGACCATTGTTTAATAGGTCAATTAAAATGTCAAATACTTCGCGGTAAGCCATACGCTTTCCCCCTAAAATAAAAGAATTATGAAAGATATTCTACTTCTATTATAACGATTTTCCAGAAAAACGCACCCTTTATATATTAAAAACGCCTTAGTCAGGCGTTTTGAATGTGTTTTTCGGTTTTAATCCAAATGAGCAATCGCGTAAAATTCTGCTTCATGTTTGAGAAAGGCTTCGACAATCACTGGGTCGAAGTGCTTACCTGAGGATTCTAGGATGATGCGTTTGGATTCTTCAAAACTGTATTTCGGTTTGTAATAACGTTCAGAAATCAGCGCATCGAATACGTCAGCAATCGCGACGATTCTCGCGGATAATGGGATATCTTCGCCTTTTAAACCTTCTGGATAACCAGTGCCATCCCACTTTTCATGGTGATAGCGCGCAATTTCTGATGCCATTTTAAGGAAGCCCATGAATGGGTATTTATCCGCCACTTTATCGATGGTGCTCGCACCAATGATGGTATGGGCTTGCATGGTCTTACGTTCTTCATCGGTATAAATCCCTTTTTTACGTAATACAGCATCTTCAATGCCGACTTTACCGATATCGTGTAATACTGAGGATAACGTTAAATGGTTGATGAATTGTGAAGTGACTTGTTCCTTATAAATCGGATGATTCTTAAGTTCGGTTGCGATAACCTTGGTATACATCCCAATGCGTTCGAGGTGTCTACCAGTTTCAATGTCTCTGGTTTC
>DJWH01000015.1:0-6168 GCA_002441525.1 Acholeplasmataceae bacterium UBA6235 | reverse complement strand
GTATGGTCTAATTCACGTCTACGAATTTCTTCGATGATAGAGAAACCATCCATATCGGGCATGTTGATGTCCATAATGATGATCTTTGGATCTTCATTGGACCATACTTCGAGGGCTTTTTGGCCATCGGCTGCTGTTAATACTTGGATTTGTTCTTCTTCTAAATACTTGACGAGTAAATCTCTGTGTTTTTGATTACTTTCAGCAACTAATACCTTCATCAAGATGATCCCCCCTTTCGTTTAAGTGAACCAATTATCGAATACTGTATGATAAGGATACCCAATCGGCACCATTTGCTAACGCGCCGTTTTGGATGATTTGTAATCTGTAATAACCAGGCATATGCGCGGTATATTGTACGACTTCAATGTTGTTGTGATTTGAGGTTGCGGATGCAACAGGTCTACCAGTTGGATCAAATAATCTTANNTAACCATGCAACTGCAGCTTTTACACTTTGACCATATGCTACGTATAAATATACTTCTTTATAAATGCCTGAAGTTCCGGTTGAATTGATGTATCCAAATGTATTAGGGACATTTTCAACGGTTCTATTGTAATCGAATAAACCTGATCCAATTTCATCATTGTATCCATTTATTTGATTAATTCCATATCCATAAATACTGTTAGCGGATGCCGCTACTAATGCCATGATCTTTTCAGGATATACTTTTAATGTTGGTTGTTCTTCCATCAATAACGCGATGTGTGCAGCCACTAACGGTGATGCAAAACTGGTTCCAGTGAATGGCACTGAATAGTTTGGCATTGCAAAACCTACTGGTGCAACAATGTTCGGTTTAGATGGTCCAATTTGTACTAAATAAGATGAATAACTTTGACGATAAGTACCTGTTGGGTTTGTTGCACCAACAGTGATAACGTTATAGCCTAAACCTGGATTCGCAACAAATTTCGATGTATCACCATAGTTACCAGGTGCTGCAACAATTGTAACGAATGTCGTTCTAACGATGTAATCATAATACGATGACTTGGTTGAATATACACCTACTGGGTCTGTATCGCCCCAACTTAAGTTGATGATGTTGACACCGCGGTCTAACATCCAATCGATTTCTTCTTTTGCACTACCAGCCAATTGAACACTTAGAATTCTAGCGTTTTTAGCAACACCATAATTTCCACCAATGACAGACGCAACCATCGTTGCGTGTGATGAAATGGTTTCACTAAACCACCATTCGTCTCTAACGGTTAAATTCGAACCAACGAGATTCGGGTGTTTTCTTTCGACGATGCCTGAATTTTCAAGGACACCAACTGTAACGCCTGCACCACTCACTGCGCCAGTAGATACTGGTTCATATGAATCTACAGTATATAAGGCTGTNNTTTTGAATGAATGCCATGGAGACATTATCGCTATCGATCAATTCTCCAACGATTTCTTCTGCATTTTGAACAAATGCTTCTTTATCAAAATAATAGTCCACAAATGGAGAATACGAGGATGCATAAACATCTTCATAACCTTCTAAACCCAATTCTTGAGTGAAATAGGCATTCATCTTTGTATGGTATTCTTTCAATTGTTTTCTTTGTTCTGCAATGAATAAGTCGATATTTGTACGTCTACTAATTCTATTTCTAATATCACTAGCGAATTCATAGTCGAATTGAACTTGAACAGTAACGATGTCGCTGCCATTTTCGGATACTTCTTCTTGAATCTCATCGGTTGAAGCGGATTGGTTTAAATTGAAGCCCTCAAACACGATTTTATCTTTTGGTTCTTCTTGGTTGTTAGACCCAAGAACTACCACAGAATTCTTCATATTCACCATTAACGAGAAGGTCATACCTAGCACAATTATGGTTGTTAATAATAATTTTTTCATCAAAATATGTCCCCCTAGTTAAAGCGTTTGACTTCTACAAATAAAACTTCCTCTTGTTTTGATAGTGAAATCAATTTGTCAATTTGTTCCAGTGTAAGTTCTGTTTTACCTAAATAAACGGTGATATCTGGGCTATATGTCGCAAATTCTACAACACCTAGCTCTTCAAGATTGTATTTTTGAATAAAGGTTTGATTTAATGTTGAGAAATAGCTTTTTGAAACTTCTCTCATTTGTTTGATGATTAGATCGATTTCTTCAGCAGACATGCCTGGTTGAATTTTTGTTTTATATTCATCCGTAACATATTCTGATTGAATAACGATACTAATAACCAAACCATCCTTATAGTCATCTAAATGATCTAACATTTCCACATTTGAGAATGAGGTTTGTTTATCAATCTTATAAAGGACTTTTTGTTCTACCTTTTGTGATGTACATCCGGATAGAACCATGAATAATAGTAGGATCGCTGTTATGTAGTATTTTTTCATTTTCTATCTTCCGATATACTCAAAATTTATAGTCAAATTTAATACAAAGTTCTCAGTAACTCTGAGTGTTCCCGTATTGTAAATATCCACGTCAAGTTCAATGTTTGACTCATCCACCAATTGGATAACGACATAATTACTTGATATAGTAATTGTATATTCAGTATCGTCGTAGTTAACAATTATGATGTCATCATCTAATTTAGATTGTCCACTTAAAACGATGACTTTTTGGTTGTCCAAATAACCGACATAAACATTTAAACGTGCGTTTTCTTCTATAAATAATATTGATGCAGCTTCTCTATCATAAGTATCAACTAGTTCCATCAATCTAAACTCTACATTGTCTACAGTTGTAGGGCCTTCAACGAAGTCGCTATTAAGGCCGAATTGTAGCCCAATAATACCCGTAACTAACATGAGTAATACAACCATCATTACATACGCAGGCATTACTTTTCTTTTAATTGTAAATACTTCGCTTTTCACTTCTGCATCAGGAATTAAATCGAGTTTGTGTTTTAGATCATCAAATCGATTTTCAAATTGCATGTCCTTTTCATACTTTTGGACTAAAGCTTTAATTTTCTTACTCATGTAAATCCTCCTCACGAAGTTCTTTCTTTAACTTCTTAATTGCTCTTGAGTACTTGTTTGTTGCCACCGCAGTGGTTATATCCAACATGGACGCGATTTCGTGAAACTTCAGTCCATGGAAGATTCTTAAAATGACGATTTCATATTCGTCTTTGGTCACGATGTTCTCTATCTTTTTATAAAGATGTTCGTAGTTATCGGGTTGATGATCGTCGATGTAATCCCCGACAGCTTCTTCATTCACCGTGATGTTGAGTTGTTTTTGTTCTTTTCTGAGGTAATCTAAAGTCGTGTTTCTTGCAATTTGAATTAACCAAAACTTAAAGTTGGTGTCCACTGTGTACGTGTGTATGCGCTCATACATCTTCATGAATGTTTCTTGTACCAGTTCATCTGCAATCTCGTGGTTTCGAACCATTTTATAGATGATGTGTTTCAGTAACTTAAAGTAATTGTCGTAAACCTCTCTAAATGCAGACTCGCTCCTTTTACGGATTCCCTCAACCAGTCTGATTGTTTCCATTAATCTTCCCCCTATTAATGGACAAATAATTCTCTTCTCACTTAATAAAACGAAAAAAAAGTCATTTTTGTCCACTTTTTTAAAATTTTTTTGAAAAATATTTTTTTGTATCTTCTTTTACCGATTCTAATGCTAAAAAGATACACGTCATATGTTGATTATAACACCACATTTTAGGATTTATTTAGGTTGTTTGGATTATTTGAAATCTATATGAAAGAAAAAGCCCTCCACATTGGAGGGTTATTTGAACCAATTCATACGTTTGAATAAATAGACCATACAAGCAGCTAGTATAAAGCATGCTAAAACGAAAACGAGTACTGCATGTTCATAACTGAGGACATCAAAATGGACAAAGTTCATACCGAAGAACCCGGTTAAAAAGGATAATGGGATAAAGATGGCTGAAAACAAGGTCAGTGTCTTCATGATTTCATTCATTTTATTCGATTGGTTGTTGATGTGCAAATCCAGTAAATGACGCATGAGCTCTCTTGCGTCATTGAGGCGTTCATCCAAGCGAGATAAGTGGTCTTTCAAGTCATCAAAGTAAGGCAGTTGTTCAGCTGATACATACCCTTTTTGACTCAATAGTACTTTATCAATTTGATTTAAGATGGGGGTTACATTGCTTTTGAGTTTAAGCAATGACTTACGCATCTGATAGAACTCTTCTTGGTCAACTGACTTATATTCAAGGATTTCTTCTTCGATTTGTTCTGTGAGGAGTTGATTGTACTCCATCAAATCGATGTGTCTATCGGTAATGATGTCTAGTATTTGATAAAATAGGAAATCTGTTCCACGTTCTCTGAGTTCAGAATAACTCTCAAATAGTGGATAAAGTGCTTCTAGGCATTCAGGTTCTCTTTCATGGAACGTGATGATGGTATCTTTAAAGAACAATAAGCTCATGTATTCTTCTTTAATCGTTTCTTTATAATAGTTCACATGAAATACAGCGAAGATATATTCCTTACGATCATCGATTTTTATTCTTTGAGATACATTGAATACGTCTTCTAAAATGAGGGGTTCGATGGGAAATAGTTCTTTAAGAGCCATGATTCGATCCACTTCAGTTAAACCGATGACCTGAATATAATGTTTGAATCCGTCTAGTTTAGTAAAATCATTGGTAATCATCAGTTCTTTTGAATTGTATTGATAGTGTTTGATTGTAGTTTGTATATTGGTATGTTCACCAGTATAAATCATTGACTTTGGGGTGAAATAGTCTTTAAACTTCATAAAAATCACCTGCCTTATTTTAAGTATACCTTGTTTATGCGCTTGATTCAAATTCTTTTAGATTTGAAGAGAATCTATGGAAGTGCTAAAATGAAATAAAGAAGGTCTTAAAAATGTTAAGAACTCTCCATCTGATGTTGAAAAGCTTGACTTTCAATTTAAAAACCTTGATTTATTTTGAGATACTCTACCGTTTGTTGGGGTTTTTTTTCATATATCCAATCGTCAATCGGATGTTATACCTTACGATTGAGTGGAGTCCGTTTGTCTACATCACCAACCGTGATTTGCTTAAATATCTGGTATCGCCATTCACTGTATTGGTTTTGCTTTTGATCATCACAATGGTTTCCATCTACTTCTTCATTGAGATGATATGTTTAAATGTCCTATTTAAATACGGTCTAGAAGAACACGCATTGAGTTTGAAACAATTGATTTTGTCTGGTATAAATCAAATCAAGCGTGTTAAGCAATTATTGCCTATTTACCTATGGGTACCTACGCTGAGTTTCGTCTACTTATCTGGATTCATTTCGATTTATGGGTTCGCTTCTACGATTGAACTTCCCATTCTGATCAACGAAATACGTGCCAATATTTGGATGAGTCGAATGATTCTTGTGATTACGGTACTTATTTCGTGGTTATTCATCGAAACGATGTTGTATTTGCCCATTTTTACGCATCAAACCCAACCTTTTAAATTGGTGAAATTGGATAAAAATGTATTGATGAAGCAACGAAGATTACGCACATTGATTGAATTCATCGGTATCAATTTCACCATGAATTTCATGGTCTATGCGCTTTATTTTGTCATATTGATTATCGTTGGTTTCATGATTCAATTGACCCGAGGACAAGGATATGTTGTCCCTACCCTATTCTCCCTCATTTACGCGGTGTACGTGTTCATAGGATTACTATCAACCTTATTCTTCATACCAATCAACATCGCTTATATCACAGCGGTATATTATGATAAATATACGGTGATTGAAACCCCAAAGAATCTGGATTTTAACCTCATGAAATCGAATCCAAAACAACACCGTTGGACTAGAAAAGTAGGTATCGCAACTTTGGTCATATTGGTGGTTTTAAACATCGGAACCATTTACCAAATACTTGGTGCGGACAGATCACCGATTGAACTGTTGAATCGTTCTTCTGTAATCGCCCATCGCGGAGCATCCATCTACGCACCGGAAAATACCTTAGCAGCGATGGACTTAGCCATCGAACAAGGGGCAGACGCCGTTGAAATTGATGTTCGTATGTCTAAAGATGGTATCCCATTCTTGTTTCATGACTATACCGTAAATCGAACTACCCAGTTGAATACCGGTCAAAGCATTGAAAACCTAACCTTTGAAGAAATCCAACAATTGGATGCGGGGTCTTGGTTTCACGCTGATTA
>DJWH01000104.1:14003-30364 GCA_002441525.1 Acholeplasmataceae bacterium UBA6235 | reverse complement strand
GTCGATGAAATCATGGACTTGTATGATATTGATGGTATTCATTATGACGACTATTTTTATCCTTATTCAGGCACACCAACCTCAGCCGATTCAACCACTTATTCTGCCAATAATCCGAATAATTTATCCCTAGAGGATTGGCGTCGTGAAAATGTCAATGACGCAGTAAGAATGACTTTTGACGCCGTTGAAGCCCATAATTTAGCCAATGGTAAAAACATTCGATTCGGTATTTCACCATTTGGTATTTGGAAAAATGGTGGCGAAGGCTCTGATACCAATGGGATGCAATCCTATTATGCTCAATTTGCAGATTCAAGACGTTGGGTAAAAGAGGGATGGGTGCACTACATTAACCCTCAAGTATACTGGCAATTTACAACCACAGCCGCGCCATACGCGAACGTGGTGGACTGGTGGGTCGAACAAGTGCGTGGTACAGGCGTAGACCTCGTCATTGGACACTCGATATCCGCTGCTCAAAACTGGAGTAGTACGGAAATTCAAAACCAGTTGTTACACAATGCGCAATACCCAGAAATCATCGGGTCTGCCTTCTATAGCGCAGCCTATTTGAATACAACCAACGTGACCAATGTCGTCAATAATCTATGGACGACCATGCCATTTGGGACACTCGCAGAATCCAATGTTGCTTCCCCTGTGGTGACGTTTACAGGCACCAAACAAGGGGATGAATACCGAACCAATGTCACGATGAGCATCACATCATCAGACCCGATTTATTACCGTGTAGACTATGGCGACTGGGTATTGTATACCACCCCTGTGACCTTTACGACACAAGGCACCTATGCCATTCACGTAAAAGCGGTCAACGCTTCTAATGAAGAATCACTCATTCAGGGGCACACCCTCATCATCAATAAAATCAATACCGATGTGCCTGTGATTACCCCAACAGGTGACAAATCAGGTAATGATTATTTACCAGGCGTATCGGTATCGATCAACGCCAATAGTAGTAACCCAGTGTGGGTCGCGGTCAACTTTGGCAGTGTCGGACCTTGGGTATTGTATACTGAACCATTGGTATTAACCAACCCAGGCAACTATTTCATTCAAACCAAAACGATCAGCAGTGAAGGAGCAGAATCACCTGTTCAAACCTTATCTCTCAAAGTGGTCGTGCCATGTTATGCCCTACCAACTGCCTTATTTGCAGGTACTGGCAGCAATGATTTCTACCAGAGTGCTGTCATGACTTTGAATGGGGTAACCAACCTTCAATACAACATCAATGGGGGCACATGGACCGATTATAGTGCACCAGTTACTTTCGATCAAGAAGACGATTATGTCATTGGTTATCGAAACAACGATGGTTGTAAAACAGCCACTTATAAGACCATTGTGATTGATCAAACCTTACCTAATGACCCTGCGATAGACATCACAGGGACCAAAGAAGGTTTATACTACATCACAGAAGTGACAGCCGCTTTATCGGTAGAAGACGATTCTACCATTTATTACCGCTTACACGATGGCTCGAATTGGACTTCATGGCAAGTCTATGTTGACCCATTTGAGTTTTACTTAAACAACTTATACACCTTAGAATATTATGCCATCGACGAAGCACTCAATGTATCTGAAACTTTAACCGAGCGCTTTAGGATGCAACTACCACCGGTAGAAGACAACTTATACGTCATTCGTGATGGCGAACCGGTCAATTATTATCAAACCAATACACCGATTGAGTTACCAACAACTTGGTCTGAAAAAGACAAAGAAGTGCGCGCTGTTTGGGTCGCAACTGTCTCTAACATCGACGTTCCGATGATGACGACGGAAGCGGCTTATAAAGCCCAATTGATTGCCATCATTGAACGTGTCAAAGCGGTTCATATGAATACCATTTTCTTCCAAGTAAGACCGATGAATGATGCGTTCTATTATTCAGAGTTCGCACCGATGTCTCGTTACATCAACGGTACTGAAGGCTTTGACCCTGGATTTGATGTCCTAGCGTTCATGGTTGAAGAAGGTCATAAACGCGGGATTGAAATCCATGCATGGCTCAATCCTTATCGTGTATCCACAGGTACCGATGACAAAATGACCCAATTGAACGCATTACACGAAGATAATTTTGCGAGAAAAAATCCAAACCTTGTCATCGCTGATAGCCAAGGTAAACTCATCTTAAACCCAGGCGAACCAGCGGTTAGAAATTACTTAAATCAAGTGGTGAATGAACTCGTCACCAAATACGCCATCGACGGCATCCATTTTGATGATTATTTCTATAGTTATTCAGGTATGAACAATGCGCAAGATGCGGAGACATTCCTATCGAATAATCCAAATGGATTGAGCCTAGCCGATTGGCGTAGAAATAATGTCGACCAAATGGTAGAAATGGTATTTGATACCGTTGAAGCTGAAAATATCGCTAAGCAGAAAAATATGAAATTTGGGATATCCCCATTTGGCATTTGGAAAAGCGGTGGGGATGGTTCAAATACCTCTTCTGGCGCATTACAAAGTTACTCAGCACAATTCGCAGACTCTAAAAAATGGGTAGAAGAAGGTTGGGTGCACTACATCATGCCACAGCTTTACTGGCAATTTGACCACAGTGCTGCACCGTATGCTGACTTGGTCGATTGGTGGGCAGAAATCACTGAAAATGCCGGTGTTGATCTCATCATCGGACATGGATTCTACCGTTACGCTGAAACCTCTAACAACTGGACCAATGAAAATGAATTTTTAGAACAACTCAGGTATGCTTCACAATACCCAAGTGTTAAAGGTCACGCATTGTTCTCTTTTAAAACCTTAAATAGTACAGACCCCGAAGTCGTTCAAGCATTGGAACGCATGGACAATTATTATTGGACTACCGATGTTCAAACCCATTGGTATAAAGCACCGGTCGATCCAGTTGACCCAGAACCAGAAGATCCTATTTGTGATAGCGATGAAACGTTGATTGATGGTAAATGTGTCGCTCAATCTGAACCGTTATCGGAAGATCAAATGGTGTTGATTGGGGCTTCTGTGATAGGTACACTCGCGATTGGTGTCGTTATTTTCTTCGCCATCAAGAAAAAACCATGATAGAAACCATTAAAAACTTTTTGGAGACAGGGGTCAACAAACAACATTTTCCTGGTGGACAGTTTTGTGTGATACGAAACGGTCAAATCCAGTGTGATTATGTTGGGTATAAAGCCTTGTATCCAAATAAAGTATTGAATCGAGGTCATGAAATATACGATGTGGCTTCGTTAACCAAAGTCATATCCACCAACACATTGATCTTTAAGTTGATTGAAACGGGTCGTTTGTCTTTGAACACACCCGTTCAATCGATTTTAGAAAACGTTGCTTATGGTGACATCACCATTTACGATTTACTCACCCATACGTCTGGGTTACCAGCGGACATCCGACGTGCAAACACCTTAAGAAACCCCGATGAAGTCTTGGAAAAAGTATTTCACTCAGAAAAAATATATGCCAAAGGGTCTCATGTGGTCTATTCTGATGTTGGATTCATACTACTGGGCAAAATCATTGAAACAATTCATCAAAAACCATTGGATGTTGTGGCGAGATTAGAAATCTTCGAACCACTACATATGATGGATTCGAGTTATCGACCATACCCAATCCGTTGTGCACCAACCGAACTTCGTGAAGATACTGTGTTTCAAGGGTATCTTCAAGGCCAAGTACACGATGAAAAATCATTCGCCATGCAAGGTCTAGCCGGTCATGCCGGGTTATTCTCAACCGCAAGTGATATCGCAAAATTCATTTTAGCGATGTTTAATCAAACGCATGTATTATCACCAAAAACGATTGAACAGCTCAATCAAATTCAAGTGGAAGCTACCGATTTATCCGATAACCCTAAAGCCAGAGCGTTGGGATTTGAGAAACCCAGTAAATCACATGTTTTATATCCTTTTAAAGACGAACTCATCATCCATACAGGATTTACTGGATGTAACTTGATGATCAACTTAAAACGTCAAGAAGGTTTTGTTTTACTAACCAATGCGGTTCATCCAAAGCGTGAAAACAATCACATCTTTGGCTATCGAGACGAGATATATCGTCTATTCATCAAACAATGGGAGGAACACAAATGAAATTTAAATGGATGGCCATCCTCATGTTGGCAAGCCTATTTGTGTTGACAGCCTGTGTAGATCAATCCTACACCTTGGATGTCAATCAAACCGCCGTGGTATTAACCGAAGGCGAGACATTTCAATTAGAAGTGGATACCAATGACAAATCAGGTCACTTGGTTGAAGGCTTTGACTCAACCATCATCAGCATCAGTGATACACGATTGATCACTGCCTTAAAAGCAGGGACGACTGTGATCAAAGTGAAGTTAGGTTCAGACGCTTCGATTACAAAAGATATTACGGTCACTGTCTACAAATCCGTACAAATCGATTTGACTGCGACCAGTTTTGAAGTCATGGTCGGAAATACGTTACCGATATCCATAGAAGCGAACGATGACCTCACGTACACATCCAGTGATACCAACATATTCACAGTGAACGCAACCGGTGTCATCACCGGGGTTGCCATCGGATCTGCAACATTAACGATCCAAAGTGTTAACAACCCTTTGGTGAACAAAACCGTTGAAATCATTGTTTCAAAATACATCAATATTTCAGTCGATGCGTATGATTTGGCTCTATTGGTGGATGATGAAATCACCATTGATTTTGAAGCGTCAGAAGATGTTCAAATCACCTCATCTGATACCAGTATAGCCACCGTGAATTCAGTTGGATTAGTCAAAGCAAAAGCGGCTGGTACAACCACCATTCGCATCGCTTCCATCAGCAATCCAGACATCTATGAAGAAATCACGGTGATGGTCTACGTTATGCCTGAATCGATTACACTCAATGGTTCAGATGAACTCAATGTGAACCGATCACAAACCATTCAAGTGAACATATTACCATTGCTGGGTCACCCAGATATGGTTTTCAGCTCTAGCGATGAGTCCATCGCCTCCTTCAATGCGGAAAATGCATTGGTTGGTCATAAGGTTGGACAAGTCACCATTACTGTGACATCTCGATTTGATAACACAGTTAAGGCCACATTGGTGGTTAATATCATTCACAATATCGTTGTCAATAATGTGTCAACAGCTACTGAAATCACCCATGAAGAACGCAACTATCAATTGAATGTGGACTATTTCAAGACAATTCAAGAGGCGCTAGACGCAGCAACCCCTGGCGCAACCATCTACGTTTTAGATGGGACTTATGATGAAGCATTAAACATTGAAACCCCAGTTACCTTGATGGGTTCATCAACAGCTTTATCAAAATCCATCCACATTTCGGCTGACGACGTCACCGTTAAAGGATTCAATTTCACCGTTGAAGCGGTCATCGAAAATGATGTCCCAGTGAAAAATTTGAAAATTCAACAAAATACATTTACACAATTGTCATCATCAGCCATCGTTTTGGACAATGTCGAGACCGTTGAAATTTCTAATAACACCTTCAACAATTTTGATTTTGACGCCATCAATATCGTCCATTTCCGTGGTGGGTTGTTATTAATCAAACAAAATACCATGACACAAGTCAACTACGGTATTCGTGTTGAATCGGAAAACGAATTGATTTCTAACGCATCCATCGAAATGATTTGGAATACCATTTCAGACACGACAGAAGCGGTGCACGCGAATGTCTACAATACCAACGCGAACACCTTAAAAGCTTTCTTTAGATTCAATAAAGTATCCAATTCAACGATGAACGCGTATCAATCCGAACAATCCAATGTCGATTTCACATTGAATTATTGGGGCAGTGAAACTCCAGTATTAAGTCAATTCTCCAATATTTCAGAACAACAATTGAGGGGTTTCTATAGCCAAGCGAACGCGGTGGTTCAAGAAGCCAATTATAACCCGCTCATCCCTGTTCAAATTGTCATCACCAACCCAATTGATGAAATGATGATTGGTGAACAATACAAAATCAGTTTTGAATTACTACCACTAGATATGCCTACCAATCGATTGGGGTGGATCACCTCTAATCCAAATGTAGCAACCGTTCAAAATGGGAATGTCAACGCAGTGAAGAGTGGTGAAGTGACCATCACATTGAGATCCACTGTGGATTTTAATGTTAAAGGTACAGTTACCTTCATCATCACAACCCACCCAGGGATTGAAATTTCAACAGACACACCGAAAAACGATTTATTGGTTGGAGAAACCTTCAAACTAAACGCCACACCGTTTCCATACGACTATTCGGATAAACCGATGTTATGGTCTTCATCAGATATTGAAAAAGCAACCGTGGATCAAACAGGTTTGGTGACAACTTTACAACCAGGTAAAGTGGTCATTCGTGTTGAACTTCAAGAAGATATGAATGTCTATCAAGAATATACACTTCAAGTATATAGTGCTTTAAATGATGGCGATCTCATGGATTTATTAACCTTGTCCATGGTATCTTATAGCACCCCACATGAATGGTTGGTCTATGGTACAGGGTTCAATTATGTAGATTATAAATATGAATCTGTCTCTAGATACCTTTTCGATGGATTGTCCATCAATACCTCTAAATTATTACCAATATCATCAGGCATTCGTCCAGGGGTTAAAAAACCTGCCCATCCGGATGGTGTGCCTGTTTACAACTCAGATTATGTCTATTGGATCGTCGTTCATGAAACAGCCAACACCGCGCCAGGTGCGGGTGCATTGTCACACGCGAATTATTTATGGAATGCAGCACAAGCGGGAACTGTACTCAATACCTCATGGCATTTTACGATGGATGATAAAGCCTTGTATCAACATATCCCACTCGATGAAATTGCCTATCACGCAGGCGACGGGTCAACACTACCGACCAAAAACGGCATTTATTTTGGTGGCGGTAACCGCAACGGTATTGGTATTGAAACTTCAGTTGCACAAGATGGCGATAACTATCGTGTATGGCAAAGAACTGCAAAATTATCCGCACAATTGATGAAACAATACAATTTACCACTCACACAACTCGCGTATCACCAAGACTTCTCGGGCAAAATTTGTCCACAATCGATGATTCGAGGTGGATTGGTGCCATTGTTTGAAGAATTGGCAGAGTATGAATATAAAGTAGAACACTTACGTGGCAACGCCAACATCGAATTTGTCTCTGATTTCCCTGAGTATGTAGATCATACAGGTCGAGTCATTCAAATGCCGGATCGTGCAATGACCGTGAGCTACACCGTGACAATCACAGTGGATAATGTGTCTACATCACGTACGTTCTATACCTATTTACCTGGCACAGTTCATTAGTAGATTTTCAGGGATTTGAAAAAAAAAATCAAAAGCCGTAAGAATGGCCTGAAAATGTGACAAATCCCAAAATCTGCATTGACAGCGCTTACAATTGTTCATAAAATGAATCTAGAATAAACAAAGATTCACATAGGAGGAAAAATGAAAAAAGTATTGATGTTTCTAATGTTAGTCATGGGACTAGCGATTGCTCCATTTGGCATGAATGCCGCTGAGGGCGACCTTGTTGATCTATTTCCATATGATCAAGAAGCATGTTTACTAGCTGAGAATTCTTGTACTCAGTTAAAATTAGGTGATTCATTCTGGGATTTAGAATTTGGCGGTCACCGTTACCACTTCGTTAGAGGCGGCGTACGTTATGCCAAAGATTTCAACGATGCAAACTCAGATGGTTTCATCAGTGCAACCGAAATGAACTCATTACAATATAATGCGTTCGCTTCGATGATCATCAATGACACAGATTCTCCAGTCATCCTTTCTACAGCAAATGGTAGAGCTGACTTAACATCTGTTGTTCAAAGAATTTGGACATACTTTGATGCTTCCGGTAAATTACAAATGGTTGAAGACCAAATCTTCACATATTACATTTTTAATGATGGCACACCTGAAGCACCAGATTGGCGTTTAGCAACTGCTGAAGAAAAAACAGCGTATGATGCAGCCGATCCAAAACCTGCAACCACAAGAGTATCACACGTTCGTATGAAAATTGATGCTACAGACGCTCAAGGCTATGTACTTGAACCGGTTAAATACATCGCTTGGACAAACGCTGACGTAGATACTACAACTGAATTAGATAAAGAAAAATGGTCTACAATCATCGTTGGTGACCCTAACTTTGTTACCATTCCTGCGGGCTGGACAACTGTAAGCTTTGGTACAAACGATAGAGGTTCTTTAAATGCTAAGACCACTGATTTTATCAAGACATTACCTGGATTATTAGCGAATGCTGCAACAGCAAATGCTGAAATCGTTTATACACACCAAGCACCTACTTTCGCTGGTATTACAGCGTTAGACGATGATAACACAACCGCTGGCGTTAATATCGTTGTTGATTATCAATCTGCCTTTGATCTTCCATTAACCGTTGAAGCGTCATGGGTCAATATGTTTGATGCACAAGACAAGATTCAAAACTTAACTGAAAAATTAGACTATCAAGTTGAAATTTGGAATGAAACAGGCGAAACCCTATTACAAACCATCGATTTCACTTGGGACGAAGTGAATAGCGTATACACCAAGAGTGCTGCAGTCACTGCAGTTGACTCCTCTGTATTTGGTGCTGGTTATAAAGCTAAATTCATCGCTGAAACCACACTAGGTGGCGAAACTGTGGTAGAAGCTGACATCGTTGTTGGTGTTATGCCTCCTAAATTTGCAGGCGTTGTCAACAGATTCTCTGACGAAGGTCAATATGTCAATGTTATGCAAGGCATCACAGCTGACGACGGTTACGGCAATGATATTACAAATACCATCCAAGTAACTTACCCAGCAGGATTTAACTTCTATGCACCTAAAGCAGGCGTATATCAAATCAACTTACAATTCACACACCATGTACATATCCCTGGTGTACCTGATCAACCTGCAACAGTTACATTTAAAGGTAGTACCTATGAAATTACTAAGACAAATGTTCAATTAACATCTATTGCAAATGATATTTCTGTTTGGACAGACGTAACCACATTCAAGACATCCACATTCTCATGGGGTTCTGCCGGTGTGATTATTGAAGTTGCTGGCGATGGCACAGTGATTAGAACCATCAACAGAAGAACTTGGGATTTAGTAGACGTTAATGGTACCAATACCCCTGCAAATGCATCCGGTATGTTTGATGCTTGGTTGGCTGGATTAACACTTGAAGAAAACGGTTATATCGTTGTTGTCGGTGTCAATAAAGCAACTGAATATGCATTAGCAAGAACCATCGTGTATGATGATCCAGTTTCTAAGACTGAATTTGTCGCTGGTATTCCTGATTTCGATACTGACATCGTGAAGACCGCTTCATACACATTAACCATCGATGATAAGACAGCCCCTGAACTTGTCGTTGTCAATGAAAACTTCAAGTTTGAAGCTGGCGATTTCACCAGTGCAAACGAAGCTATTTTATCCAACGTGATCGCAATCGATAACCACGATGCAAGAGCAGATGTTGTTATCTATGTTTCACAAAATGGTGGTTTAAATGTCAATAACCCTGGTACTTATTCTGTTGAAGTTGTCGCAGAAGACCAAGCTGGTAATGCAAGCACAGTCACATTCAATGTGGTTGTCGTAGCTAAACCTGTTACACCAGAAATCGTTGACGAACAAATTGATGAAAAATTAGATGATAAAGAACAAGAAATCATCGATTATATCACTGAAAACACCTTAACACTTGAACAAATTCAAGACTTAATCGAAGGTAAAGAAGACCAAGTTGGTACCTCAATGGCAGCTACCATCGCCATCTCTCTAAGCTCTTCAGTGGTCGCTTTCGCAGCAGCATTCATCATCTTGAGAAAACGCCCATAATTTAAATAAGTAAACCATTGAAAGTTCCTTTATATAGGAACTTTCTTTTTTACGTGTGAAAATAATTTTTTTAATGCGAAAATAACACGGTTGTCGGAAAAATCGAAAGTAATACATAGTATAATGATAGTGTATAAAAGTGCTTACATATATGTAAGGGAACTTTTAAAAACAATGAAAAATCTCAATAGAGAAAGGGAGATAAAATGAGAAAAGTATTTTTAAGCATTTTACTTTTAGTCTTCGCTACCATGCTTGCGGCATGTGGCAACGGCGGTGGTGGCAACGAGCCAGCTACAGCGAGCATTAGTGGCGCGAATGACATCACAATCACAGTAGGAGATACCTTTAATCCACTGGATGGTGTCACTGCGACCGATTCTGTGGATGGGGCAATCACCAACATCCTAGTCACTGGTACAGTAAACACCAACGCACCAGCGGTTTATACACTCACATATAAAGTGACTGGTAGCGACGGTAAGGAAGTTACTGTTACCCGTAAAGTCACCGTACAAGGACAAGCGGTAGAACCAACCAAGATTGTCATCATGCACGGGGCACCTTATGAAGTGGACCCATTCCATGCAGAATATTCAGGTACTAGACAACAAGAGCGTCAAGCACTTCAACGTCAAGTCGAAGCTGAACTCAATGTTATCGTTGAATACAAACCTTATCCTGCTAATGCACCATGGGGACCAGACCGTGTCAACGCAATCATTCAATCATCCGTATCCAATAATCACTTAGCAGATATTTATTGGTCAACTTCGGACTGGATTCAAGCTTTAGCAAAAGCAGAAGCCATTGTACCAATCGATAAATATATGGCGACAACCGGTAGCAAGATCCATCAAAGCTACCAAAAAGTATCCATGTTCCAAGGTGAACTTTGGGCATTCAATGAAGGTAATTTAACCGTGGATTCTGGTCTATATTACAATGCAGATTTGGTAGCGAACCTTGGTGTCGCTAACCCAACACAATTGTATTTAGATGGTGAATGGACTTGGACACGTTTCGAAACATGGGCAAAACAAGTGAAAACATTGATGGCCAATGGTCAAGAAGAAATGTACCCACTAGGGGGTATGCCATCCGCATACGCTGAATCGATGATTCCACTCAATGGAGGCACATTGATCAATAGTGTCACACAAAGGGTTGCATTTGCACAAAACCCAGCATTACAAACTTATGATTTCTTAAATAGTTTATATACCCAAGGTTTATTTGAAACATCCCCACAATACGACGCTGGTTCACCTCTATGGCAAGCAGGTAAAGTGGCAATGCATCCAGGTAATCTATGGTTCGTAACTGCACCTAACCGTTGGGGTGGTCTACCATTTGAACTTGGCTATGTACCATTCCCTAAAGCCGATGCATTTACCGGTGCTTATACCTCACCAGTCAGTGGTGTTGCTGTATATCATGTAGCATCTGGTATGTCTGCTGCTAAAGAAGCGTTGGTATTCCAAGTTTGGAATGAACTTCAATTATGGCGCACTGACGCTGAATTGAAATCTGACTTTGAATTAACCTTAATGACTAAGTTTGACAATGAAATTTATGTAGAAGCTTATCTTGAAGTTTATGACAAGGTTTATCTAGAACTCATTAATGCACTTGGTATCAGTGCTTATAGCGAACAAGGTTGGAGAAGAAACGTCAACCTCGCCGTTCGCGAAGGTAATGCTAGAACACTCATGGATGGTATCAAACCAACCTATGATGCAGCACTAGAAGCGTATTTCAATTCTTAAAAAAACAATGATAAAGCCCTCTCCTCGACAGGGGAGAGGGCACCTTATTAAAGGGGTGTTATTTTGAAAAAAGGTTTAATCATTACACTATCAGCTGTGTTTTTGTTTTTAATCTACAGTTTACTTGATTATGCCTGGCTAGCCAATCGCCAGAGTCCATTGTCATACAATACAAGCCATGTGACTGTTACGGACTCCGAGCTCTATGGTCAAAATTCAGATTATTATCAATACAAATCCACTAAAGTTGAAAATTATCCAGCGATTACAACGATAGTAATCCCTGGTTCACAATACGATACGATGACCGGTAATCAACAAATACTTGGTAACTATCAAGGTTTATCGGATGTCTTACTCACCGAAGAAACAGGTACAGTCACTTATGAATTCAGTGTACCTGAGTCTGGTTTTTATCATGTTTTGGTTCAATATTACCCATATGAAGGAAAGTCAGCGAACATCGAAAGAAAGATTTTGATCAATGACACTATTCCTTTTATAGGGTTAGAGAATGTGGTTTTCCACCGCATTTGGGGCGCAAAAGAAGTGGTTAAAAAAGACATTTATGGGAATGATATTCGCCCATCACAAGTGGAAAAACCACAGTGGCAACAAACTTACATTAAAGATGCTGTTGGTTATATTACAGAACCTTACGAGCTTTATTTCCAAGCAGGTTCAAATACCATCACCTTCGAATCCGTGAGAGAACCGATGGTCATTGGTCGATTAAACATCTCATCGGTAGTTGCGTTACCGACCTATGCAGATATGAAATCGATGTATGATTCGATGGGGTATACCCCAGCTGATCAAGCCAATCTCATCATTCAAGCGGAAGACCCAACGTATACAACCGCACCAACCCTATACCCACTCAATGACAGAACCAGCACCCTCACCATGATGTCTGATCCAAGTAAGATCATTTTAAACACCATTGGTGGAAACAACTGGCGTATCTCAGGGGATAAAATCAGTTGGTCATTTGAAGTAGAATCCGATGGGTTATATCAACTATCGATGCGTCTTAAACAAAAGATTGCAAGCGGTGTGAATGTTGGTAGAAACATTTATATTGATGGCGAGATTCCGTTTGCTGAACTTAGAAATTACGAATTTAAACACGCCAACGATTGGAGACTACAAACCTTAGGCACCAAATCCGAAGCTTATTTGTTCTATTTTGAAGCTGGAACCCATGAAATCACTTTGGAAGTATCCTTAGCTCAATATGGGATTTTGATCGATGAAATTCAAAACTCAATCGCGAATCTCAATAAAATTTATCGTGAAATTTTGGTCTACACAGGTCCTGAACCTGACCAGTATCGCGATTACCAATTAACAGAAAGAATTCCTAACTTGGTCGGACGCTTACAAGACGAACGAACCACCTTAAGAAATGTTCGTAAAGCCTTGATAGCCATTTCAGGATCAACCTCTGAAAAAACGGGTATTCTCGACACGATGTTGTTACAACTCGATGATTTCATTAAAAAACCAAGAGAGATTCACCGTAAATTATCCGCTTATAACTCAAACATTTCAGCGTTAGGGACATTGATTACTTTACTTGATGCCCAACCCCTTGAAATCGATTATTTTGTATTACACGAACCAAATGCGAAACTGCCAAAGGCTAAAGCCAGCGTCATGGAAAGCATGTGGTATAGCGTTCGTGCCTTCTTCGCATCCTTCTTAACCGATTACTCAGCTGTAGGTAAAACAACCACAGGCAGCAGTGAAACCATCGAAGTATGGTTATCCATCGGTAAAGACCAAGCGAACATATTAAGAAAACTCATCGATGAATCATTTACACCAGAGTCTGGGATTCAAGTGGACTTGAAACTCGTCAATGGTGCAGTCCTATTACCAGCGACTTTATCTGGACGTGGTCCAGATGTCGCGATGGGTGTAGACCACAGCGTGCCTGTGAACTATGCGATGCGTAATGCGGCTTACGATTTATCGAATTTCAGTGATTTTAATGCCATCAGTGAACGCTTTATGGATAGTGCATTTACACCTTACGAATACAACAACGGTACTTATGCATTACCTGAACAACAAACGTTCTTGATGATGTTCTATCGAACCGATATTTTTGAAGAGATGGGTTTTGATGTTCCACAAACTTGGACCGATGTCATTCAATTGGTACCAGACCTTCAAAAACACAACTTAGAATTCTATTTACCAATTCCAGCGTCTGCTGGTAATGTTGCGAACCTACCTGCGAACCCTGTGTTCTCATCGATGTTCTATCAAAATGATGGAGCGTTCTATATCGATAACAACAGCCAATCAGGGTTTAACGAAGGTAAAGGTCCAGCTGTATTTGAAACTTGGACAAAGTTCTATACAGATTATTCATTCCCTGTAGAAGCCAACTTCATCAACCGTTTTAGAAGTGGACAAATGCCAATTGGTATCACCTATTACAATACGTATAATACCCTCGCGGTGTTCGCCCCTGAAATCAAAGGTAAGTGGAATTTTGTATCCATTCCAGGTACAGCTGACTTTGATGAACTTGGTAACCCAATCATCCGCAGAGAAACCGTATCCTCGGGTACAGGTGTCATGATTCTCGAACAATCGAAGAAGAAAGAAGCGTCATGGGACTACCTAAAATGGTGGACCTCAACAGAAACGCAAGTACGTTTCGGACGCGAGATGGAAGGGATTTTAGGTGCAGCTGCACGTTACCCTACCGCGAATATCGACGCTGTAGCTCAATTGCCTTGGACGGTATCCGAATACAACAAACTCATGGATACATGGGTTTGGGTCAGAGGGATTCCTGAAGTACCAGGCGGATACATGACAGGTAGACACTTAGATAATGCATTACGATTGGTCATCAATGACAATGCGAATCCAAGAGAAACCCTGTATGATTACGTACAAATCATCAACGAAGAAATAACGAAGAAACGAAACGAATTCGGACTAGATTAAGGAGGTCTATTGTGCAACAAGCATTGAATCCAAAACCTAAATACACAAAACGACAACTCCTTAAAATGGAAATCAAAAAGCATAAACATCTGTACATTTTAATGGCACCGTATGCAATTCTATTTTTCACATTTACAGTAATCCCGGTGTTCATGTCGTTAGGCATCAGTTTTTCTTATTACAATTTATTAGAAACCCCAAGATTCATTGGGTTAGACAACTACTTAAAGTTGTTGTTATACGATGATGAATTTATCATCGCAATTAAAAATACGCTCATTTTAGCCGTCGTTACAGGACCGGTGAGTTACATGATGGCCTTTGTATTCGCATGGCTTATCAACGAACTTAGACCTAAAGTGAGAGCATTCATGACCTTAATCTTCTACGCACCATCCATTTCTGGTAATGCGTATTTGATGTGGCTCATCATTTTCTCTGGAGATATCCATGGTTACGCCAATGCATTCTTGATCCGTTATGGATTCATCGATAACCCCATTCTTTGGTTAAAAGATCCGGATTATATTATGATGGTTATCATCATTGTACAATTATGGTTATCGTTGGGGGTATCCTTCCTATCCTTCATCGCAGGGCTTCAAAGTGTAGATAAAACACTATATGAAGCAGGGGCGATTGACGGAATTAGAAACCGTTGGCAAGAACTTTGGTACATCACCTTACCAAGCATGAAACCACAATTATTGTTCGGTGCCGTGATGCAAATTACCACCAGTTTGGCCATCGCTGAAGTATCGATGCAGCTGGTTGGGTTCCCATCCGTTCAATATGCGGGACACACGATTGTCACACACTTGATTGACTACGGTTCAACCCGATTTGATTTGGGTTACGCCAGTGCGATTGCAACCATTTTATTCCTCATCATGATGAGCGCGAACTTATTCGTTCGTAGCTTCTTAAGAAAGTTGGGTGATTAAGATGGCGAAAAAATTAAGAATCAAAAAGAACCGTAAACTCAACCGTTCGTTAGGTGGCGACATTTTCCTAATGACATTACTCGCTTTGTTTGGAATCTTTAGTGCATACCCACTCATCATGACCGTGTCGAATGCCTTTAAACCACTCGATGAATTGTTCAAGTTTCCACCAACCTTATTACCTAGAAACATCACATTTGACAACTTTAGAGACTTATCTGAATTGATGGAAAACTCATGGATTCCATTCTCTAGATATTTCTTTAATACCATCTTCATCACATTAACCGGAACTGTAGGACACGTCATCATCGCTTCGATGGCAGCCTATCCACTCGCAAAATACAAGTTTCCAGGGAAGACAATTTTCTTCACATTGGTTGTTTATTCCTTGATGTTTGCACCACAAGTTACCGCTACACCAAACTACATCATCATTTCATCGATTGGCTTAGTCGATACGCCATTCGCCATCATCTTACCGGCCATCGCATCATCCCTAGGGCTTTACCTCATGAAACAATTCATGACACAAATCCCGGATGAATTGATTGAGTCGGCGAAGATTGACGGTGCGAGTGAATACCGTATATTTTTCCAAATCGTGATGCCATTGGTTAAACCAGCTTGGTTAACCTTAGTCATCTTGTTATTCCAAAGACTATGGACAACCGATGGGGGTTCCTTCATCTTCTCTGAAGAGTTGAAACCTGTCTCGTATGCGTTAAGACAAATCGCCCAAGGCTCGATTGAACGTGCCGG
>DJWH01000104.1:0-13959 GCA_002441525.1 Acholeplasmataceae bacterium UBA6235 | reverse complement strand
ATGAAATAAGGAGGATACACATGAAAATATTCGCATTTTTCACCCTGTTATTCACCTTACCATTGCAAATTTCATCGGTTTCGTATAATTATTCCTATTATAACGAAGTCATTCATTCCGCACCAGGCATGACGTTTGCTGCGTATTTCAATGCGCAAACTTTAGGGACAACCTTATCTACACCAGAAGATATGGTGGTTTTTGATGATCACATCTATATGGTGGATTCCACTGAAAATGCAATCGTGGTTGTGAATCCACAATTTGAACTCGTTGAAGTAGTTAAGGATTTCCCATTTACCCAAGCTTTTCTGGATAAACAAGAACCTGGTTTCGCAGAAGCGTCAACAACACTCAATGGGGCATTTGGATTAGAAGTGACCAATAACGCCATTTATGTGGCTGATACAGGTAATAAGCGCATTGTTAAACTCAATCGTGACTACGAAGTCATCGATGTGTTTGATACCATTGATGACCCAACGTTTGAAGAACTTAACTTTGAACCCATCAAGATTACTGTGGATGCGACAGAACGCATGTACGTAATCGCGAAAAATGTCTATGAAGGCATCATTGAACTTTCTTCTAATGGTGATTTTAATCGCTTTACAGGTGTCAATCCAATACAGATGACACCCTACGAAATATTTAGAAGAAACATGATGACAGAAGCACAGTTGGCACAGTTAAAGTTATTCTTACCAACCGAATACACCAATGTGGTGCTCAATCCAGAAAGTTTCATTTATGCGACATCGAAACCCAGCGAAAACAACGCTAAAAATACCATTCAATTGATCAATCCAAAAGGGATCGATGTCATTAAAAAACGTGGTTATTTCCCGCCAATGGGGGACATTCATTACCTAGAAGCAGGCAATAAGTACGTTGTAACTGGACCATCATTACTTCAAGATATCGCCTATACTGAACATGGTATTTATACTGTATTAGATCAAAAACGCTCAAGACTTTTCACCTATGATAATGAGGGTAATTTACTCTATATCAATAGCGCTGAAGGTCAACAAAGCGATAAGTTCACAGAAGGTGTGGCTGTTGCCTATCTAAATGATGACATCATGGTGCTAGACCGTAAAACTAGAACAGTCATCGTTTATCGACTCACCGATTTTGGACGTTCAGTCAATCAAGCCGTATCCCTTCAAGATGAAGGTTTATTTGATGAAGCTGCACAAATTTGGCGTGAGGTCTTGGTATTAAACACCAACTATGAAGTGTCTTACAATGGCATTGGTAAATACTTGTTAAGACAAGGTGAATACAAAGAAGCCATGGCCTATTTCAAATTAGGACACGATGATTTCTATTATTCGAAAGCATTTAAAGGTTACCGTAATGAAATCCTAAGAGAAAACTTTGGTTGGATCATGGGCGGAACGGTTGCTTTAGCAGGTCTATTCGTCTACATCAAGATTCGTAAGACCATCAGAAGTGGAGGTCACGTTCTATATGAAGATTAATTTCAAACGCTTCAAGGAACAATTCCTCAGCTTTCCAAAATATGTATTATTTCATCCATTTGATGGGTATGAAGAATTCAAGCGCTATGAAAAAGGCAAAATGAGTGTTGCGATTACCTTTATCTTCTTGTTTGCATTCCTCCGCATTTTCACCTATCAATATGAAGGACCACTCATCAACAATCGTAATCCGATGTTGCTAAATTCCTTAGAAGAAATATTTGCTGTGGTCTTATTGGTTGGCATCTTTACCGCTGCCAATTGGTCAGTGACCACGTTGATGGAAGGTAAAGGCAAATATAAAGAAATCCTCATGGTAACAGGGTATTCCTTGTTTCCTATCCTCATCGTTGGATTTCCAGCCGTCATTATTTCAAACTTTTTAACCCTCGAAGAAATGGCATTTTATACCCTAGCAGTTTCGATTTCATATGTCGCTGCAGGTTGGATGTTATTCATGGGTATTTTAAACATTCATAATTATGGTCTCTTTAAAACGATCTTGGCCTTTATCGCAACCTTCATCGCGATGGCGGTATTGATGTTTTTAGGGTTACTATTCTTTGATTTAATCCAACAGTTTATTTCGTTTGTGGCTTCCATCTACAATGAAATATCGTTGCGATATTAGGAGGCAATCACTATGAAATTAAAAATATGGATTGGCATCCTAGTCATCATCTTAGGCATCACAACCTATCAATTGGCATTTAAATTAAAGGCTGCAGACTTACAATTCCCTGAACTCATTCCATTTGATGAAACTGGATTTGTGGCAGGTAGTGAACTCAGTGATAACAACAAACTGGTGGTATCGAATGCGAATTTTGAACTGTATTTGGATGAAACCAATACGTATTTCAAAGTGGTAGATAAACGCAATGGTGAAGTCTGGCAATCGAACCCAACCATCCCAGACCCATGGGAAGCCGAATCTGGTAAAATTACCCCTACCGCGATTGAAAAACAAAAAGCAACCTTAGAAGTTCAATATGTGGATGCGAATGGATCATTAACGACCATCAACAACTATAAGTTTTCCATCAGTCATCCAGAAAGCAGACTCTCTGCAGCTGGAGAACGCACCTATAAAATCAAGTATCTCAACGATGGTTTCCAAGTCTTGTATATGTTAGAAGACTTAGAAGTCGATTATCTATTTTTCCCGAAGTTTCTGCCAAAAGAAATCATGGAAACCTTAGAAGACCGAGCCATTTTAGAACAAATCGCCTATACCAAATTTGATGAAGTCACGGGTCTATACGAGATTGCTCGTTATGAAACCATGAGCCGTTTAGTCATCAACCGTTTATACGACATATTCTATGGTAAGTTGGGTTATACCCGTGAACAAGCCATTGAGGAAAACTTTGGTTATGGATATACTGTGGATTATGAAAAAATCCGCTTTCAAATTGGTGTAGAAGTGAAACTCACAGATAAAGGTATTCAAACTGCCATCATGAGAAATACCTTACAAGAATTTGGTGGGTCTCGTATTTCAAGTATTTCCTTATACCCAATGTTCGGTACTGCCATCGCGGAAATCGCTGGCGTCCCAACCGAAGGTTACATCGTCTTACCGGATGGTACGGGAGCCATCATGAACTTTAACAATGGTAAGTATTATCAAAACCCTTATCGCAAACGCCTTTATGGTCAAGATTTGGCTTTACTACCATTTAAGATGAGAGAACAACAACAAGACATCACCATCCCAGTCTTTGGTATGATCAAAGAAGTCGGTGGATTTGCAGGTATCATCACTGAAGGGGATGCTATGGCAACCATCAACGCCGATGTCTCTGGGCGTATTGACTCTTACAACAATGTATTTATATCATTTAACCTTAGAGAGTCTGAAGCCATCACGTTAGGTACCCCATCGGTACCACACGGAATCACACTATGGACAAAACCGATTGTCAGAACCGATTTTGTGGTTCAGTACGAGTTTCTCACTGGCGCGAAAAATAATTATGTGGGGGTAGCTGAGAGCTATCGAAATTACTTGATCGATACTTATGGATTAAGTTTTAATGATCAAACCACACAAACCGTCATCACCACAGAGTTTTTAGGTGCTTACGATAAAAAAGAATTTTTCTTAGGTATCCCGTATAATACCACACGCTCACTTACCACATTCAAACAAGCACTCAAAATCATTGATGATATGCAAGCGTTGAACATCGATGACATCAATGTGATTTATTCCGGTGTATTCAATGGTGGTCTTTCACAATCCATTGAAACCAAGATGGATGTCGAACGTGTTTTAGGCAATGAACAAGGGTTTAAGCGTATGGTGAATACGCTAGAAACCGATCATATTGACGTGTATGCATCGGTGAAATTGATGACGGTAAATGGGTATCGTCGTTTCTCTGACCAATACACCTACTCAGCAAAGAGAATCACAGGCAACAATGCGTATTTATACGAATATCATTACCCAACAGGATTACCTTATTCTGAAACGATGTATCCACATAGTGATGCAGATTACATCATTAACCCAAAGTACTATCAAGCGATTTACGATAAAATGGTCAAGGATTTCAAACATGACTATATCGATTTATCCATGTTAGGACAATATTTAACCGGTTCTTATGACAAATCAAACATCCTATTTAAACAGGATGCCTTACGTTTACAACAAGCGATTTTAGCGGAATCCAACAAACAACTGATGTTACGTAACCCGATGGGTTTCGCGATGCCTTATGCGAAATACATCACAGATTTGCCGACAGATACCACATTATACGCCATCATTGATGAACAAATTCCCCTTCTTCAATTGGCATTATCAGGCCTTGTAGATTATGCTGGGGATTCTATCAATATCATCTCAACCAGAAGCATTGAGTATAATTTCTTGAAAGCCATTGAAACTGGGTCGAATTTAAAGTATACCCTCACCTATGACGATTCGAGGGAATTACTCAACACCGAATACAATCAGTACAACTCGACCTACTACAAAAACTGGTTGGATTTGATGCAGACACAAAAAGAAGAACTCGATGCCATTGGTATCCACCAAGGCCGTTTGGTTCAACATGAAATTATTGCGAATAACGTGTATAAAGTTACGTATTCACATGGATTAGAAGTCGTGATTAACTACAACTTGACGCCATATAGTTACCTAGGACAAGTCGTCTTCGCCATGAATTATAAAGTGGTAGGGGGTAATTAAGATGCAACAAGTACAAAAAAATATCCGTGTAAACACGAAAAATATCAATAAGTATCAAAAACAAAAACAATTGTGGTCGTTTATATTCTTGTTGCCATGGTTGTTAGGGATTGTATTCTTATTTGGTATGCCGCTCATCCAATCCTTCATGTATTCATTCTTCAAGTTGACCCCACGTGTGGGTGAAATTGTGCTTGAATTTGTCGGGTTTGGTAATTACTTATTTGCGTGGAATACCCACGTAACTACCGTGAGCAGCTTTAAAGTGGAATTGATCAATACCGTCACCGACGTGGTGATTAACTTACCTGTCTTACTGATTTTTAGTCTATTCATCGCAGTCATGCTGAATGCGAAATTTCGCGGAAGAGCTGTAGTACGTGCGATATTCTTTATCCCAGTGATTTTAAACTCAGCTGCGGTTGCAACAGCACTCGGTGGCGGAGATATCATTACACAAATCCTTGAACAACAAAACATTGGTCAGCTGTTTGACTTAGAGTATTTCTTGGTTCAAACCGGTTTAGATCAAATGATTGTTGGATTTATCAGTGGATTGATTGGTCGTATCTACGACATCTTGGCGTTGGCAGGGGTGCCAATCCTTCTGTTTTTAGCATCCATTCAATCTGTACCAAAACACTTGTATGAAGCTGCGAAGATTGAAGGCGCGACAGCCTATGAAATGTTCTGGCTGATCACGTTACCAAACGTGTCCCCTCACATCCTTACCGTCACCGTATATGCACTGGTCGATACGTTCTTGACTTCATCGGTTTCAGGCATTATTTCAGATGAACTCAATAGCCAACAATGGGGACTTTCCTCAGCGATGTCATGGATGTATGTGGGATCGATTTTGGTGATTCTACTCATCATCTTCTTATTAGCTAAAATCTTTGGTATTGGAGGTTCTCATTATGAAAACTAATCTCTTCCAAACCATTAAAGCATTCATCCTTAAGAAGAAAACAGAGATTAAAAATACGTATTTCACACAAAAGTTGAATGCGAAAAGAAAAAGAGATTTCCAAGCATTCTTTGGGTCATTCTTCCGTTATGTATTTTTGATTGGGTTGTGCTTCGTTATTTTGTTCCCAACCATCCAACAAATCCTACAAGCCCTAAGAGCACCAGAAGATGTCAATAACCCAGCGGTTATTTGGATACCTGAGATTTGGTCATTAAAAAACCTAGAACTCGCGGTATTGGTGTTGGATTATAAGGATGCACTGATCAATACAGCGACCATCTCATTCATTTCGATGGTGTTACAGTTATTCTCTACTGCGTTGGCAGGGTATGCTTTTTCAAGACTTAAGAACAAAGTTACCAATACCCTATTCATTTTGGTCATCTTAACCATTGTCATCCCGCCACAAGCTTTATCATTATCACAATATCTCTACTTTAGAGACCTTCAATTGATTGGGAAGCAAACCTCTATCTATTTGATGAACCTCCTTGGTATGGGGATTCGTTCTGGTATCTTCATTTTTATCTTTAGACAATTCTTTGCGGGATTACCAAAGGAATTGGAAGAATCCGCACAGATTGATGGTGCTGGTGTCTTTAGAATATTCTTTAATGTTATGTTACCAAACGCCAGAGGCGCGATGGTTACCGTTGGTCTATTCTCGTTTGTATGGGCGTGGAATGATGCCTATTATGTGAAAATCTTTGAAGTATCCACAGCAGATTTTCCAATCTTAACCATGCGTCTACTCAATGCTGCAGAAAACATGTATGCACAATTGTTCTACACCGGTGGTCTGGATTTGGTTGGTCAAGATGTGTGGGAAAACCCACTCTTCTTAGCCCTCATCAGCAACGTTGCGGCGTTACTCATGATGTTACCACTGCTCATTATGTATTTATTTGTTCAAAAACAATTTGTTGAATCGATTGAAAGAACCGGTATTGTCGGTTAGGAGATTATATGTTCATTGAAAAACCCTTTTTCCAAAAAATCAATCAAATCAGTGACTGGATTTTGCGTTTGGTCATCATCAATACATTGGTGATCATCACCATATTACCTGTCATTACGCTCTTTTTAGGTGTATCCACAGGATATAACACTTTAAGAGACCTTTGGAAGAAACAGGAAAAAGGGTTGTTCAGAACATACTTTAATCATTTGAAACACCGTACTTTTTACAAGATTTTATTGGGGATTTTAATCGGTATGATTATCTCCATCGGGTATCTCAACATGACTTATTATGTTGATCTCATCGAGGATGCACCCAATCTTTTTTATCAAGCAGGCTACTACATCACGTTATTTTTTGTAGTGATGATGCTGGCTGTATCACTATATTTATTACCGATTGTCTATGTCAAACCAGACTTAGGTATTAAAGCTTCTATCAAATTATCATTTTATATTGCAGGAAAATATATCCTAAGAACCATGTTCATGTTATTGACACCCGCAGTATTGTTATTGTTATTACTCACCTCATTCACATCGATGATCTTCGTTTTATTTGGTGTGAGTGGCTGGTTAATGGTCATGGCGATCATCACTGATCGTGTGGTCGATGATGTGAAGGAGATGAAATTCAATGATTAAATTGGGAATTGAACGTATTCATGAATATAAATCCCTGTTCGAAGGTAAACGCATAGGCTTAATTACCAACCCGACAGGTGTGGATGCTAACTTTAAATCGACCATTGAGATTCTCCATGAAATTGGCACTTTGGTTTCGTTATTTTCGCCCGAACACGGGGTTAGAGGTAATGTTCAAGCAGGGGTGAAATTAGACCCCTATGTCGATCCTGAAACCAACGCGATGGTGTATTCACTTTATGGTGAAACGAGAAAACCGACCGCTGAAATGATGGCGGACATCGATGTCTTGTGTTTTGACATCCAAGATGTCGGGGCACGCTTCTATACATTTATCTATACCATGGCTTTTGCATTGGAAGCCTGCAAACTTTATCAAAAGAAAATGGTCGTATTCGACCGTCCTAACCCGCTAGGTGGGGTAGCAGTCGAAGGCAACTTGTTGGATTTAAATTTTAGAAGTTTTGTAGGGTACTACTCGATACCTCAACGCTATGGTCTAACCATAGGTGAGTTGGCTAACTTCTTTAATGAAACCGAGGGTATTCACGCCGATTTGACCGTCATTCCAATGAGCGGATACCGTCGTTCGATGCATTTTATAGATACTGGGTTACCGTTTGTGTTACCATCCCCCAATATCCCAACCATCGATACCATCTATGCTTATATGGCAACCTGTTATTTTGAAGGGACCAATCTATCCGAAGGTAGAGGTACAACCAAACCTTTTCAAATCTTCGGTGCCCCTTGGTTCAACAGTAAATTGACCATTGAAACCTTAAAAACGTATGATTTACCAGGGGTTCAATTCAGAAAACATTATTTTACCCCAGTATTCTCCAAACACGCCAATGTGTTGTGTGAAGGCTTAGAAATGTTCGTTCAGGATGTACATGCATTCGAACCAGTTAAAACCGGGGTTATTTTGATTCATGTAATTCGTCAACTACACCCTGAATTTCAATTCATTCAACCACCCAAAACCAGTCAAAATTTGTTTTTTAACTTGTTGATGGGTACTGATATCATTGAAAAAAACCGCCTTAGTTTGGCAGATTTATTGACCAAAATGGAGGTAGATTCTAAACGATTTATAACTATGAAAGAAAGGTATCATCTCTATGACGTATGATATTAACAAATTGAGTTTGGAAGAGAAAATTGGCCAATTATTTATGTTTGGCATCCAAAAAGACCACCTCGATGAAGTCACTAAAGAGATGATCGTCAAATATAAGTTAGGCAATGTAATCTTGTTTGCGAGAAATTGTATCTCGCCAGAACAACTCTTCCAATTGAATCAATCGCTTCAATTGGAAGCGACAAAACATTTACGTGTCCCGATGTTCATTAGCATTGACCAAGAAGGTGGGATGGTCACACGCATATTCAATGGCGCAACCTTCTTCCCTGGGGCGATGACCATCGCCGCGACAGATGATGTTGAATATGCCTTAAAAAATGGTACTTATATGGCAGAAGAATTAGATGCGTTAGGCATCAATATGAACCTAGCGCCAATCTTGGATGTCAACAACAACCCTAAAAATCCCGTCATTGGGGTACGTAGTTTCTCCGATGACCCAAATAAAGTATCACAATTCTCAGAAGCTTTTTTCAAAGGACAACAAACCAAAATCCTTTCAACCGGGAAGCATTTTCCGGGTCATGGTGATACCCATTTGGATTCACACCTCGCTTTACCAAAAGTGGACTACGATTTGGATCGATTGGAAGCCATTGAATTGGTGCCATTTAGAAATGCCATTCAAAAAGGCATTCACGCACTGATGACATCACACATCGACTTTCCTGTATTTAGTGAACAGGGATTACCGGCCACTTTATCTAAAAAGTGTTTAACGGAATTCTTGAGAAATGATTTGGGATTTGAAGGTCTCATCGTTACCGATGGCATGGAAATGAAGGCAGTTCAAGATGCTTACGGCACAGTAGAAGCGTCACTCATGGCAGTTCAAGCTGGCGCGAATCTGGTGTGCATTTGTCATTCCTATGAATACCAAATCCAAGCCTTTGAACGATTCAAACAAGCGGTTTTAACGAATGAATTACCCATGTCAGTATTAGATGAACGTGTATCTCGAGTGCTTAAATATAAAACCTTGATAAATCCACACATCATCAATCAAACTTACCCCGGCATTGAGTCTGTGGTCGTCAACGAAATGCATAAAGCTTACGCCCTTGAAACCGTCAGAAGGGCAGCAACTTTGGTTAAAGGTGACATCTATCAACCTAAAGGTAAAACGCTCTTTATTGGGGTTTCACCTCAAGTGACTTCTGGGGCTGATGATACGGAAGGGGATTACTTGATTACCAAACAAATCAAAGCGAGTTTACCAGATATCGGGCGATATTTGATGAAAGTCAATCCAAGTGATGAAATCATTCAAGATGTGGTTGAAAAAGCCAAAGGATACGATCAAATCATCGTTACAACCTACAATGGCAACATCTATCAACAACAACTCACATTAATTGATCAACTTCAAACATTATCAAAAGAAGTCTATGTGGTTTCCATGAGAAATCCTTATGACTTGCATTTTAATCCCAACATTAAAAATTATGTATGCTTGTATGAATATACACCCAACTCAATGACCATCCTCATTGAGTATCTAAAAGGTCAACTCACACTGAAAGGGAGGTTACCAATACATGGATAAATGGATCATCGGCATCGATGGTGGTGGCACCAAAACCCTCGCAGTATTGTATGACTTTGAAGGGCGAGAAATCGCTCGGGCTTTGGGTGGTTTTTCGAACTTTTCAATCGATGAAACAGAAGCATTGAAAAATATCGAACAAACCATTCAAACACTCGTTTCAAAAATCCCAGTAGCTGAATACGAATTATGGATTCAATTGGGTATCGCTGGTGCAACCAAAATGAAAGACAAAGGGGTCGAAGCGTCCCTTGAACAACGATTTCACGCGAAAGTCAGGTTAGATACCGACGCGATGATTGGTTTGTATTCGGTTGAAAAAGAACCCGATCAAGCGGTCATCATGGCGATTGGTGGTACAGGCAGTGCAGTGATTACCTTAAAAGAGGAAGCCATCAACACCATTGGGGGTTATGGACACCTCTTAGGGGATGAAGGTAGTGCCTATCACGTGGTCATCAGCGCATTTAAGAATCTCATCTATGAAAGTGAACACAACCTGGGATTTAGTCCTTTATCCAAGTTGTTGTTAAAAGAAATCAAAGGACAAAGCGAAGCGGACATCATCGCTTTCATCTACAACAAAAACAAAAGTGAAATCGCTGGTTTATCGCCGAAAATGGGAGAACTCGCGAGAACAGGGGATGAACTCACCCTCTCCTTATATCAAAAAGAAGGGGAAATGTTAGGTGAACAGATTTATAACGCCTACAAGCGATTCATCCATCCACACCGTGTGAAGGTAGCGCCAAGAGGATCATTTGTCCTTCAAGCACCAGCCGTCAAAACATCCATGATCGCGTATCTCAAAGACAGAATGCCGTCTTTTGACATCGAAGAAGTCCCAGTTGAACCTGTCAAAGGGGCTTACCATCTCGCGATAAAACACTTTACAAAGGGGTAAAAACTATGGTAGACATTGGAAAAATTAGTACTGAAAAACGTAATGAAAACACTCGAAACATCGATTTGGTATCCACTCAAGAAATCTTGACGATGATCAACAATGAAGATAAATTGGTGCCTATCGCCGTTGAAAAAGCGCTAGGACAAATATCCAACGTGGTCGATGTCGTCACACAAGCTTTCCAAAAAGGCGGGCGCCTCATATATGTTGGTGCCGGCACTTCGGGCCGCTTAGGCGTTCTAGATGCCTCAGAATGTCCACCAACCTTTGGTGTATCTAAAGATATGGTTATAGGCATCATCGCTGGTGGAAACAAAGCTTTGAGGTTCCCAATTGAAAAAGTCGAAGATTCCAAAAAAGCAGCGATTAGAGACTTAAAACGTAAGAAGCTTAAACCCAACGATGTGGTCATTGGTGTCACTGCGAGTGGGAGAACCCCATACGCTGTAGGGGCAGTGGAATATGCGAATGAAGTCGGTTGTCAAACCGCTTGTATCACCACATCTTCCAATTCAGTGATCGCAGCGACTGCGAAACATCCGATTGAAGCCATCACTGGGGCAGAACCATTGACTGGTTCTACAAGAATGAAATCAGGCACAGCTCAAAAACTCATCATGAATATGATCACAACAGCTTCCATGGTTAAAATCGGTAAGGTGTATGAAAACCTCATGGTTGACGTGCAGATGTCCAATGATAAATTGGTATCACGTGCCACATCCATCGTTATGGATGTCACTGGATGCAATAAGGATACAGCGGTTGCTCATTTAATGAAATACGATTCCGTGAAGTTCGCGATATTCTCAATCATGTCAAAAATCGAAGATAAAGACAAGATTAAAGAGATTTTAATGGATCACAACGGAAACATCCGTGAATCACTGAAACGACTCTAAAAACAAAGGAACTCTAGCGATAGAGTTCCTTTTTCAAAAGATGGAATGTGTGCGTGATTTGACAGCCAGCTGCCCTGTAAATATGCTTCGCAGGGTTGTTTTGACCCGTGAATAAAGTCACGTAAGTAGCCCCCATATCTTTAAATGTTTGGAGCAATTTAAAGAAGAGTAATTTGCCTGCCCCATACCCTTGTAAAGCATCTAGTATCTCAATGCCGCCGAATACACCACGGCCATCAGTATCGACACTGATAGGACCAGTAAATCCCATGATTGAGCCATTATACATCACAAATAAAATGGGTTTAGAGGCAACAATCCCATGTCTGATGACATCTACAAAAGCAGGATTAGGTAACAATTGAAGAAAATCATCCACCGATTTTGTACACTCGTTTAACACCACAAATTCAATCCCCAACTGTTTTAAATGAATGGTTTTTTCTGCCAAATAATCGTTTTTTTGAAACGAAGTTAAATCGACTTCATAGGTATCCATTGTGGCGTAAATTTGATAACCAGAACTCAACAATAAGGACTCAATAGGAGAATCCTTTAACACCCCTTGAGCATTGAAATGAATGTGGGGGGGATTTGTATAGAAAGGCACCTTGATTGGGTTATTATATGACCACCATAATGTCTTGATTGAAGTGGTTCTCAATTGATATTCTAAGTCATTCAACAAAGCGTATTGAGCTGCCTTTGTACCGAGTAAATAAGCGATATAGCATGCATTGTCTTTAAAACTTCCCATCAACAAACCTTGAATTTGGTCATCCGTAACATGAATCATGACATAGTGTGTTTGGGATAAATATTTGAACTGTTCGAAGGACATCGGCAGGTAGAACTGACTTTCTAGGATTGCTTGATTGAAATAAGCATACGTCTTTTCGTTGATGATTTCATGATGGGTTGTCAACATTGAATATCACGCCTCTCTTTGGCAATAGTTTTCGCACCTTAAAAAAACGACCATTTTTTATTATGTTATAATAAAGACATACTATGGATTAAAACCGAGGAAAATACCATGAAAAAAACCATTCCAACCATCTTCATAAGCATTTTTATGTTCATGTTGATGGCTTGTCAAAAACCGACATTACAACCAGTTGAGGTGACTTTAGACCTCAATGGGGGCCATATGGATGCGTCTTATTTGTCCACCATTGAACCCAATAGCGCTTTAACCATCATGAGTAAAAATGATACCAGTGGTAGTTCACTATCAATTATGGATCATACACAAACCAAACTCAGATGGTTTTACAAACTGTTCATCGCCTATAACCAGGCAGTTGGTCTCTATGAAGTGGTCTATGTCGATCCGATGACCGCTGCCGTAGAAAACTTAACCTTACCTGAGTATGATTATATCATTGGCGCACACCAACAATTACCAGATACTGAAAGTTTAAACCAAATCATCGAGTATACCAATGAACCCAATCAAAAAATGTTTGTGCAATTCGAAACGGATGTGATTGCTTATACAGAAGGTGAACTCAAGGTCTCTTTTTATGGGGAAGCAGAACTATATCAAAATCCACAATTAACCTTATTAGAGCCCACCAGATTACCGACACCCGTCAAAGAAGGGTTTCGCTTCTTGGGTTGGGAATACCAAGGACAAACTGTATTGAGTTACCCTGGTTATATGACCAATGATCACATCCAATCGATGACTTATGTTGCGAAATGGGGGTCAAAAACCATGAATGAATTACAAACTTATCTAGAAGACCTTCTGCCAGATTTGACAGAGGAAAGTGTGGGTTTGCCACTGGTCTTTAGCGGCTACTTTATGGAATGGACTTCAAGCCATCCTGAAGTCATATCGAATAGCGGTTTATACAAAAGACCCTATCAAACCACAACAGTCACACTCACAGCCAACATCACAGGTGAAATCACGGATACCCTATCTTTTGACATCGTTGTTCCAGGGTACAAATCCTTAGAAGGTCCGATCGCCTCCAGTTACATTTATCGTGGATATAACACGGTGAATGATGATTTCTTTGAGACATTAGACATCATCAATACAGCATTTATTACAGCCGACGCCACAGGTGCATTGTACGGCGAAACCTATTTAAGCAACATCCAAACCTATATCATGCCGAAAGCCAAAGTCTATGGCAATTGGGTCATCATGTCGGTGGCACCTGAATCTTC
>DJWH01000040.1:7229-8242 GCA_002441525.1 Acholeplasmataceae bacterium UBA6235 | reverse complement strand
CATAACCAACCGATAAAATTTCACCTATACGTAAGATGAGCATGATGGTTAAGGTAGGTGCCATCCCTGGTAACGTTACATAACGAATTTGTGCCAATTTATTCGCACCATCAATACGTGCGGCTTCATAATTGGTTGGGCTGATGGCCATGATCGCTGCGAAATACACAATCGAACCATATCCGGCACCTTCCCAAATGCCAGAGATGATGTAAATCGATCGGAAGTATTGTGGTTCATGCAACATTCTCGTTTGATCACCAATGAGACCTAACATTTGGAAGAGTGAGGTCAAGACGCCTGGCGCTTGGTGTGGTTCATTCCCTTCAAATAACATTAAAGTGATGATAGATGTGATGACAACGGTACTGATGAATTTTGGTAAATAGGTTAAGATTTGGGTTAAGCTTCGATAGAAATCTGATTTGATTTCCGAGAAGAACAAAGCCAAGATGATGGGTACAGGGAAACCGAAAATCAACCCATACATCGAAATTGCGAATGTGTTACGAAACGCTTGCCAGAACTCTTTCGCATAGTCACCAGCAATCAATGATCTAAATGCGTAAAATCCAGCAAATGGGGCTTGTCCGACTGACAAGGTTAAATCATTTTGATTTTTAAATGCTGCCAAAATCCCATAGATTGGCATGTATCTAAAAACGAAGAAATAGAGAATGACTGGAATCAACATCACATATAGAGGCCAGTCTTTTTTAATCGCGACCCAATAGCGATGCCATTTATTCTTTTCCAATTCCTCCATTAAGAGTTCGTGTTTTAAATCATCCAAACTCATGTTTTTAACGTCGTTGTTAACTCTCATAGATGCGTTCCTCTTCTTGTCTTTCCTTTATTTGCCTAAGGAGATATGCTTTCATATCTACCATAAAATCTTCTTGATGCCTTGCGATCATTAGGATGACCCACCCTAAAATGATATTTAACCCATGTCTTGTAAAAAGAACGATCCATTCGACTGTGCCAAAAAGCCAATACTGTAACAATACTTG
>DJWH01000040.1:2032-7178 GCA_002441525.1 Acholeplasmataceae bacterium UBA6235 | reverse complement strand
AAGATCGATACGATATAACCCAACATTGGTAAGATGTCGAAATTTCGATAGAGTATCGTATGCAATAGCGCGATGACACCATTCACATAAAGACCATATCTGCCCCAACGCACATAGATAATCATCAAAATCGGGGTGGATAAAGTCACGTATAAGAAAATCAACTCTTTTTGACTGGCAAAAAATCCAATGAGATCGACGATGACGGCGACAACGCCTAACACAATCAAATCCAAGAGACGGTATTTCGCTATTGTCAAAGTAAGACCTCCTTTATATAATAGATTTACATGAGGTGAACACATGAAACAAATTAAGCTAACCCCACAAGACGATATACAAGCTATTTTAGACTCATACCCACTCGATTCGAAGCTCGAAGTGTATTTATCCAACGGATTTTACAAACAAAAACTTACAATCAGACATCCTGATTTAAAATTGATTGGTGAATCTCATGATGCCATCATCTCATTTGATGACCACGCACTGACATTTCACGCAGATGGTTTATTGATGAACACATTCAGAACCCAAACGGTACTGATTGTGGCGGATCATGTGATGCTATCCAATTTAACCATTGAGAATACCAGCGGTACCGGACCCAAAATCGGTCAAGCGATAGCGCTTTCTTCTTATGGAAATGAAACAATGATTCAAAATTGTGTCTTAAAATCTACCCAAGATACCGTGTTCTTTGGGCCATTGCCATCGGATTTGATTTTAAGATACGATCATATTTTAAGTGGTCCTGAATTGATCAATCGTCCCTTAAGACAATTCATCTTTGATTCGACCATCATCGGAAACATCGATTTTATATTTGGTGGTAGTGATGCGTTTTTCGATCACTGTACGATCATTTCGAATGGTAGTGGCTACATCAGTGCCCCTTCTACACATCCCAAATCATCGTTCGGGCTGGTTTTTAATGGTTGTAGTTTCCAATCCCTTGGACAGTACAACATTGTTCTAAGTCGACCTTGGCGATCTGGAGGAAAAGCCATTTTCATCGATTCAACATTCAATATGCCGATCGCGTTAGAACGTTATATGGATTGGGACAAGCCGTATTTCGAGCATTACGAAATCCCGTATGTGCCACACCCATTATCTAAACCATTGCCCGAAACCATGAAATTAAGTATTTCGGAAATCATCGCTGAAAAGCGATTTTTTTTACATGTTGAAGTATTTCTTAGCGTTGTTGTAAGCGATATCTTCAACGATTCTGCCCAAGACTTCATAGTCTTCAGGGAACAAACCTGCTTCAACCCAGCGACCTATTTTATCACACAAGAGTCGTCTAAAGTATTCATGACGTGGGTAGCTTAAGAAGGATCTTGAATCTGTCAACATACCAACAAATCTGGATAACAAGCCATTGTTTGCTAAAGCATCCATTTGGCGTTTCATACCATCAATGGTGTCATTGAACCACCATGCAGAACCACATTGTAGTTTGCCAGGGGTTTTGCCATCTTGGAATGCTTGCATCAAGGTGACAACCACTTCATGATCACGCGGGTTTAAGGCGTAAATGATGGTTTTTGGTAGTTGGTCATGATGATCTAAAGCATCTAGGATGCGAGACAATGGTTTCGCAATCAATTCATCATTGATGGCGTCATAGCCAGTATCTGGTCCTAAGGTTTGTAACATGCGTTTGGAGTTATTTCTAAGTGCCCCAATGTGGTATTGTTGGACCCAACCACGTTGGTGATAAGCTTTGCCTAAGAACACCAACATATAACCTTTGTATTTTTCAACTTCATCTTTATGCAAAGTTACTTTTGCTCTAGCTCGTTTGAAAATAAGGTCAATCTCTTCATCATTGGTATCTTGGAAGTGAATGGAATCTAGCCCATGGTCCGATAAACGGCAGCCATGTTCATGGAAATAATCCATTCTTAATTCCAATGCTTTCATCAAGTCATTGACCGTGTCGATTGGAAATCCAACCACACCGCTCAATTGATTGAGCCAATCGTTGAACCATGAAAGTTCAATATTGATGGCTTTATCAGGTCTGAAAGCTGGTTTAACTTTAAATGCGTTATTTTCTTTTTCAAGTAATTCATGGTATTTCAAGTCATCGACTGGGTCATCGGTTGTACAAACCAATTTGACATTGCTCATTTCGATGAATTTCTTGGGTGTTAAGTGTTTTAATTGTGCATTGGCTTCATCATAGATGGCTTTAGCTGTTTTTGGAGATAACAATGTTTCTATGTTGAAGAAACGACGTAATTCCAAATGGCTCCAATGATACAATGGATTTCCTACCAAGTAAGGCATGACTTCTGCATATTTATAGAATTTTTCAAAATCAGGTTGATTGCCTGTAATGAAGGATTCATCGACCCCATTGGCACGCATCAAGCGCCATTTATAATGGTCACCACCAAGCCAAACCTTCGATAAATTCTCAAATGGTTTGTTCTCATAGATTTCCTTTGGGTTTAAATGACAATGATAATCGATGATTGGCATTTTAGAAGCATATTCATGATAAAGTTTTTTTGAAACTTCGTTGGATAACATGAAATCCTGATTCATAAATGTATGCATATATGTCCTCCTTATAGGATAACGCCTGTTTTAAAAATACCTATTTCTCTAAAGTGATTGATTTCATTTCGTGTCTTTTTACCATTGACCACGGATACAATGAAATCGATGAACTGCTCTAACAAGGTGTCCATATCGACGCCTTCGGTCAGTGAACCCGCGTTAAAATCAATCCAATTGGGTTTTTTATGGTATATTTCTGAGTTGGTTGAAACTTTAATGGTTGGAATAAACCCACCAAATGGGGTTCCACGACCAGTTGAGAACAACACCAATTGACAACCACTCATACCCAACGTGGTGACAGAAACCAAATCATTACCTGGGGCACTGATTAAGTTTAAGCCTTTGGTTTTTAATCGGTCTGTTTGTCCTAAAACATCACAAACCATCGATAAACCGGCTTTTTGTGTACACCCTAAAGACTTGTCTTCTAAGGTTGAGATACCCCCATTTTTATTACCTGGGGATGGGTTATCATAAATGACTTGGTCATTCTTTTTATAATAGGCTTTGAAATCATTGATGAGATTAACGGTTTTGTGGAAAACGTGTTCATCCTTTGAACGTCTCATCAATATTTTTTCTGCACCAAACATTTCTGGTACTTCGGTCAATACAGTGGTCCCACCATGGTGCGTGATATAATCTGAGAGTTTACCTAACAATGGGTTTGCTGTGATACCTGATAGGCCATCCGATCCCCCACATTTCAACCCGATACGCAATTCTGAGATGTCCGCTTTGACGCGTTGATCATCTTTCATCGCTTCATAAAGTTCTTTTAGAACCTCTAAACCGGCTTCTAATTCATCTTCCACTTCTTGCATGACGAGGAATTTGACGCGATTAGGATCATAATCACCATAGGATTCTCTAAATGCTTTGACTTGATTGTTTTCACAACCCAGCCCTAATACCAAGACGGCACCTGCATTGGGATGTTTCGCAATGTTTTGTAAGGTTTCCTTGGTGTTTTCATGGTCGTCACCCATTTGAGAACAACCGAATTGGTGCCCGAATAGATGGATACCATCGAATTCAGGACCGGGATTGACTTCTCTTATGAATAACTCAGCCAGTTGTCTGGTTTGACCAACGATACATCCAACCGTAGGCACAATCCAAAGTTCATTACGAATGCCAACTTCACCATTTTTTCGACGATAGACATACACATCGCGATTTTTAGGTTTGACTTCATAAGATTCGTATTGTGGTTCAAATTGATAATCCAAGACATCGTTTAAATTGGTTGATAGGTTGTGCACATGTACGTGCGCACCTTTTATGATGTTTTGTGTCGCGTGTCCAATCGGAAAGCCATATTTAATGACATCTTCACTGACAGATAAATCCTTCAACGCGATTTTGTGTCCTTTTAAAATATCTTCTTTTAAGATAATACCATTCACCATTTGACCTTGTTTTAGATCCATTAAAGCGATCATCACATTGTCATCCGGATGAATGATTAAAAATTGAGTTTGTTTCAAAGCGTTAAGCCTCCAATACGTGTTGTAATGCGTCTCTCATACCCATATTGAGGATGGCTTCTACATGTTGATACACATAAGATAAAACATCTGGTTGAGACAAACGGGTGGTTTCCCAGTGAGGTAAACTTAAAATCGTTTGCACGACTTCTTTGACATCACCTTTAGACCATAATTGTTGATATAGTTCTAAGAATTGTGGGTCATCTTGAAGTTTGATGGTTTCGTTGTTTCGTTTACCACGATAGAATACGATTGTCGCTGCTAAGCTGAATAATTGTAATTTAGGAAACTTACCATGGTCTAATTGATTTAAGATACTTGGTAAAATACGAGATTTATATTTGCTCATCGCGTTTAAAGCGATGCTCATGAGTTCATGTCTCACGAATGGATTTAAGTAACGCTCCAATACCGCTTTTGCGAATTTATCCATATCGGCTTGTGGGAGGTCAATCGTTGGGATGACTTCCTGCCAGATGAGATTTTGGATGAATTGCCCAATTTGAGGGTCCGTCACAGCTTCTTTGACGGTATCAATCCCACAAAGATAAGCAATCGGTACCAATGCAGTGTGTGATCCGTTCAAGATTTTAACCTTGCGTTCTTTATACGGTTTTAAAACATCTACGAAATACACATTGAGACCCGCTTGGTCAAATGGTAATCTCGTATTGAGGCCTTTTTCACCTTCAATAACCCATAGGTGGAATATTTCACCTTTAACCATTGAATGGTCTAAATATCCAAATTCTGCCTCAAGTTGATTTGCATCTTGTTTCGGATAGCCTGGAACAATACGGTCAACCAAGGTGTTATAAAAGCGATTGGCTGTTGTCATCCAATGAATGAACGTTTCACTCATGTTATTATAACGTGCCATGTCGATTAAGACTTTTTTCAATGTTTGACCATTGTCGTCAATGAGTTCACAAGCTAAGATATCTAATCCAGCTTCCTTTGCACCTGCGAATACTTCAAATCGCATGCGTAGGAACGCCAGTAGTTTGCCAGGGAATGAGGTAGGACATTGATTGAAATGAACAATCTCGTTCATAAAAGCAATGCCTGCTTCT
>DJWH01000040.1:1677-1980 GCA_002441525.1 Acholeplasmataceae bacterium UBA6235 | reverse complement strand
TCTAAATCTCTTACTCTGCCTTGTGGCATCGGTTGGATGACAGCGACGTTGCCATCAAACAAACCTTTTTCATTCAACGTTTGAATAAAAGGGTCAACGAATGCACGTAGAAAATTACCTTCTCCAAATTGTACAACCTTAATTGGTCGCTTTGGAAAAGGTTTGATGACCCTAGATAATCTATCCATAAAATCCTCCCAGAAATGGTGATCAGTATTCAGTCTATTTTATCGTCCGTATATGCGGACACCGTTTAAATACACCTAATTTTATCATGGAAAATAAAACCTGTCAACGGTTTCA
>DJWH01000040.1:0-1565 GCA_002441525.1 Acholeplasmataceae bacterium UBA6235 | reverse complement strand
TCGAGGTTTTCTTTCAATCGTTTTGGTGTAACCGATTTTGGAATCATCAATATACCACGTTGAATCCCCCATGAAATGATGACTTGAGCAATCGTGCTTTGATGTTTATCGGCAATTCCTTTTAATACGGGATAATATGGACCATCTTCTACAAAGACTTCGCCTTTCATAAACGGACCGTATGAAATCATAGCAATATTCTTTTCGTTGAGATAGACCTGTGTAGGCAATTGATATAACCCAGGGTGCATCTCAATTTGGTTGGCCATTGGCACGATTTTAGCGGTTTGTAGTAACGCATCCATATGGTGAATCTTAAAGTTGGATACACCAATTGCTCTGGCTAACTTTTGTTCATAGACTTCTTCCATCCCACGCCAGGTTTGTTGATTGAGCGCATTGGATGGGCTTGGCCAGTGAATTAAATATAAATCGACATAGTCTAACCCCAACTTATCTAGGGAAATTTTAAGTTCACTTTTGGCTTGTTCATAGCCCAAATTGATTGGCGATAATTTTGTTGTAACAAACAGTTCATCCCTTGGAATACCTGAATCTTTAATAGCTCTACCTACAGATGCTTCATTGCCATAGATTTGAGCCGTATCGATGTGTCGATACCCTAATTTTAAAGCTTCTAAAACAGTATCATAGGCTTCCCCTTCAGAAACTTTGAAGGTACCTAATCCCAACATCGGCATCTTGACGCCGTTGGAAAGTGTTTTGTATTGCATAAAAACCCTCCTTTTTCTTTTATTATAACAGTGGATTTTGAAGTTTCGCAATTTTTTCGTTGGTAAGGTCTTTGAGTAAAGCACGTACCATGAGCCATGCAGCGTGGTGATCCGATAGATCAAACATCGCTACTGTAGAGTGAATATATCTTGCTGGTAAGCCAATGGTGGTTGCGATGATGCCGTCATTAGAATCGAGCGCTCTAGCTGCATCCGTACCCCCTTTTGCGATATAAACTTGATGATTGATTTGATTTTGTGCAGCCAAGTCTTTGAAATAATTGAACAGACGCGGTGCCATGATGTTTCTAGGATCAAATAAACGGATTAAGAATCCATCACCCATTTTACCAGAGGCTTTAGGGTCTGCCAAATCATTGAGTGGGGATGCATCGAGTGCTAAAAAGAAATCTGGTTTGAATTTGAACACAGATGTCCCAGCACCTCTTAGACCGACTTCTTCTTGTACAGTCGCACCAACCACAAGATTGAATGGTAAGTCAACATCGTTAAAATCACGGATGATTTCGAGTGCCATGCCGCAACCCCAACGGTTGTCAACTGCTTTTGACATCGCTTTAGTGCCATTAAAATTGAGTTCAAAATTATTCTTTGGTAAAACCATATCACCGACAGCGACCCCTGCACTGAGGACGTCTTCTTTGGATTTTGCACCTATATCAAAGATTAAATCTGGAAAATCAGCAGCTTGGTTTTTGGATAAATGTGGCGGTACGGAACCAATGATGCCTGGAACCAAACCTTTCTTGGTTTCTGCATAAAGTTTTTGGGAAATGAATACTTCTGCAACCAATCCACCGATTGGGATAA
>DJWH01000062.1:3020-16037 GCA_002441525.1 Acholeplasmataceae bacterium UBA6235 | reverse complement strand
TTTTTTGTTTTATATATTCCATCTATCGTAGAATAACAAGGCATCTTATTCTACTTTATTAACTTATCATAGAATAAAGATTGCGATTATTCTACTTTCATTTGTATTTTACTTCGTTTATAAACCACATAAGAATAGTAAGTATATCCGATCAAACCTATCCAAAATAGAATGACCCAAACCAGGCCTATGGTTCCGGTATAATTGGATATCATGTTGGAGGTAGCGTGAATGAAGATGAGCGAAATGATGTCTTTATTCATATATAGTAGATAAGCGTAAAGTATCCCTATCATAAACGGAAACAATAGACGCCAGAAGATAGAAAAGAAATCATAATTGCTATTATATAAGAAATAAGCGGGTAAGTGGATGATTGAAAACATCCAAGCAGATAACAAAACCACATAAATAAGTTTGAATTTGTCTGTTTTTAGTTTCAGTAACTCGATGAAAATATACCCTCTAAAGATCAATTCTTCTACCATACCCACCCATAAGAGTTGTTTGATGTATTCACCTAAGTACGCATGGAATGGGTGGGTAGTACCGACGATGAATACTTGAATAACCATACCAAGGATGGCCATTAAAACGGTCGATAACACCACGATTTTGGTGAGGTTTGTGATTCTAAAATGGGTTTCTTTGGTGTATTTAAAGCGATGGATAACAAGGATAAATAGTCCGATGGTTAATATACCCATAAATGCCAAGTCAAAGGCATTTTCTGTGATGTAATACCTGAGGATGGATTGTGATAAATTCAAGCCATCATAAATCGCTCCGAAGGTATGGGTTTCGACAATCCAAAACCCTAGAGGGATATACGATAGCCAAGCAATGATTAAACCGAGTAGTGCTTTCTTTTGCATCAGTGTTTCTTCCTTTTTTAGTTAGTATTGATTCGTTTCTATTTGATTGTAACACCTGCACATAAAATCATCAATCCCAGTGAAACCGCTTAACCCCTTATTTTACAATTTTACTGGGTTATTTTACCCTTATCTATGATAAAATGGCTGATAAATAAGGGGGATAGGGTTCATGTTAAAAGAAAAGATAACCGCGGAGGGTTATACATTTGATGATTTATTGTTGGTGCCATCGTATTCCGAAGTGGTACCTATTCAGGTCAAACTCGATACGAAATTGACTAAAAAGATCTCGTTAGCCATCCCAGTATTATCGGCAGCGATGGATACGGTGACAGAGTCAACGATGGCCATCGCTTTGGCGAAACTGGGTGGCTTAGGCATCATTCATAAGAATATGTCGATTGAAGACCAAGTGAAAGAAATACAAATGGTTAAATCAGCCACATTTAGTGAAACGGACGCAACCAAGGATGAATTGGGTAGACTGCGTGTTGGGGCAGCGGTGGGTGTTTCTAAGAATACCTTAGAAAGAATCGATGCGTTGGTATCTGCAGGGGTGGATATCATCGCGGTAGATTCTGCTCACGGACATTCCAAAGGCGTCATCGATACGATCAAATCGATACGTCAAAAATACCCAGAATTAGACATCATTGGTGGGAACATCGTCACTGCACAAGCAGCCATCGACCTCATTTACGCTGGTGCAACCTGTCTGAAAGTTGGGGTAGGTCCTGGGTCAATTTGTACGACCCGCGTGGTTGCTGGGGTAGGTGTCCCACAACTGTCTGCCATCAACGATGTGTATTCGGTAGCGAAACAATACAAAGTCGGCATCATCGCCGATGGCGGGATTAAACTGTCTGGGGACATTCCTAAAGCCTTGGCAGCTGGTGCAGACTGTGTGATGATGGGTAGTTTACTTGCAGGGTGTACTGAATCCCCTGGTGAGATTTTCGAGCACGATGGTTTAAAATACAAAACCTACATTGGCATGGGGTCTTTAACCGCCATGCAACGAGGGTCATCTGACCGCTACTTCCAAGGTGGGGTTAAAGAACTCAATAAGTTGGTTCCTGAAGGGATTGAAGCGTGTGTGCCTTTCAAAGGTCCAATCAACGATGTCATTTATCAAATGATGGGTGGCTTACGTTCTGGTATGGGCTATTGTGGGTGTAAGACCATTGAAGACATGAAACTCTACGCCAGATTCATGAAGATTACCAACGCTGGATTGAAAGAATCCCATCCCCACGATGTGAAACACATGAAAGCATCCCCGAACTACCATGAATGATAAAATCCTTGTTTTAGACTTTGGTAGTCAATACAACCAATTGATCGTAAGACGCATTCGCGAACTTGGCGTATATAGCGAACTCGTCCCACACGATATTTCATTAGAAGTATTAAAACAAGACCCTTCGATTAAAGGCCTCATTTTATCGGGTGGGCCACATTCGGTTTATGACCAAGACAGCTTTACTGTACCAAAACAATTGTTTGAACTAGACATCCCCATCTTAGGGATTTGTTATGGGATGCAACTGATGGCTCATTTATTGGGTGGGTATGTCGAAGGTAGTCAACACCATGAGTTTGGTAAAACACACATTGACCTGATTGATGAAAATCCTTTAACCGCTGGTTTAGGTAAAACCACATCGGTATGGATGAGTCATGGGGATCAAGTGAAAGTATTACCCCCATTTTTTGTCTGTACCGCTAAAAGCAGTACCACAGAACATGTGATGATGAGACACCTAGCCAGACGTTTATTCGGGATTCAATTCCACCCTGAAGTAACACATACCGAACGAGGGCTTCACATGTTAGAACAGTTTGTCAAATTGACCGAAGCGTCACGTACTTGGTCGATGTCAACCTTCATCGAATCTCAAGTGGAAAAAATCCAAAATACGGTTTTGGATCAACAAGTGATTCTAGGTTTATCAGGAGGTGTCGACTCGAGTGTCGCCGCCGCATTACTCGATAAAGCGATTGGCAAACAACTCACCTGTATCTTTGTTGACCATGGGCTATTACGTAAAAATGAAGGTCAAGAAGTGGCCGATTATTTCAAACAAAACTTTCAATTGAACTTGGTCGTTGTGGATGCGAAAGGGTTATTCTTAGAAAAACTCAAAGGGGTAGAAAATCCCGAAGACAAGCGAAAAATCATTGGTAAGACATTCATTGAAGTATTTGAAGCTGAAACCAAGAAATTAAAGAACGCGACTTTCCTTGCACAAGGTACGTTATATACCGATTTGATTGAATCTGGGACAAAGCATGCGAAAACAATCAAGTCTCACCACAATGTTGGTGGGTTACCTAAAGAGATGAATTTAAAGCTAATTGAACCCTTAAATACGTTGTTTAAAGATGAGGTTAGAAAACTCGGTCAAGCGCTAGGATTACCCGAAGCTTTGGTTCAAAGACAACCTTTTCCAGGTCCTGGTTTAGCGATTAGAATCATCGGTGATGTTACCGAAGAAAAACTGAAAATCGTCGCTGACAGCGATCAAATCTTAAGAGATGAATTCTTAGCCCACGGTTTGAACTCAACCGTGTGGCAATACTTCACGGTGCTCACACCAATCAAAACGGTGGGTGTCAAAGGTGACAACCGCAGTTATGAATATGTGTTAGCGATTCGTGCAGTGACTTCGATTGACGGGATGACCGCGGATTTCGCTCACATCCCTTATGATGTATTATCCAAAGTATCTTCAAGAATCACCAATGAGGTTAAGGGGGTTGGACGTGTCGTTTATGACATCACATCCAAACCACCCGGCACCATTGAATGGGAATAAAAATAGCGCTGGCAAATTGCCAGCGCTTTTCATTTGTTTTTGATGTGATTTATTTCTTAATGACATCCACGATTTGATTGAGTTTACCCTTCACTTCTTGGATACCTTTATTGATATCTTTATTGAGTTTAGCGGTTGGATTTTGTTGGAATACAAGGATGGTTTCTTGTTTCGCGGTACCCATACAATTGATGTAGTCCCAACCATCTGCTTCATATTGATTGATGACTTCTTCTACTTTAACTGCACGTTCGTGTGCCTTTTTAATACGATCGATAACGACTGTTTTATACATGGTAAATCCTCCTCTTTTGATATCATTTTACTACAAAACAAGGGATATATCAAAGTTATACGTAGAATTCAACCATTAGCTGTCAAATTTTTATTTCAACTTCACTAATTGACCTGATTTCAGTTCATAAATGGTATTAAATCTTTCTGCCATCGTTAAATTGTGTGTGACGATGATGACAGTCGTACCGGATTGGTTGATGTTTTTAAGCATCTCATACAATTGTTCAGCATTATCTGGGTCCAAATTACCTGTGGGTTCATCCGCTAGGACGAGGGATGGTTTGTTAATGATTGCACGCGCTACAGCAACCCTTTGTTGTTCACCACCAGACAGCAGTTTCGCCTTTTTATCAATCAAATGATTTATACCTAGTTTTTCAACAATCTCATCAAAAGCATTGGCTTGTTTAGCCTTTGAGAATACGGTTGGTAATAAAATGTTTTGTTTCACGGTATACTCTGGAATCAAATTATACTCTTGAAAGACTACCCCAATGTGTTTGTTTCGAAATAAAGCCAAGGCGTCTAATGATAGTTTGTTTAAGTTTTGTTCGTTAAACACATACAACCCTCGATCGGGTAGATCAATCGTCGATAACAAATTCAATAAAGTGGTTTTGCCGGAACCACTTTTACCAATGATGGCGATAAAATCGCCTTGATTGAAGGATAAAGACAAATTGTTAATGACGAATGTTTTTTCTTTATCGTAGCTTTTATAGACATTATTTAAGTTATACATAGATTGACCTCACTTAAGCTAAAGATACTTTCGAAAAATGTTTGTATCGGATGAATCGAACCGAGAACATCGACTGACCTACAGGGACAATCACAATGGCTACAAAAACCAGTAAAATCTTCCACCAATCCACCCATTGAAAAGATAACCCTTGCGTGAAAGCAATCACCGGTATGGCGATTAAAATCCCTAAAACCACACTGATTAAAGCAGACACAATACTGATGTAAAAGAATTCTATGATAATCAGTTTATGCAGTCGTTTAACATTCATACCAAGTATTGAAAGAATGGCGTAAAATGGTCGTCTTTCTTTAATGGTTAGTTGTATCGCAATAAAGATGTTGATCCATGAAAATAACAATATCAATATGAAGATGATGACCGGTATACTTTCGATTAAAAGGAAGGTTTCCATTCTTTCCTTTAATAGTGACTCATGGGTTTGTAAAAACGCCATGATAGCTGGATCACCATACATCATTTCTAAGGATAATACCGTTTCATCGATAGACAGTGGACTTTGAATATAATAATGCTCGATATAAAATTTTTCAATACCAGAAGCATTGTTGCGAATCGAACTATCAATATGATTAGCCATGGCATGTAAGTCCATCAATATGACAGGGTATGGCGTATCTACGCCATTTTTCAATTCAAACACCGATTGAATTTCAAAGGTGCCTGTATGGAGTTGTATGATTGGATTGGATACCAAAGCGTAGAATGATGTATCCACACTGATTTTGGGATAAGCGGTAGTCGTTGTTAAAGTTTGCGTGATTTCAAGGTCATAGAATTGTTGGTTTTGATAGAGTTTTAAACCATCTAAATCTGTACCTATAATTTGGATTTGATTGGATGAATATACATCATCTCTTAGAATGAATGGAATGACTTTTGTCATGTTTTCTTTGAGTGTTAAATAGTAATTTTTAGGGACAGATTCAAATCTGGTTTCATCCATAAACAAATGGTATTCATTGGGTTTTAATGGGATACTTTTGGATATGCTATGAGACAATGCTTCGAGATAAAACATCGAAATCACTAAAACGATCCCTGATAATACCAACCCAATCATCGTAAATAATATTCTATTTTTAGAGCTATGAATGATGATGTCTTTTTCTGTCATGATTTCAGCTCCTTAATCAGTGATAATACGGGTTTCTTCAAGAATAAATGAAGACTGCTACTATGGATTAAAGCTAACAATAGGGTAACTATCAAAACAGCTATCCAAGTATATTGAAACATTTGAGTCCAAACGATATAACCTAGTGTGTTGGAGATCAACCCATAAATTACAATCGCTATAATACCCAAAATTATTGCAAATAGGGTTGTTCCTAGGCCTATAAATATGGATTCATATAGATTGATTAGTTGAAGTTGAAATCTACTAGCACCAATCACACGGTATATACCCAATAGTTTTCTCTCAGTATTTTTTGAATAGGTGGTGATATTGATGATATTGATACTGCCTAATACAATGAAAACGCCTAATAACGAGATAATCATTTGAAAAAAAGCACCAGATGAAGTCATTTCTTCATCGACAATCGAATTTTTGGTTACGATAAAACCTGTATCTAGTGTGGATAGCCCCAGCATATTTGACAATACACTGACCGATTTAGATAGGGGTCTATCATCTTTTATCACTAAGTATTCAATGTCATAGATCAGTTGTTGACTTCTTGCATATTCGATTGGGATATAGATTGTAGTGGGGAATAGATGGTCATGAATAACTTCATCTTGTGCTGATGAACGGTTGATTCTTTGTTCTCGATAGGATGTGCTTGATACCACACCAACAATGGTTAAACTACCTTTTGCAGTTTCAATGGTTTCACCGACCACGTTTGTGTATCCGAAAACGAGTCTCGCGGTGTCTTCATCGACGATGGTAACAGCTTGAATTGAGTGTGGTGACCAAGTTTGTCCATATAATAATTGAATTTGTTCGACTTGAACATTCATGTATTTGAAATTTTGAACAGGTACACCTGTATCGATAAATGTTTCATTTGTAGCTACTATATCGATATGCTGATTTGTATTGGTGGATAAACTCACATCAAAAATATGGGTGACGTAATCAAATTCATTTCTAAGATTGATCATCTTTTCACTGTTAATCTGTAGCCCATTCGGGTACTTGTTGCTAAAGGTACCAGTGGAGATCATCATGGATTCAGAGTAAAATGGGATTTCACTGTATAGTTTTTTATACGAAATATCCCTGATACTCAATAGTACAAATACAACAAACACGGTGAAGATGATATAAACAGCATTAAAAACTACACTCGTTCGATTACGATTTAATTTTTGAAATGAGTGATTAAACATTTTTACTCTCCCTTATCAATAATAGTAGTATTCTCTTAGCTCAGATGGTAGTCTATTGTAATATATTTGGTTATAATTAGGATTATATACCTCACCAATTTTCAATGAGTAAACGCCATTGCTAAAAGTAAACTTGTTGCGGTCTGTCGTTGATAACTGGTTATAGAAAATTGGCATTACATCGTAATCAATCACATAGAAATAATCTGTGTGGGTTGGTGATGAAACTGTTGTTGAAATCAAGTCTGTGCCACTGAATCCACCATACTTTTTAGTCACTTTGACTACTCTTTCGACTATTTTCATTTGTAAAGTCATCACTGAAGTGGATGCATATCCGGAAAGGTTTTCTAAATTAAATACGATTTCTTCTCCTTCGGTGTATCTATACTCCCATGATTGATATCTCGAAAGCGTTACACCAGCACTTGCTCCATTTACAACTTCCCAACTCAAACTGATTGAAGCCTCATAACTTTGTTTAAGTGATAAAACTTCAGAGTATGAGCCAGTTATTGTATTTGAAACATAATTAAAACGGTTATTGTTCAATTTTGCTGTTCCGATTTTTAACTTAGAATAAATGTAATAAGTATAATATGTATAGGTGTCTGTTCCACCAATCCATAATGGAATTCTTGTACCTTTTTCGTATACTTCTTGAGTGTGAAATATGGTATAATCAGCAACATTGTTTCCATAGTTACCTGTACCAGTATTCATTGCATAAGTACTCTTGCTACTTAATATTAAAGCACTCAATAGTGCTATAGTAAATAGAATTATTTTTTTCATATTTTTTACCTAGTATGTTTTAAAGTATGTCGAGCTGAAATTCGGATGATTATTTATCAAATATAATCCTGACTTATAATCATTGTCATTACCATCACCTAAATAGGTATAATAAGCAGCATAACCTACAGTAGCCCATACATAACTTGTTGTTTTAGTAAAAGTTGTTGGATTAGGAAAAGATTGCCAAGGAAAAGTTCGAGTTGATGATCCCGTGTGTTTGACTTCATAAAATCTGGCCTCTACTTTATAAATAACCATTGCAACTAAAGGTGCTTTTGCATAGTTTTCTCCAACTTCTACGGTAATTTTAACACCCTGTGACCATCTAGTGACTCTTTGCCATGCAACTCCAACTTGAGATTCAATATCATTTATTGACATATCAAATGATAATTGAATACGATCAGTATGAATCAATTCCTCACTCATGAAAAACGAGAGTTGATCAATGCTAATCTTTTGAGGATTTATGACAACTACTGGAAATTCCTCATAATATGTTGCTTGAGGAGACCCTAAAATACCAGAGTATGTAACTTTGTAATAGTCTCTTAATAATAAATCACTATAAACTATAGTTTGACTGAACATATCTGACGTAACTTCTCTTGAGTACCCAAGATGAGTATAACCTGTCATTGTTCCACTGTAATATGGCGATTTAACACCCTCAACAAATGTGTTGCTTGCTGCATCGATTTTGCTTGAAGTCATAAAACTAAAAACAACAAGTAAAATTGATACAATCATTCCTTTTTTCATACATTTTCTCCTTTCAATTTTGTATGATTGTTATATAAATCCCCACTTTGAACCCAATGACTTATAAACTCATAATTACGACTCGTTTATAATAAAGAATAATTCTTACATATAATAAAACGATTATTTTTTCATTTTTGTCCGTTTTTTTTGAAAAAAATATATTATTTTTAAAATTTTACATTTTCGTCATTAATTTATTGATAAAATAAAAAAAACCTCGTAATATTAAACAAGGTTTTTAATGTAATTTCTTAATTTCGTTCTTTAAAATCCGCATCGATGTCTTTTTTCCAATCCGCATCTATCGACTTGTGCTGACGTAAGTTCGTGATGGTTTCATTCATCACCTTGTAGTTTAAGTTGGTACCTCGTTTATCGGAGCGATAATTGACCGCTCTATCTGCATCAATACCAAATTTCTTAGCCGTACCAATCGCGTCGATATTCGCACCAATGAAAATGAATTCCCAACCATACTTTTCTTTTTGAAGCTGAATGTATTCATTCACACGTTCATAAATGAATTCCACCGATGCATTTTCCATCCCATCGGTGGTGATGAAAAATAGGGTCTTTTCAGGTTTGTTTTCCTCTTCTAGTGCTTTATGGACATTTCTGATCTTTAAGATACTACGACCAATAGCGTCTAACAAGGCTGTTGAACCTCTGACATAATAATCTTTGGACGTCATGTGTTCAATCTTTTGAATAGAGACCCTGTTGTGTAACACTTCAAATCGGTCATCAAACAATACAGTCGATACCAAAGCTTCTCCCTGGACTTCTTTTTGTTGTTGAATCAAACGATTGAATCCCGCAATGGTCTCTTTCTCTAGTCCTGCCATTGAACCACTTCTATCTAAAATAAAAACCAATTCTACCAAATCTTTTTTCATGTGTTTCACCTCTTCTGAGCTTAGTTTACAAAAATTGAAGGTAGGATTGGTCGTTTCAAAAGCGACAATTATTTTTACTTATTTATGATTTAGTCAATCGTCATTGAGTTAATTCCTTAATTCATAGAACCAATGGAATGTTCGCCTTTATCAAAGAGTACCATATTGATTTCATAGATATCATAGATGGCTTTTTCAATATGATAAGCTACGATGATATCGAGTGAATATGCAAAAAATTGAAACATTTTTATTGTAAAAAGATTAGTATACGAAAAACAACACACGAGAAAAAATAAACCGACAATTGTCGGTTTATAAGTCAGGACTGATGAGGGCTAGTAAGCCTTTTTTATCGATGATTCGAATGGTTTTGTTATTAATAATATCAATGAGTTTATGTTCTACTAATTCTGAAAGCTTACGGCTGAATGTTTCTGGTGATATCCCAATACTCGAGGCTAAATTGACTTTAGTGGTTTGAAACCGCACAAAGGATTCTTTTTCTAAATCCAGTAATAAACGGGCTACTTTCGCGATAGCGCTATAGAGATTGCTATGCTCAATCAGAGCTTCTGCTTTTTCTAACCGATTAGATAGTTCACTCATCATCTTAAAAGATAGCACTGGGCTTTTAGACATCAAGTCTTTTAAGCCATCATGTTCAACTAAACAGATGACAGAGGGTTCAATCGCTTCGGCGTAAGTATTCACGGTTGAGTTCATGAATAATGCTAATTCACCTAAGAAGTCCCCATGGGATAAAATACGAATGACTTGTTCTTTACCATCTTCTGAATAGCGGGTGATTTTGATTTTACCGCGATGGACAACATACAAACTACTGATATGGTCACCTGCGGTAAAGATAAATTCTCCCTTATCAAGTCGTTTGTGTTTAGATATCATAATGACTTGATCGAGTTCTTCAGGACTTAAGTTTTTAAAAATCGGTACCGTTTCGATACAGCTAGATGCTTTTGGATCCTTGTGCATGGTGACCTCCTAAGTCATATCTGAGTAATCTCATGGCGTTGATTAAGACGAGTAGTACGGATGCTTCATGGACAAGCATCCCAATTGACATCGTGACTTGGTTAAATATAACGCCTAACATGAGTATGAATACTACCACTAAAGCAAATACAATATTTTGAATCATATTGGCTTTAACTTTACGACTTATCTTAATCGCTTGTGTGAGTTTAGAAATATCTTCTGACATCAAAACCACATCCGCGGTTTCCATGGCTAAGTCTTTACCTAAACCACCCACCGCGACTGACGCATCCGCGTAAGTAAGGGCTAAGGCATCATTGATACCATCCCCAACAAAAAGGGTCTTTTGATGTTGATGTGTTTTTAATATATTCGCTTTATCTTCAGGGAGTAGACTAGCATAATAAGCATCTAACCCTAAGGTTTCTTTGACACTTCTTCCGACTCTATCTTGATCCCCTGTAAGCATAATGGTTTGTTTGATACCAAGCGCTTTTAATTCTTGAATCATCTTCGGTGTATTCGGTCTAATCGTATCTTGGATGCCAAATAGAGCTAATACGCTAGATTCATCAGAAAGGATTAAAGTGGTTAAACCTAAATCCATGAAGGCATTTAAATCGGTTTGTACTTCACTAGAAATACCATTCTCTAACTTTTCATTACCAATCGAATACTTAACTTTATTATACCTAAAAGTGACCCCTTTTCCAATGACGAGGGTTGTTTCTTCTGGTTTATCTGAATACTCAATCTTCATGGATTTCACTCTTTCGATGATGGCTAATGCGAGTGGGTGTTCACTATAAGATTCTCCAATCGCAGCTATTTTAAGAACTTCGTCTTCAGTAATACCATATGTTTTAATATGGGTTAATGAGGGTTTTCCTAAAGTTAGAGTCCCTGTTTTATCAAAGAACACAACAGTCGATTGACTGAGTCTTTCGATTGAATCGCCACCCTTAAATAAAATGCCTTTCTTCGCAGCGTTTCCAATCCCAGCGACAAATGAAACCGGTGTCGCGATGACCAACGCACCCGGACATGCGATTACAAGCATCGTGACTGCTAATCGAATATCTCTCGTAATTATGAAGATGGTAATTGCGATTAAAACAATGAGTGGGGTATAGTATTTAGAGAACTTTTCCATAAACTTTTCAGTAGAAGCTTTTTGGTCTTGAGCTTCTTCCACCATATGGATGATTCTTGATAGCGTAGTATCCTCACCAACATGGGTAGTTCTCATTTTGATATACCCTGATTTTAGGATGGTAGAGCCAAATACCAAATCATCCAGTGTTTTTTCTACAGGCATCGATTCCCCTGTCATCATTTGTTCATCAATATAAACTTGACCTTCGATGATGATCCCATCGGTAGGGATTTTTTCCCCTGGTTTTACTAGGAGAATATCGCCCACTTGAATGTCTTCTAAAGGGATGATGGTTTCTTGATCGTTAACGATTTTCCGACCCGTTAATGGTTTTAAATCCATCAAAGCTTTTAAAGCACTTCTGGTTTTTTCTAACGATTGTTTTTCTAGAATGTGCCCAATTGCAAATAGATAAGTCACCGCAGCGGCTTCAAAGTAATCCCCAATGATGACAGCAGAAATCACCGCGATGGATACCAATAAATCTATCCCGATAATGCGGTATCTTAAGTCCATGAAAGCTTGTTTAAATATATGGAACCCTGCAAGTAGAGTGAGTAGTGACATCACTAGGATTGAAATGAAGTGGGTTTTAGCCACTTCATTCAATATGAGCGATCCTAAGAATAGAATACTTATGCCATAGGTATATACGTGTTTCTTGATATGTGTCATTTGGTAGATAACACTTTGTATCCTAAATTAGAGACCATCGTTTGAATGGCTTCTTTGGATAGGGTAACGTCATGTTCTACTTCCACTTTGGATGCGTTGAATTTCACAACGGCTGATTCTACACCTTTGGCTTTCGATAAACTACCTTCAATGCGTCTTACACAAGACGGACAAGTGAGTGTTTCTAATTGTAATACGGTCTTTTCCATGTTTCATTCCTCCTCTGGATGATTCCAGTATAGAGGGTATTCCAATTAAAAACCTTGACCTAAATCAAGTTTTTGTAAGAAAAAAGGAAAATCAATATGATCTTCCTCTAGATGATGGGTTGTCGATATTTTTATTGAAGGGTACTTTCTTTATGGGATACTTAAGATCAAATGTTTCAACAATCTCTTTAATCTCATAGGGCAAGAAGGTTAATGCATAGTTTTTGAGTTTATTGGTAATTCCATAATACTCTCCGGCAATACTTCCAGTAATGGCGGCGATGGTATCGGTATCGCCGCCTATGGAGACTGCTAGACGAATCGCGTCTGTAAATCCTTTGGCTTCAAAGAAAGCTTTTAAGGCATAGGGGGTTGTACCCTGTGAGGATTCAGTGAACTACCCACCACTTAACTAG
>DJWH01000062.1:0-2996 GCA_002441525.1 Acholeplasmataceae bacterium UBA6235 | reverse complement strand
TGTTGATATTGATCGCTGCGTTATGGTCTCTATCTATTTGATTTGAACATCTTGGACACTCAAATACTCGATTGGAGAGTTTGAGTTCAGTGTGAATCTCTCCACATTGACTACATGTCTTTGAGGATGGATACCACTGATCCATCATCATGAGTGTTTTACCCTGTGTTTCTAACTTATACTTTAAGAATGAAACAAATCTAGTCCAACCAAATCTAGATATCTGTTTGGCGTAATAAGGACGTTCTTGAGACATCTCAATAAGATTCAAACCTTCTACACTCACCAAATCATTTCGCTTGGCTATCGCGTTAGATAGTTTATGTAGGAAGTCATCTCTTTTATGTTTGATTCGTTCATGTAATAAAGCGATTTCTAATACCTTCTTATAGTAGTTACTAGAACCCTTAATTCTTCTAGATAAACTTCTTTGAAGGATTCTGAGTTTGTTAAAGTCTGTTTGTATGTCTTTAGGATATTCCATCTTGAATCCTTCACTATCGACATAGAAATGAGTCATTGAGAAATCAAGTCCGATTGATTCTTTTACATCTTTTTTCTTAATCTCTTTTTGGTATTCATATAGAATAGAGACATAATACTTACCTGTACTGCTCATAGATACCGTAACACTCTTTAAAGTCATTTCATTAGGAATTACTCTATGTTGTTTAATCTTCACTTCACCCAGTTTAGGTAACTTGATATAGCCTTTTAATAGAACGATATTATTATTCACTAGATTGGTTGTATAACCATAGTCTTGTTTCTTAGAACGAAACTTAGGGAAGTCTTGTTTATGATTGAAGAACATTCGAAAGGCTTTTTCTTGATTGAGTTGTGTATTGGCTAAAGATAAAGAGTCAATGTCTTTTAAAAAGGGATAGTCATTCTTATACTGAGCTGGTGTAAGATGAAGGCTATTTTTAGTGAGTTCATAATGTTTCTGTTTATCTTCTAACATCTTATTCCATAGAAATCTATTATGGCCTAGTGTCATATGGATCAAAGTCTTTTGAGATTCATTGGGATAGATACGAAACTTAAAGGCTTTGTTCATCGTGTTACACCTCATTTTCAATGTATTTATGTATAGTAATTATTCAACTATATTATAGCATATATTCATAAGGTTTTGTGAAAAAAAATGAAAGAAATAAACCCATCAATTCATCCCGCCACCTGTAGAGGAAGGGGAATTCTTGATATGGGTGTTAAATCTATAGGTTGGACGGATGTCATCTAGTGTAAAGTCCAGTGGGTAGTAATGATCTTTAACATACTGATATATGTCTTGTTTAGGGGTTTGTTTTCGAGCCATAAACACGCAAACCGCGACCGCTTCTGCAGCTTTTAGTGATTCAGGGTGGTCATGAGAAATTTCAGTCACCATTTTGGATAATTGTTTGACTTCATCAGTGGTAGATCCCACAATCCCACAACAAGACACTCGCATTGGTGCGCCATTACCATAACTTTGATAAGGTTTTGGATTATCTTCGAATATCCAGTTATAAAAGCGTCCTCCAAACCCACAATCATCATAGTTACGACCATGTTTTTGCATGAGTTTGATGGTTTGTTGTTTTAAATCACTGTAATCTTTTTGAGAGGTCATTAAGGCTTCTCCAATCGCAATGGTCATCAATGAATCGTCTGTGAAGAAACAATCTCTCGTGAGAAAATCAAAGTCTTTAGATTTATGGTTGTTGAATTCAAATCGTGATCCAACTAGATCACCAATAATCGCACCTAACATGTTATATTCCTCTTACTTTCTTTTTAAATAGTCTTTGTCTATATCGGATTTCCAATCCTCTTTAATCGTTTTATTGACACGTAAATCACGGATGGTTTCACTCATGACTCGGTAGTTTAGGTTTGTGCCTTGTTCATCAGAATGATAATGAACTGCACGATCCTCATGAATACCAAATCGGCTTGCAGTTTTAATCGCATCGATATTCGCTCCCATAAAGATGAACTCCCAACCATACTTTTCTTTTTGCAGTTCAATATAGTCTTTGATGCGTGTGTAATCAAATTCTTTTGAAGCATTTTCCATCCCATCCGTTGTTATAAAGAATACTGTCTTTTCAGGGATTTTTGATTCATTTAACTGCTTATGAACTTGTCTTATTTTGATAATACTGCGACCTATCGCATCCAATAAGGCAGTTGAACCTCTGACATAATACTGTTTTTCTGTCATTGGTTCAATTTGTTTCAGGTTAACTCTGTTATGTAATACCTCAAACCCATTATCAAACAATACCGTTGAAACAATCGCTTCACCTTTAACTTCTTTTTGTTCACTAATCAAATGGTTGAACCCACCGATGGTTTGTTCCTCCAAGCCAGACATTGAACCTGATCGATCTAAAATAAAGACCAATTCCACTAAATCTTTTTTCATATGTATTTTCACCCTTTCTGAGTTCATTTTACACATTTATAAGATGGAATTGGTCGTTTCTAAAGCGACACTTGAAAAGACTATTCACTCAAACTTGATTAGTTCATTGAACCAATTGAGTTTTCTCTATTTTCAAATAACACCATATTGATTTCATAGATATCATAGATCGCTTTTTCAATATGATAAGCTACGATGATATCGAGTGGTATCGCATCAGATAAGGTGTATCCAGCTTTCTTTAATAAATCTAGGGTTTCATCCAGATTGAGTTCTAAAGCGATTGCGAAAGCTAAAGCTGTGGATTTGCTTGGTTGATAGAACCGATTGGATTTTATCTTTGAGAATAGTTTTCTGTCCACATTGGCTTTTTTATATACATCGACATCATTCAAACCTTTTTGATCGATGAACTTAAAGAGCATCTCTTGAAAGGTAAAATCAATTTCATCAATGAGTTCATCGATGGTCCTTGGTTTTCTTCGAAGCATTTTAGGCGAAACCATTCGATTTTCAAAGAATTCGATTTCATTGGATTGAGCGTATTTCAATTCATCGATATATGGTTTGGATGCTTCAA
>DJWH01000119.1 GCA_002441525.1 Acholeplasmataceae bacterium UBA6235 | reverse complement strand
TCTGTTTTGAGTTCGGTTAATGAAATTCGGATCGCGTCTTTGGCGAAATAGGTTCTAATTTCATTTTCGAAAACGGTGTCGTTTGGTCCAAGATTGAATGTCACTGGACTTCTAAATGGTACGCCTTTTGATAACACATATGTCCCGCGAGCAGGAGGGTTATCAAATGTGCCTTCTTGACTGACATTATTGACTAAGTAGACGTTTCGATATCTAGTGGTTGTTCTAACATACAGTTCGATTGAAATGTAGTTGACGTTAGGTATCCCTTCGAAATTGAGTTCTGCGTCTACCAGTTGAATTCTGTTACCGATGAAGTTTGTGCCATCGGTAGAGGTCAAATCCATCAGTCTTGAGCCTCGCCATAATTCATTAATTTGTTCTGTTGTGATTTCACTAGACCATTCGATACCGTCTAATGAGAATTCTAGGAAACTGTCTGGTTTCATGTTGAGTTGAAGTCCATCAACTCTATTGGTATCTCCCATACTAACCCACGCGAAGGTGGCAGTTGTAAAGGTCAATGTGAGTAGGATCATCGATAGCGTTGTGATATATAACTTCTTAATCATAGGCTTATGCCGCCGCGTTTCTGATTGAGAACTTCATATCGATTCTGATGCTACCGCGTTCCATGTTAGGCTCTGTGTCGTAGCCTTCAATCCACATAAACACAGTGAATTTCAATACTTTTTGTGTTTGTAACTTCTCGATGGTCTCACTGATGATTGGGTCTCTTGAATATTGATCACTCAGAAAGTGTTTCGCTTCAGGCATCCCAATTGGATAATTCTTTGGTGTCTCATCTGGTTTCATATACATTTGTTGTGTGTAACCAAATGGTTCAGCACCGACTTGTTCTACCAGTATCATGATTCGGATGTATTCATCCAAATTCTTTGACACTTCGACGATATTGATCTCGTAAGTTAAATTGATCATTTCTAATCCATTGTTTCTCACATAGAACGAATAGGCTAAGTAGTCCGCATCGTCATCGTCATATAGACCATCATTGGCTTGTGCTTCTGCAATTTCTAGATAGCTGTAGGTTGCTTCATCAGATTCTTCTTTAGGATCGACGTATAAACGAGAAGTTGCTGATTCTTCCGGAAAGAGTGGATGTTCAGATAACTGAATCCCTTTCGCAACTGCTTCTTCATTCATCGATATTACGAATGAACCGGTGGACAACCCATAAAATGTGACAACCCCAAATCCGAGTGAAAGTAGACCCGATATGATAACGCCTAGCGTTAAGAATCTAGCCGTCATTGTGGTTGTCTTCTTGATCCCAAGAACGGTTGAAAGTCTCATATCTCACACCCCTTGTTTCGTGAATTGACTGATTTTATATATGAAAAAGCCAGCTGTCACGAAAAATGACAACTGGCTACCATTTATATAGGCCCTATAGCTTTGCGTCACTAGATTTCTCTAGTTTTGCCTTTAACATTAGTTTGAATTTTACTACACCTATAATATACACCCGATAAAAAAGAATGTCAACAGTTTTGAAATATTTTTTTTATAATTGGATGAGTTTGGATAAATCGGTTTCTTTATAGTATGTTTTCAAATTCTCAAATGACATTGGACGGGCAAAGTAAAACCCTTGAACGATATGAATATTGTAGCCAGCAATGGTTTGTAACATTTGTTCGTTTTCAATACCTTCTGAGATGATCGTCTTTTGGTTCTTCTCAGCAAACTCAACGAGCAAGGTTACGAATCTGGATTTAACGTAAGAGTGTTCTTCATTCAAGAACTCTTTGGATAGTTTGATCGTATCTAGTGGCATCGATTCTAGTTTCGCCAATGTAGCGTAATCTAGACCGAAGCCATCGACTGCGAATTGGAAGCCCAAGGCTTTCAACTGCGTAATGTTTTGTAATACCACGTTATGTCGATCGAATAATGCGAATTCAACAATTTCAAGAATGATGTTTTCCGCATTCATCTTATATTTCTTTAATACGCGTTGGAAGTCAACCGCCAAGGCTTCATTCATCAACTGTTTAGGACTGATGTTGAAGGTGAACTTGATGTTGGCTTTCGGGAAGCTTTGTTTGAATTCATAATAACTCTTGATGAGTGATTCAAGACCCCATAGACCAACCCAATAAATGTCCCCGGATTGTTCCATGATGTTGATGAACTTGAATGGGGATAACAACCCATGTTCTGGGTGGTTCCATCTCAATAAGGCTTCAACACCATAAACTTCTTTGGTTTGGATATTCACGATTGGGTGATAATATAGTAAGAATTCTTTTTTCGCGATCGCATTTTTAATTTGATAGTAGTAATCTAAGAATTCACTTTCGGTTTCGCTCATGTCTTCGCTGTATAGACGAATGGCGTTACCACCGGTCTTCTTCACAGTATAGTTCGCTAATTTCAATGAATTCAATAAGGATTTCGTGTTTTCACCATGCATCGGATAGTAAGCAATCGAAATCGATGAAGTTAAGTTGACATCGGTTGAACCAAACAATGTGATGGTTTCATTGATTTGTTCTTGAATCTTTCTCGAGAACTCTACCGCATCCGATTGGTCAAATTCCATCGGCATAAATACCACGAAGATGTCATTTTCAAATCGAGACGCTTTGACTTCTTTAGGTAAAACCCCACGAATACGTTTGGTGATTTTTTCAATCATCTTATTCGCTTCTTTTTCACCAAAGGCTTGGATGATTTCCGAAAAACGGTCAATATCGATGTAAACGAGTGAGAACATATTGTCCTTACCAATTTTGGATATATAATTTGTTATCATGCTATTCATGGCAGATCGAGAGATGATGCCTTCGACCAAAATGGATTTTTCTTCTTTCCATTTTTGTTCTGAATATTTCCAGTTTACATAGAGGAAATACGCAGCAACGGCAGTCACAATCATCAAGAATAACAACAATATGACGGCTAAGGTTGGACTCATATTTTCCATAAACTTACCTCTTTCTTGTCAATGATGCAGTTCTATTAATATTATAGTCTTTAAGGAGTTGAATTGCATCCTCATATTTCATGGCTTTACCTAAGTAGAACCCTTGAATGATATCGGCACCACTCTTTTGTAAGAATTTAAATTGCTTTTCATCTTCGACCCCTTCTGCAATAATGTCGAGGTCCAAGTTCTTCGCGAGCGAGATAATCATATTAATAATCGCGCGCGAGTGTTTGTCTGCGGTGGAGTGCTTAACAAACTCTTTATCAATTTTAATTGCGTTGATTGGCAATTCTTTGAGGTATAAGAGGGAGCTATAACCTGTACCGAAGTCATCTAGATGGATATCAAAACCTCTAGATTGTAACAATTTGAGTTTTTCAATGATGATATCAAACGAGGTCATTAAGAAGGTTTCTGTGATTTCAATCGATATCGCATGTTCTTTTAACTCATATTGTTGATAAGCGTTGACGAGTTCGGTGACGAATCCGGCTTGTAATATTTGAACCGGTGAAACGTTCATCGAAATCTTAATGTTGTAATCTTCAAGTTCTTTCGCAAGTTTGAAGGTTTCGTTCATCACGATACGACCAATATCAATGATCATATTGTTATTTTCGGCGATTTCAATGAATTCAGATGGAGAGTCGAGTTTATATTTCGGGTTATCCCAACGCACCAAAGCTTCAAAACCAACGATTCTTTCCGAATTGATGTGGTATTGAGGTTGTAAATACATGACGAATTCATGGCGTTCAATCCCGGTCATCATATCGGTTTCGATGACTTGGCGACGCGATAAGCTTTGTCCGAAGGTAATATCATAGACCACTGGTTTTTGTGAGTGGAACGCAGCCGCACGGTTGAGGGCTAAAATCGCGTTATCGTAGACTTGGTCTTCATTGATCGATACATATTCATCGCTATCGATGTTGAACTGACCGATTCTAAATTGTAAGACGAATTTGTTTTTATCCACATCAATGGGTTTTTCAAAGGCTTCAGTCAAACGATCGCCCCATGTTTCAATTTGATCGTAGGCGGATAGATTTTCAAACAATATACCGAAACGGTCAAATGAAATATGGTATAGGGAGGCTTGATAATCTTGTAAGGTTTCTTTGACGGTTTTCGCAACATAAATCAGTACTTCACCCGACAGTTTTTCACCGATGACCTTGGTGATATCACCATACTTAAAAATCCCAAAGATGACCAAAGCGTTTCGATGTTTAAAGCGTTTTTCATCGGAGACGAGGGCTTTCACATCGGCCTTCATATAGTTCATATTCGGTTCATTGGTGATGTTATTGTAAAATGCGATTTCGCGGTGATATTTATAGGTTTCTTCTAATTTAGTGATGTCATCACCGACCAACGCATAGGTCAATGCGTAGCGAACCGGGATGAATCGGATATAGATTTCGCCGCTTGGTACGGCGAATTTCGCAACAAACGGTTCTTGTTTTTTCAGTTTTTCAAACGCTTCTGTGCCACCATCTCTTAGCGGGATGTCATCGACAGATTTGTACTTTTTAAAATTACGGATATTGCGTTTAAAGCTCGCGTTATAAAAGAATATTTTACCTTTACCATTCACTTTTAAAATGTATGGTTTGACATAGTAATGAATCAGTCTCGCCGATTCAATGTCTTCTGATTTTGAATCCAAAATACGATAAACAGCGAACATACTTGAGATGAACACGATCATGATGATGATGAATGCGAACATCAAACTGTTGGTTAAAAATGCCATGGATTCCAACAAATCGTAATAATTGATGATTTGACCAAAATAGATGCCACCCTCACCTTCAAGGGTTTGCATCTGAGAATAAGCGAAAAAGGTCGGTTCATCAAACATCGTGTATTGGCCTACACCGGCAGTTTGATCGTCACCGTTGATGCCTTGGAAAAATGCGTTACGTTCACCATCGATGAATGCGTCCCCAAATTGTAAGGTATCCATATCGCCTTTTTGATCTAGGAATGTATACCCATCTCTATGAAATACGACGTAGCGATATTTCAGAACGTTAAACGGCTCTACAATGGTATTAAAATAGGTTTGTGCATCGATTAATGCAACCACATTGTCATACTCAAACGCGACGTAATTGGTGGTGGTAGAATACCCATCTAAAATCAAACTGAGTGGGTATACGCTGATGTTTTGATCATAATAGGTCGTGTCATTGTATCTAAAGGAGTAGCTATAAAATGTACCATTGACGGTATAACCTGTATTGGATTTTTCAACCACGAGGTCATAAGCATCGAGTGCGTTTAATTGAATGACTGGATTTAGACTTTGATCGCGGTATTCATCGACCATTTCCTTGAACGTGTCATAGGTCTGATTTAAGGTTACTTCAACGCGTGTCGATATCCCTAAATTATAGGTTCTAAAGGATTCTTCCGCACGAGACGATATGAAGTTTCGTGTAATCGACATGTAAAAAAGCACCAATATGATGGAGAGGATTAGAAACAAGGTTGTAAAAATGATGGCCAAGCGTATACGATAACGACCCATAAGTGTGGTACCTCATTCAAAAGATGTTTATCTGTGTTGACATACTTCAAAAAACATCGCTGTGATGTCTTTATACATAATATATAACTAATTATAACATTTATTAAGAAAAAAGCACTCATTTATCCAAAAACGGTGCTTTTTACAAATTTTGTTTTATTGATGACGTACCAATTCAAGTCTTGAAATGGTCAATCCAGTTCTTAAGGCTTTCAATGAGAATAAGAACTTGCCTTGATTGATGATGATTTGGGTCGAAATATGGATGGTGTTACCATCGGTACCATTGGTGGTTAACGTCGATGCGACGGTATCCCCCAGTAAAATCGATATTGGCATTTGAGCCAAACTGCTTTGATTGCTAGAAATCGATAATTCAACGATATATTTACCATATTGTGCAACATCTAAACCAAAACTCATCAAGCCATCTTTATCAAAACTCACTTGGCCATTGTTCAAATGAACCCCGTCATTTTGATAGAGTGGTTGGGTTAAGTCCAGTTTGGTTTTACCCCAAGCCTCGGTATTGACCTTAACCACCTTGTTCATCGCGACTTTATCGGCGATGGATTCACTGGTCTTAATGCGTTCAATATTGGTTACCACATACGTATTTTGTTCGACGCCATTATTGACGATGATCATCGTCGTGTTGGCGTTCTTTTTGATTTGAATGTGGTGTTTTTCACTGCTCACAGCTTCAATAGAAAAATGATTCTTCGCTTTGACCACATAATGTCCAATCAATGGGTTGAAGTTCGCGATGGACTCACCATTGACTTTAATATCATCTAAGAGTGGGGTAAAGTGGTGTGGGGCTTTGAAACGATATTCGATGTTGTGTAAACGTCTAAACGATGGTGAATCCATCAAATAAAGACAAATGTTTTTCGCAACCCTTTGGGCTTCTGCTTTGGTAAGCGACCCATCATTAAAGGACGCCATGGTATTGTCATTCATCGAGTTGTTTAACGCGTCCACAACGACCATGTATAAATCGTTTTGAGATTGAATCATCGCACGGGTATTGGATTTATCCCCTGTTGAGGTTTCATCGTTCATCTTCGCCCACCAGTCGGTCATGATGATGCCTTTAAAGCCCCATTCCTTACGGACGATGGTGGTGTTTAAATCGTAATTGGAAGCTGCCCAAATCCCGTTGATTGGATTATAGGAAGTCATGATGGCTTTCGCATGCGCTTTACGAACTGCTTTTTCAAAACCCTTTAAATAGATTTCTCTTAAAGCACGTTCAGATACCACCGAATCGGCGTCAAAACGACGGTATTCTTGGTTATTCGCGGCTAAGTGTTTAAGGGTGCCTGTAACCCCTGCGGCTTGTAAACCTGCAATGATGGCTGATGCCATATCGCCAGTGAGTTGCGGGTCTTCTGAGAAATACTCAAAGTTTCGACCACACAATGGGTGACGGTGGATATTCATCCCTGGCCCCAATAAAATATCGATTTGATAGGATAACATTTCGATACCAATCAAATAATATAAGCTTTCTAATAAGTTGGTGTTGAAGGTTGCAGCGAGTGCTGTCCCATTAGGCAATGATGTCGATGGCATGCCTGAATCCATACGAATCCCTGAAGGACCATCCGAACAGCACGCGATTGGTAAACCATGAGCTTGTAGTTTTTCAGTCACACCACCAAACGCGGATGCGGTACCTGGGGTGACTTTTGGTGAAGACATGCCTTCACCTCTCACCAGTTCTGCAAGTTCAGTCAGTGACAACTGGGAAACAAATGCGTCTAAAGACACCTTATGTTGATAGACATCGATGAGGTTTCGCTTTTCTAGACACGTATGTTGAATTTCTTTTGGTAAATTGTTTTCGATACGATCTTTGATTTTATAGGTTCTAATCGGTGTCGGTTCATAACTTTCAATGAATCTTCCATTTTGAACAGATGCTTTCAATCGATTGAACGGTTTGATCGGTCTCAGTGCCTCATAACAAGTATCGATGATTTCCGTATCTGGGATTTCAAATTCAAAGAACGTGATATCGGTTTTAACATCGGTAGATAGTGTCACTTGGTAATACCCTTTTTCTAGCACGTAAGTGGACGCTTTACCCGTTAAACCGACTTCATCATAGGATGCGAAATCGTATTTATCAAATTGAATGTATACGGTATCGGATTCACCTGGTTGTAAAAGGGCTGATTTAACAAACCCAACCAAGGCTTTGGCTGGTTTGCCCAATAACCCTTGTGGGGCTTTGATATAGGCTTGAATGACTGCTTTTCCCGCATAATTGCCGGTATTTTTTACATCAATTTCATATTCAAAATCACGGGTGGTTTGGCGCACATGGTAATCGAATGTCGTATAAGACAAGCCGAATCCAAACGGATATCTAACGGCTTCTGGTTTGAATGTTTCAAAATAGCGGTATCCAACGTAAATATCTTCAGTATAGATGTTTTCATCATGACCACCAAAATGAGCGGTCGATGGGTAATCTTCAACGCGATAAGCTATCGTATCAGGTAGTTTGCCCGATGGGGTAAACACGCCGGTTAGGATATCAGATACGGCACGACCACCTTCTTGGCCACCATGCCAAACATAAAGTAACCCTTGAATTGGGTTTTGATCCATAAATGATAAATCGATGATGTTACCGACGTTTAAAACGACGATCACTTTTTTGAACGTCGAGGATACTTTTTGAATCATCTCAGATTCCAAGTCGGATAAATAGTACGACCCCTTGGATAACGAATTGTCTTTATCTTCACCAGCGGTTCTACCAATACAAACCACAGCGATATCGGAAAAATCCTTCGCTTGTTGTAAGGTTTCTTCAGATAATGTCATTTCGATTTGGCTCCATGGTTCACTCGCCCACATGCCAGAACCGGCATTGAATGGGTGTTCTTTTTCCCAAGTCATGTACGTGTTGACCAAGGTTTTATTGAGTTCAACCAAAGGGTTTTCCAGTAAGGCTTCTAGGATGGATGTGGTGTAGTCCACATTCACCAAACCGCCTGAACCTGTACCACTCTTGTAGTAATTGGTTTGAATACGTCCAAAAACATTGATCTTAACGTTTTGGAGTGGCAATACATTTTTGTCATTCTTTAATAAGACAATCCCTTCCGTCGCGGCGATTCGGGATAGGTCTTTTAACCCTTGGAGTGGTTTCATTTCCAATGGTTTAAACAGTTCTAAATAAGATTTCATAAAAACACCTCGTTTGAATACATATATATTATAATGAAATCGGTTTCCTTTTACCAGTAAAAAAAGGTTACAAATCGTAACCTTAGTTGGAAAGTCCTAAATGTAATTTAAATACTGGTAATAAAACGGTCAAATGGATGAATAGTAACGCAACCAAAATCGGTGTGCCCCCCACGGTGAGTGCGAGGAAAAATGAATATAATATCGGTACGATTAATAATATAGAAACGACCGTGGTTAAGCCATAAACACCATGTTTAACCCAAACATAATCCGTTTTTGAAACATAAAGTGACACCACACCTAATAGGGCTGGCACGAAGAATAAGAAAGATGCACCTGATAAAACAAACCCTGTGATCAAAGCCAATAACAGATGGAATCCAATCCCGAAAATGAGGAAGGCATGCATCTTTTCAAGGGTGTTTACTTTTACAGTATAGTATTGATATCCAATCCCAATCAACAAAATCATGAATAACAAGGTTGGTAATTCAGACCCGTTCATTCGTACATACGTGAGTGAAAATGGGGTTCTACCAAAGAGTGCCATCAATTGTGCGAAACCATATGCGACCACAATAAAGCCCACAAATACCAATAAGAATCGGGTGGTATAATGTAAGACCTTGCCCTGTTCAACGGCTTTTTGACGGTATAACCACACAACCAAACCTATGAATAACAATAAGGTTACGATATGCATGATGTTGGCGAGTGTTTCACTGTATGAAACGAAGACGTTCGCGAACAAGGTAAAGAATACCGCATCCTGGTTCGAAACAAAGTAATCGACATCCCCGTAGGCTTCATCCATCGCGTACGCTTTAACCAGTGGTTCGATTTGTTCACCATAATGTTGAATCGATGACACGTTAACTTCTAAATAATTATCCAGTGGGGTATGGTAATGCGATAACCCTTCTAAAACGGCGAAATTGATGCCTTGTTTGTCAATCAAAAGAAATTCCGTAAAATCGGTATAGTTTGGCATCACTTGATAAACCGCAGTGGCGAGACTATAAGATACCGGCAAATTGGCTTTTCGATAAAAATCGATGACTTTGAGGTTATTGGATGAGGTTTCAAACATGTAAGCTGCCCCACTCACACCTCTGGCCTCGATATTGATGATAAAACCAATCTTGTCCATCAATTCGGTTTCAGTCGAGATCATTCTCGCCCCATACAGACCTGTCTCTTCTGCATCCGTAAATAAGAAGTAAATACTGTTTTTAGGGTTAGCATCTTTATATAAATAGGCGATTTCTAACATCGTACCTAAAGCGTAGCCATCATCAGCAGCGCCATACGAACGACCGAGTTCACCATAACGACCAATGTGTCCGCGTGAATCATAATGGCCCACCAGCATGATGCCTACTTCCGTTTCCCCAGGAATGACCCCTAAAACATTTTTAATGTCATAGTCTGTGCCTTCGTTGAGTTCTTCTTTGGTGTAATTATATTCGGTAACATTCCCTGCACCCACATAATCAATCAGGGTGTTTTTAATATACTGTCTGACCGCTTCATGAGCTACTGGGTCAAACACGGAATGGGGTTCTCTTGAGATTACCTCGATGTGCTCTAAAGCACGTACCGCTGAAAACGAACCATCAGACATTTTTGGTTTGGGTGTGTACAACACAAATAAACTTAAAAACAGTGAAACAACCAGTGTCCATAACTCGACTTTTTTAACAATAATCATACGATGTTCTCCTTCAATACTTTGAATTTCAAAGCTACAGTTAACATCGTACCACCAAACCGACAATATTTCAACTAGGTTTGAACATCCAAGTATCTATAAAAATGAAAACATGTGAATAAGATTGAACTTACTCACATGACTTGTCGATGGTGTTGACAATGGTGGTCTTTTCTAGACCGATGTTGACCTAATTATTTTTTAGGTGCTGGTTTCGCTGTTGAAGGCTTAGCTGGTTGTGCAGGTTTTGCTGGTTGAGCTGCTGGTTTAACTGGTTGTGGTGCTGGTTTCTTAGCTTGCATGTGTGGTCCCCCCCTTTACTATTAAAGTCGTTTTATATGCATCAAACGGCACCCAAATCCTTGTGATGATCGCACCGATTAATCCGCTAAACAAGGGTGTTTATTGGATTATAATCATCGTTTGAAATAGGTCACCTTTGGTCTCTATTAAATATCCAGCTTCATTATACTCAAGCGCTTGTAAAAGTAAAGATAAATCATTCGGTTTTAAGGTTTTTTTTAATAATTTTTAAAAATAAAAACACCCCATTCGTTTTTTGAATATGGGGTGTGTATTTTAGGTGTTTTCAATAGCTAATAAGCGGTATTGTGTTTGGTCGATAAGTAACGCACCAATTGGCGCGGTGATGAGAATCGCCATCACGGCGATGGCCAGTATTTCAGTACCTTTTGCCATCCCTAAAGCGAGGGGTATCGCACCAATGGATGCTTGAACGGTCGCTTTTGGTATATAGGAAATAACCATAAACAGTTTTTCCTTCTTTGTGGTATTCGATTGAATCGTACAAACCCAAACACCCAATAAACGAATGATCAGCACGCTAACGATTAACCCTAGACCAATGAACCCGATGGTTGGTATCACAGAGATATCTAACGCTGCACCGACCAAAACAAACAACAACATTTCGGCAAACAACCAAATCTTCTCGTATTTTTTCAACAAACGACTAGACAGTATCGGATAGTCTTGATAAATCATCATGGCTAAAGAAACAATCGCGAGCAATCCTGAATAATACAAGTTGTCTTCTAAAGAGATGAGCAGCAAAGAAAGCCCTATGATGATCAACACTTTAATGGTATCCCTGATATGAACCTGTTTGAAAAAGATCACCAGCATTTTTCCCATCAATAAGCCATAGACCACACCTAAGATGACCTTAAGTGGTAAAAAAACAACATCCACCACTTGAAATGTCTCGGTTTGATATATAGATATACCAATTGTGAATAACAAAATGACATAAATATCATCGGCAGACGCCCCTGCCATCACCATATCCGGAATACCGTGTTTCGAACCGTATTTTCGTTCTATCAAATGAAGCATTCGTGGCACGATGACCGCTGGCGATACAGCTGCCAAAATCGTCCCTAAGATGAACCCATCTAACCATGTCCAACCCAGCATAAAATGTGCGAATAAAACCGAACCAACAATCTCAAAAGTCGCAGGTAAAAAAGTCAGTAAAATGGCGATTCTACCCTGTTTAATGATTTTATGAATATCCAGTGATAAACCTGCTCGAATGAGGATAATGACCAAGGCAAATGTCCTTAAATCACTGGATATCAACAATAGATTCGAATCCATTTGATTCAAAACATGTGGTCCTAAAACAATCCCTGTTATAATAAACCCAATCAGGGTTGGTAACTGGATTTTTTTGAATAAGGCGGCCAAAACCAAGCCCATGAGTAAAAGTAAACCTAAGGATAATAACATAAGAACCTCCAAAAAAATAAAACTCCCACAACCAAAAAAGTTGTAGAAGTCATCAGCGAACGCGGTTTAAGTCCTTAGACTATGGGAGTACTTCATTCCCAAAGATAGGATAATCTAAACTAACAAAGATGTCAAACACAATCAACATAAAACCATTTAAGGGGTAGTCACGATAATGTCAAAAGGATAATCAAAGGGCATATCACTCGCATATAAATATACAATCATGGATGATTCTGTTTGGGTCAAAGTAGTGCCCTGAAAATCGACTTTGTGAAAATCATAATACAATGGATTGCTTGACGGATAAATCACATAAATCGAAAATGGACTCGATAGGGTGATTTCAGAACCGATTGGAAAATCCAATTGAATGGTTATGAAATCAAATGTGGTGGTTTGTTCAAATGTATACGTACTTGGTGAATTGATAATGAGTTCTGGTGTTTCTAAGTTAAGCCTGTCTTCATCGAGGGTTTTAATTTCAATGGTTAAGTCCGAAAACTCAAAATCGACATACAAATAATAATAGCCAGCGGTTGGAATGGACTGAATGAACCCTATATAGTCAGTGATATCTGTACTGGTAGGAAAAGTTGGATAATAGGTATGAGGCATTGATAAACTCACCAGTTCAATCCTCGAATTTCTCAACGGTTTGCTGGATTCAATGTAGTAATTCCCCGGTTCTAAATAAACCTTATAATAGCCATTTTTAGATATATAACCATTATGGTAAATCGGCGATGATGCATCAATCATCACTGGAAAATCGATACTTGGTAGTGGGAAAAATCGAGTGGTATCCTTCACATCCAACACATCGATGGTTGCTTGTGTGAACTGACTTTCCAATCGATATTGAAGTGTTTTATTTTCAAACGTGAACTCAAAAGATAACACATAATGCATTTCTATGTCTGAAAAGCGAATATCCATGGTTGGATGGATTCGATAATCCCCTTTTTTGGTTGGATATAGTCGAATTAAAGTATCATAAATTTGTTCTAAATCGGTATCTGAAAAAAAGTTTTCCAATTCACCACTTAGAACGTAATGGTTTCCGTTCTTCTTTGAAATCTTCAATGCTTTGGTTTTAATTTCCATTTTACCTACAGCATCATCGGTTTGGTCTATTTCGACATAAAAATGTTTTTCATGAGAGGATAAACTGACTTGGTAGGTATGTAATTCCCCATCGATTTTGGTTTGGATATAGTCACCAGTTTTGTCCGTATACTTTATATAATATGGATCCGTTTGGAATTCACCAGTGATGGTTTCTTCTTCTGTTGTTGTAAGAGTATTGTATGAAAACTCAGTGGTCCCAGTCATGCTAAAAGTATACTGATTTACTGCACTTTCAAATGTTTGGATTTTCTCATTGAGTTCGTCACCATATAGCCCTACAGTTATCGCAGAACACCCAGACAAAAATAAAACAAGAATCAAACCTAATAATGATTTTTTCATTGTGTTATACCTCGAATAGATTAACTATATTTAGTATAGTACATATGTTTATATTATAAAATGAAATTTCGAAAAAAAAAGCCCTGGATTCGGGCTTGTTCATAGTCTACTTCTTATTTTGTTTAATGAGGACCCGTGCATAACCGCCTGTCCCATATCGAACACAGGTAGAAACACGGCTCAAGGTCGTCGAACTGATGTGGGTTTCTTGGATGATTTGTTCATACGTTTTCCCTTGTAAAAGCAACTGAGCTGCATGAAGACGTTGTGCCATCGCATCGACTTCTTTGATGGTGCACAAGTCTTCAAAGAACGCATATGCTTCTTCAAGTGACTCTAATTTTAAAATACTTTCAAGTAAAACATCGTTCATTGGACTCTTCAGTTTCGACATAAATGGACCTCACTTCAGAAAATCATCAAATATTTGTTCAAAATTTTCTATATTTTGGATGTTTTCACTGAAAATGATACTCGAATTTTTCATAAAAAGCAATCGAGAGGACACTAATTTTGCGAAACGTAGGTCATGTGTCACGATTAAGATACCAATTTGAGCTTTTTTGAGTTTTAAAATGATATCAACCAAATCATCTATCGACCTAACATCAAGTGCAGAGGTAGGTTCATCAAATAAAAGTATTTTTGGGGAGGTTGCTAAAGCTCTCGCAATCGCGATCCGTTGTTTTTGACCACCCGATAGGGTAATCGGATACGCATCGATTTTATCTTCTAGTCCTACCAGTTTTAATAAACGATCGGTTTCTTTTGAAATACTGTCCTGATTTTTTTTATACACCAGTTTCGGTGCGAGTTCTAAATTCTCTTTAACCGTTAAGTGTTCAAATAACGCGAAATCTTGAAAGATGAATCCCATCGATTGATACAAAGCACGTTTGGTTTTTTTATCCGCAGATTGGATGGATTGACCCGAAATATAGATGTCCCCTTCGGTTGGTTGTTCCAGATTCGCAATCAGTTTTAATAACGTACTTTTGCCAGACCCAGAAGGACCAATGATGCTTAAGACTTCACCGGCATCCAGTCCAAAACTGACATCTTTAACGGCTTGAACTTGTTTGAAGTTTTTGGATAGGTTTTTCGTTTCTAGTAACATCAGTTCACCCCATACGCAACCAAACGTCTATTTTCAATCCGTTTGAATATATATACAATGACATAGGTCATCACCAAATAGAGCAATGCCGCAACAAAATACGCTTCGACTCTAAAATCCTGACTCACCGTTTCACGGGTGTTCCGTAAGATATCGGAAATCGCAACCGCACTGACCAAAGCCGTGTCTTTAACCAATGTAATCATTTCATTCGCAATCGATGGCAATGTTTTATGAATGGTTTGAGGTAATATCACATGTCGAAACATCTGATACGGGGATAAAGACAAGGCTTTTGACGCGTCGTATTGAGATTTTGGTATGGCATTCATCCCACCTCTAAATATCTCAACAAAATAGGCAGTATAGTTGATGATGAATGTGAATATCGCGCCATAAATCTCATCGATTAAGAAGATACTTCCGAATAAAATCGGTAAACCATACACCACGAAAAAGAGTTGTAAAAGTAATGGGGTCCCACGAATGATCCAAGTATACCCATCCAATAAACGATTCACAATGCCAATATTGAGTTTTCGAATGACCGCTAATAACAAGCCTAGAGGTATCGACAATAGGGTCATAGAAAAGACTAAAAGGGTTGTTTTCGACCCTTGTAGTAAGTATAGTAATACCTCAATGATGTAATCCATTAGCCTCTAATAAATAAGTCTGCGCCAAAATACTTTTGAGAAATCGTTTGGATTAAGCCCTCTGCGTATAGTTCATCTAAAATGTCATCCACACGATCGCGTAGTGCTTCATCACCCAATCTAAAACCAATCCCATATTGTTCAGAACCAATGATTTCAGTACCGATTTGATAGGTATTGTTGTTTTTCATAACGACATATCTAGCATAAATCACATCCACGACGACCGCATCCACTAATCCTGCATTCAGCGCTAAGACCGCTTCGGATGATGTGTTGTATTTCTTGACTTCATCGACTGAATTTAAGATGGTGGTATTTTTACCCACAGAAATATCTGCAGAAGAACTGGTTTCGACACCAATCGTTTTACCTGATAAATCAGCGATGGTATTGATGTTCGAACCTGTTTTCGAAATGATGACTAAGCTATTATCGAAATAAGGTTTGGAAAACGTCATTTCTAATTTGCGTTCGTCGGTAATGGTTAACCCATTCCAAATCGCGTCAATACGACGTGATTTCAATTCAACCACTTTCGCATCCCAGTCGATGTAACGGAACTCTAATTTGACGCCCATACGTTCAAATACAAGTTTCGCAATCTCAATATCAAACCCAGTAGGTTCCCCATTTTCTAGGAAGCCCATCGGTGGAAAGTCCGTATATCCAAGGACGAATGTCCCTTTATCAGTGATATACTCTAAATCTGTTTTGGTGTTCTGACAAGCGGAGAGTAATACACCACTTGTTAAAATAAGAACGAATAAAATCCATTTTTTCATTGTTAGTTACCTGCCTTTTCTACACCCATTATACTTTATCACACTAGAGCAGTAAAGACATAAATCTATGATAACGATTTCATGATTTCTTGTGTACAACACAAAAAATTAGATAAAGGAAGTCA
>DJWH01000093.1 GCA_002441525.1 Acholeplasmataceae bacterium UBA6235 | reverse complement strand
GTGTGAACACACCTAAGCGTACATACCTATTTGGTGTGTAGTCGCTTTAAATAAGACGAGTTAAATCGTTAAGAGGAAATCAAATCATTCTGTAAAGGGTGATTTATCAACTCTTTGTTCTGTACTAAATGACCTGTTGTAAGTAATATTCAATGATGGCCTGAGTTCCTGAATCTTGATAAGATACAGCTAACCAAGCATACACTTTTTTGGCCTGTGTTAGGTTGGGTAATGGGGTTACCATTGAATCAAAAGCCAGTGTTAAATCCTTAAGAAAATGTTTGATGTAAAAACCAGGTTGATAATCCCCTGAAATCATCTTTGGTCCATTGTTGATGGCTTGCCACGAAGCAGCAGAACCAGCCCCAATGACTTGCAACATAGCGTTAGGATCTAATCCATGGTCTTTTGCGAAAGTAATGGCTTCTGCAACCCCCATTAAATTCGAAGCGATACAAATTTGATTCGCTAATTTTGCATATTGACCTGAACCAGCTAAACCCATATAAGTGATTCTGGATGTCATGGTTTCTAAGAGCGGTTTTACGGATAAGTAGGTAGCTTCATCACCACCAACCATCATCGATAAGGTACCATTTTTCGCACCGATGTCACCACCGGTAACTGGGGCATCCAAGACCACAAAATGGTGCTCTGCTCCAATGCTAGCTAATCTTTTCGCAAGCACTGGAGACGAGGTGGTCATATCGATGAAGATGGTCTTTGGTTTGGCGTATTTAAATGCTTCTAATAAGACCGCCTCAACTTCACTAGGATAACCGACAATGGTAAAAACCACCGCTTTATCCTTTACAAGTTCTTCAATCGAATAGGCTAATTTAAACTCCGACTGTAACGGTAGAATCTTTTCAATGGTACGATTATAAATCGTGATGTCGTGTCCAGATTTTTTTAAATGTCTGACCATCGGTAAACCCATAATGCCAATGCCAATAAATCCAATATTCATGTGTCATAACCCCTTTATTTTATAGATTTTTTTAAAGATACATACCCATTTGATGCCTAATATGATATACTCATATTAAGATTATAATAGAAGGACAGAGGTTAAATCAATGAGAGAAATCAAACAGATCGAATGTAGTCAATGTAAAAACAAGTATTATGATGATCAAGACACGTGTCCATTTTGTGGTCATACCACGAGAAGAGTTCATGTGGAATCCAATGATTCAGACGATTTCTACAAAGATGAACCCAAACAAACCCAAAACTCATCCAGTAAATCCAGCTTAACCGATCAAGACATCATCATCTTGGTAGTGTTGGCTATTTTCTTTTGGCCAGCGGCACTCATCTTCTTATTCGTCAAACTCAAAAAGTAGGTGAAAGATATGAAAATATTCATCCAACCCCGTATTTTAGAAACCACGTTCATCGAGCAGTTAAAAGCACGGTTCCCCGAACTTCAATTCGTGGACATGGTTGATCCAAGCATTGAGGTAGCGATTGTGTCTCCTCATTTTTTAAACAAGGACAATTTATCGGTATTACCCAAATTGAAATGGGCTCAATCGTTAATGGTTGGCTACAACCAAGTCGATCAAACAAGTTTAAAACAAAGAAACATAATGTTCACCAATGCGAAAGATGTCTACGCCATTACGATTGCAGAAGACATCGTTACGAAAATACTCGTCATCAATCGTAATGTAAAAAAATACATCCATCAAATGGATGAGGGTGTTTGGAAACCACACCGATTTGAACCTGAAATTTATGGCTCAACCATCGGATTTTTAGGTTCAGGATCGCTCGCGAACGCAGCTGCAATTCGCTTAAAATCTTTCGGCGCGAAAATGATCACTTACCGTAAATCCGATTTTCCTAATCCTGTGTTTGATGAAACCTATACAGGTGAGGATGGCTTAAAACAGCTTTTACAACAAAGCGATTATGTGGTCATCACATTACCACTCAATGAATATACCCAAAAGCTAATGAATCGCGAAAAATTCTCATGGATGAAGAAAGATGCAGTACTCATCAATGTTGGTCGTGGTGAAGTGGTGGATCAAGACGCTTTAATTGAAGCTTTACAACAAGGCAAACTGCGAGGAGCAGGCCTCGATGTCATGACCCCTGAACCACTACCAAAAGAATCACCACTCTGGTATATGGATCATGTGTATATTACCCCACACACCGCCCCATCGAGTCCTTATATGATGTCACGATTATATGATTTATTAGAGGACAACATCGCTCGTTACTTATCACAAAAACCCCTTAAAAATATCGTTACATTTTAGGAGTCCTTATGGAAGAGTATCTTCAAATTTTATCGGTGGATCAAAAGCTGGTCATCGACGAGCTGTTAGCTCACGTTGAAAAACGAACAAAATTGAAACCAGTCATCATGTTTTCTTTACCGGCATTTAAACTCACGGTCGATGTGATGTTGGCTTTTGACATCACACCCACCTATTTGGGTTTATACACCACCGATCAAGAAAGCATTCTTAAAGCGAAATCGCGTTTGAATAACGCCATTTTTGGTGTTTCCTCGATTAAAGTGGATAGAACCAGTCGTGAAGCCATTGAAGTCATCAAAGACATCTGCGATGAAGTGATTATGAAATACATGGTGTTCAACCCACAAGCACTTTTCGAAGCTTTAGACGATAAAAATGAAAAATATTCGGATGCAGCCTACTTGAAATTGGTTGAAATATTAGAAGAAAATGAAATCCCTCAAATCGATTATTATTTTTTACTTAGACACCCAAAAAGAAACTATATTTCTTATGGGATTGGACTATTATTACACAGTTTAAAATACGACCATAATCATAACTATGATGGGTATCTCATCGAATATTTTGAACTTTTACAGCTGCCCTACTTCACAACACTCATCGAAGTCATCAGTGGGTTTCAATGGTGGATTTCTGAAAAACCCTATTTGAAACAAACCATTAAGAACCATCTAAAAACCCTAGATATCAGCTATTTTAAGGATTCACAACAAGAAAAAATCAAAGTTGAAATTGAAAAAATCCTTCAACTTTAAAGGACCCCTATGAAAACCATCGAAATTAAACAAATAGATAATTACGGCTACGGCATCCTCGAAATGGACCAAAGAACCTACCGTATCCCCAATGTATTGTTGGGTGAAAAGGTTCAAGTCGATATGACAACCAAAGGTTTTGAAGTCATTAAAAGACTATCCGACAGCCCAAAAAGAGCTGCTGTACGCTGCCCCAAATATGATACCTGTGGTGGGTGCCAGTTGATGCATATGAATTATGCTGACCAACTCGAACTCAAAAAACAACAAATCATCGAACAATGTGAAAAATATCAATTAGAAGCCACTATTTTGGACCCAATCAGATCCCATGAACCCTATAACTACCGAAACAAGATCCAAATGACTTTCAAAGAACACAAAGGCAAGATTGTTGCGGGATTGTATGAAGAAAATACGCATAAAGTCGTTAATATTTCTGACTGTGATATCCAAGATAAAGTATCGAATCAAATCATCAATACCATCAAAGCGTTGATGAAAAAACATAAGATACCAGCTTACGATGAAGATAAAAGAACTGGGATCATTCGCCATGTTTTGGTCAAAAGAAGCCTTCAAACCAAACAAATATTGGTGGTTATTGTCACCCCATCCAATATCTTTCCAGGTCGTAATAACTTGGTTAAAGATTTGAATTTGGCCCATCCTGATATCACCTCAATTGTCCATAACATCAATGAACGAAAAACATCGATTGTGTTAGGGGATGAATCCAAAATCATCACAGGCAAAGGGTATATTGAAGATATCCTCATGGGCAAACGCTTCTTGATTGGTCCAAAAACATTCTATCAAGTCAATGCCCATCAAACCGAAGTCCTTTATGGCGAAGTTTTAAAGAAACTACAACCGAAGAAAACCGATGTGATTTTAGATGCTTATGCAGGCATTGGTACCATCGGTCTGATGTTATCTGACCATGTATCCAAAGTATTATCGGTTGAAATCAATAAAGATTCTGTCAGAAGTGCTGTAAAAAACGCGGAACTCAATGGCATTAAAAACGTGGAATTTGTCGCGGCGGATGCGAAAGACTATATTTTAGCGTTGGTAGAACAAAAAGCCAAACTAGACGCGATTGTAGTCGACCCACCGAGAGCTGGTTTGGATTTAGAATTTGTTAAAGCGATTCAAGTTTTAAAACCAAAGAGGGTTGTCTATGTCTCCTGTGACCCAGAAACCTTGGTTCGAGACTTAAAACAATTATCGAGAACTTATATGATTGGACCGATTCAACCAGTGGATATGTTTTCTCAAACGTATCATGTAGAGTCTATCACGTTGCTTTCATTAAAATAGCACTTGTTATATACTTGACACATACTTGACAACGCTCTATTTTTAACTCAAATTTATAAAAATCAGCCATCAGATGACCTTCATAGGTATCCGATGGCTTTTTTTGTCTATATGTGCAAATTTCGTCCATTGTGGGAACATATTTTTTGTTAAAAAATGGCCTTTTTTGTCTGAATGGTTGTCTTACGCAACATATTTTTCTTGAAAAAGTACTTAAAAATTCAAGTATACAATAAAAAAAACGGCAAAAAATGTAACAATTGTATAAAGTGTTGCAAATGTAACATGTCAGTGCTATAATTGAAATTAATGATATGACAACATCCAGTTGTGTTCAGATAATAATATGACGATAGGAGAATATGCTTATGATAGAAGTGAAAAATCTGACAAAAGATTTCGGATATAATCGGGGGGTTTTTGATATATCCTTTGAAGTTAAAGAGGGTGAAGTATTCGGTTTTCTTGGTCCCAATGGTGCGGGGAAAACCACGACAATAAGAATGCTCATGGGTTTTTCTCAACCCGATAAAGGAACTGTATCCATTAACAGCAATGATTGTTGGAAAGATTACTCTTCGATATTGGGCGAAGTCGGTTATATTCCTGGTGAGGTTGCACTACCAGACGGACTGAGTGGACTTGAGTTCATCGATATGATGAAAAAAATGCGGCATGCAGAAGAGTCTAGGGTTACTTACTTACTGGATTTATTTGAATTGAATCCAAATCAGAGCATGAAAAAGATGTCCATAGGGGATAAGAGAAAGCTGGCAATTGTATCAGCCTTCATGTCGGATCCCAAAATTTTGATACTCGATGAACCAACCAGCGGCTTAGATCCTATCATGCAAAATAAATTTATCGAGTTAATCAAAACCGAGAAGAAAAGAGGGAAAACAATCCTTCTTTCAACTCATATATTTGAGGAAGTGGATGCCTGTTGTGATCGATTGTCGATTATCAAGGAAGGTAAAATCATTTCAACGATTGAGACTGATATCATCAGAAATAACGAAAACAAAGTCTTTAAAATTGAGTTTTTGGAAGATAAAGGATATGAGCAATTTATGAAATCGGATTTGAACATTATCTATAGCGATAAAACTAAAAAGAAGGTGAGAGTAGCAATCAACGATAAAGAGATAAATCGTTTGATTAAGGAAGTCTCTGACAATCAGGTGAAATATTTTTCAGAGTCACAATTTACGCTCGAAGACTATTTCCTAAATTACTATAAAGATAGCGAGGTTGAGTCATTCCTATGAGCATGATTGAAATTAGAAACCTGACAAAAGATTATGGATTATCACGAGGTATTTTCAACATCGATCTTGAAGTGAAAAAAGGTGAAATCTTTGGTTTTGTTGGAACTAACGGAAGTGGTAAAACAACAACGATCAGAAACATGATGGGTTTTATCAGACCGGATAGCGGAAGTGTCTACATAATGGATCATGAGGTGAACTATGACACAACTCAAATCATGAGACATATTGGATATGTGCCAGGCGAAATAGCTTTTCCCGACATAGGTGATGGGGATGCGTTCTTGAAGAGTCAAGCAGAAATGATGGGATTAAAAACCATGGAATACGCCAAGTATTTAATCAATAAATTTAAGCTAGACACCACAGCAAATCTAAAGCATATGAGCAAAGGCATGAAGCAAAAAACGGCCATCGTACAAGCGTTTATGGCTGAACCGGATATTTTAATCCTGGATGAGCCTTCAACCGGACTTGATCCACTCATGCGAGAAACATTCGTAGATGTATTGATGGAGGCAAGACAGAGAGGTGCTACCATATTTATGAGCAGTCATGTGTTTGAAGAGGTAGAAAAAACATGTGATCGTGTCGCACTTTTGCATAACGGGAAAGTATTAGATATCGTGGATATGAAAAAGATTCGTCACAACGAAGTAAAGACATACAAAGTTGGATTTGAAGACGAAAGAGATTATCAAAATTATGTGAATTTGAATCTCTACATAACGTCAAAAAATGATAAATATATGCAAGTAACCGTCGACATCAAAGACGCTCAAGTAAACGAATTTATGAAGGTATTAGCGCAATTCAATTTAAAATATATCAAAGAAGTAAAATACACGCTCAAAAAGTATTTTTTAAAAAAAATAAGTGAGGACAACGAAAAATGATCAGTATACCATTATTGAAACAATCCATCAAAGCGAATTGGGGTCTTTGGACAGCAACAACCCTGACATTGATTTTGCTTTACGTCGTTATCAAATTTGCTATGGGGTTAGTCACGGTTTCAGGTGATGCAGACCCAAACATATTGATCCCATATATCATCGCCTTAGAATCCGCAGGGCTGTCACTCGACGGACTCTTTACTGCGATCGGTTTGAATCCTGACATCTTGACAGGCATTGCATCGATGGATTCAAATGTTCTGGTTAGCTCAATTTTTTATCCTGTTGTGTCGGTGCTGATGCCCTTGGTCTACACGGTTATAGTTGGGAATAAATTGTTTGCCAGTCAAATTGATCGAGGATCCATGGCGTTTGTTTTATCCACTTCGATCAAGCGATCCAAGATAGCGTTCACGCAAATGTTCTTTTTCATCATGTCTTTAGTAGCGATGTTTATCTTAACAACCATCGTGGATGTTATCTTAGCATTAACCATCGAAAATTCATTAGCGATTGACCACGTTCTGTTGCTCAACCTAGGTCTATTCATATTCACGGTTGCCATGGGATCGATTACGTTCATGTTTTCTGCGGTTTTCAACTATACGAAGCATTCGATCTCTTTAGGTGGAGGTGTAGCGTTAGTATTTTTCATATCTAAAATATTAGGGTTGTTTGGTTCTGATCTCTTCATGAACATGGGGATTGGTATCGAGCCCATGGGATACTTTAATAACATCACGATGATCACGCTGTTCAATACGACCTCAATCTTGGATGGGTCATCCACCTACATCATGCACTTTGCAATTCTGTTACTCATTTCAGCGATGTGCTTTACAGTAGGCACGCTTTGGTTTACAAAAAAAGATATTCCAGTTTAAGGATCGTGCATAGTAGGATATCATGAAGGAGGGATGCAATCAGTGAAAAAAATAATTATCTTTGATTTGGATGGAACTTTGAGCAACAATGTCGATCAGTCTGAACTCATATATGAACGAATTTCAAAACGATACAAACTAAAACAACTATCCAAAGATGGAATTCGAGAATTAAAAACGAAGCCAGGTTTAAAGCGGTTGTTCGATTTAGGTGTTCCGATATATAAATTGCCTAAATTGTACAGAGAATCGCGTGATATTGCATCTGAATTTGTCGATGATTGCACGATCATCTCAGGAATGAAAGAGCTCTTAGTGAACCTGAATGAAAGCAAGGTTAAATTAGCCATCGTTTCTTCAAATAGTGTTTCAAATATCAATAAAATATTATCAAATAATGATATCAACACATTCTCCTTCATTGAGGGGAAGGCTAGCATGAAAGGAAAAAAACGCAAGATTAAGAAACTGCTTCGAAAACATGGATATGATCCCGAGGACGCCATTTACGTCGGTGATGAAATTCGAGATGTCTTGGCTTGCCGATCAATTCCCATCGAAGTGATCGCGGTGACATGGGGATTTGAGACGAAAAACGCTCTGGCAAACTCAAATCCCGATTACATTGTCGAGACGATTGAAGAATTATCCAGTTTGCTGATGAATAAAACTGGTGGTCATCGAATCATTAAGAATCGCAGTAGAAAGGTAGAGAAACCATGAGAAAAAGAATCGTGATTGACACTTCAACAGGCGGATTAGATTATTATCCATTTGAACATGGCATTGAGATATTGCGTATTAAGATCAATATCAAAGGTCAAGAGTATGAGGACGGATTAACACTAAAGGCAGATCAATTTTATGATATGCTTAAAAACGATAAAGAACTATTACCAAAGACCAGCCAACCATCTGTTGGCGATGTGATGAACATCTTTCAAAAATTCTTAGATGAAGGTGTTGAAGAGATTTTTGTAGTGACCATATCGGCTAAGATGAGCGGAACTTATAACTCATGCATCATGGCTGCTAAGGAGTTCGAAGGGAAAATAAAGATTAAGGTCTTTGATACGAAGACGGTCTGCTTTTCGGAAGGTATTTTCGCTTTGGAAGCTAAAAAGATGATCGACAAAGATTTTTCATTAGAAGAAATCGAAAACAAACTCAGTGACATGAGACATTTGAACACCATCTATTTTGCAGTAAACTCTTTAACCTATCTGGTTAAAAATGGACGCTTGAGCAATGCGAAGGGCTACATAGGCAAACTTTTAGATATCAAACCGGTGTTACAGGTGCAAGAATCTGGGGAAATCGTTTCAATTGGCAACAAACGAACCATCAAATCCGTCCTATCTTCAATCACATCGTTGGTCGAAGAATATGTCGATCATCGTCCATATCAGGCATATTTAATCTATACAGCGAACCCTAACCTGAAAGCTCATTTCGTTAGTATGATTAAAGAAAATCTCGGATTAGAAAACCTGTATGAATCACCGTCGACTCCGGTGGTTGGTGCACATGTCGGTCCTGACGTGATAGGCATTGGGATTTTTATTGGTGATCATTTAGAGGTAGGTAGGAAAAATTGATGAAAGAAAACATACAGGTTACTAGAAGCAAAGAGTGGATATATAATGCACTCATGTTCTTACTTAAAAAAAATGCTTTTAGAAAGATATCTATTGATGATATTACAAAAGAAGCAGGTGTTGCAAGACCGACATTTTACCGCAACTTTGATTCGAAAGAAGATATATTGCTCGATCAAGGACGAAAAATATATGAACGTTTAATGTTGGATCTTGAAACGGACATGAATAATGACAATCCAATTTTCCATTCGATTAAGAAAATGGTCATAGTTTTCAATGAGTATTCCGATTTAATCGAAGTACTCATCACCAACAGCCTAGAATATCTTATCTTCCAGTCCTTTGAAGCTGAAATTTCAAAATTATTGAAAAAAGTATTTGATATTGAAAAGGAAGATAAATATAAAGCACGGTTTTTTGAAGGTGCACTGTTTTCTGTTGTGGTTGAATGGATTAAAAATTCAAAGTCTGAATCCGTTGACGAAATGACTGAGATTATATATAATCTTGTCACATTTAATAACACCTTGTAATGAATTGACCAGTAGATCGACGGCGGATTATAGATCAATCGTACAATTTTTAGTGGGATCAGCACTAATATTTAATAGCTATACTGACTTCAATTATTGATTACTTCAATCCATTTTGATAAACAAACTCGCAAGAAGTTGTATAGATTTTGAGATGAAAACCTATTGTTTGTGAAAGGAAAAAAATGTGAATAAATTAGGAATTTGTTTATCTGGTGGAGGCGCAAGAGGAGCATATCAAATCGGTGCGCTAAAAGCACTTGAAGAACTGGGCATTTTACAAAAAGCGAGTGCGTTTTCTGGAGCTTCGATTGGAGCGGTTAATGTTACTTTTGCAGCCATTGGTTCACTTGATTTAGCAATGGATATTTGGTTCAACGTTCCAGAAGCGCCACTGGGAGAAAAAACTGCAATTATAAAGACCATCAAGAACGAGAGATTAAGATTAATTGATAATGGTTTGTTATCAATTAATAAGTTGAATGAGTATTTAAATGAGTATTTGAATTTTGAACTATTGACAAATAAAGATATCTATATTGCAGTCTCTGAAACCGGTGATACTGATAAAGGATTTACTGACTTGTTGAAGTCTACCATTAAGCATTACGTTCATAGAGAATCACAAGTATCGTATGTACCACTTAAAGAGCTAGATAAAAATATGCAAATCAATACGCTTGTTGCCTCGTGCTCAATACCCATAGTGTTTCCACCTGTTATCACTAACAATAAAAAATATAGGGATGGAGGGTATTTCGATAACACCCCAGTTCAACCACTAATTGATATCGGTTGTGATGAAATCATCTGTGTCACTGTTTCAGCATTATCCTCATTGCGATCGAAAAAAAAGAAGTATAAGAATGTTAGAATACATGATATACGATCAACAAAAAGTTTAGGTAAAATACTTGATTTTACATCTATGCACTCAAGAAGAATTTATCATTATGGATATGACGATGTCATGAATTATTTCAAAGACAAAAAAAGTGAATGAAAGCTGTTGTTGAAATGCTTGAATCGACAATTGGTTTAAACATTCGAGTTTAGATATGATGAAGCAGGTGAATATGAAGCAAAGATTAGTAATAGGAATTTTTACAGATGTATTTTTTCCAATGATTGATGGAGTGGTCAATGTCGTTGATAACTATGCAAAAAAGCTATCTTTGACCGCAGATGTCTATGTTTTTTCACCTAATTATGGAGAAATAGAGAACATTGATAAATTTGCATATAAGGTTATACGGACAAAGTCTATAAAATTGCCACTGATGGATTACAGGCTTTCGTTTCCAAGTTTTGATACTTTTTTTGAAAAGAGCATGAAAGCAATAAAATTTGATATCATACATATTCACAGTCCATTTTCAGTAGGTAATTATGGGATTAATTATGCAAAAAGGCATAATATTCCACTTATCGCAACATTGCACAGTCAGTATAAAAAAGATTTCTACGAGCGTAGTAAAAATGCATTTATCAGTGAACTCGCAATCGGTGAATTGATGAGGAGATTAAACAGATGCGATCGACTCATTGCAGTAAACGATGAAATTGCAAGAGTATTTTACGAGTATGGTGCGAAAAGTCTTCCTATAGTCATCCGCAATGGGACTGACTTATTGCCCTTGGAAGATGAACAGATGGCTAATGATTTGAGAAAGATGCATCACATTCAGCATGAGGATAAAGTGCTTTTATATGTTGGCCGCTTAGACAAAATCAAAAATGTAGATTTTTTAATCGATTCTTTGACGATTCTTAAGAAAAGAGAGTTCAAATTTAAAATGATCTTTGTTGGATCTGGAATACATGAAGGTTTTATGAAGAAAAGAGTCACTTTAAATAATCTTAATGAGAACACAATATTTACAGGTCGTATTAAAGATCGAATTGAATTATCATCTTACTACAAAGTAGCAGACCTTTTCTTATTGCCATCATTATATGATGCTTCATCATTGGTTCAGGTTGAAGCAGCTAGTCAGCATACACCTACCTTATTTATAGAAAAAGCAGTAACAGCTAGCACTATTTGTGATGGAGTAAATGGATACCTCTCAAGCAATGCACCTGAAATGTATGCAGAAAAAATAATTGACATATTTAGTAAAGCTATATCACACAGGGAAATATGTAATAATGCTTACAGAGATCTATATCTATCGTGGAATCAAATCGTCAATGAATTATACAAAAACTACATTGATTTGATATCAGAAAAGTTAAATACAGTTAAAATGCATAAAGACTGATAACTGCTTATCTACACATAGCAATCTAAACACTGGTAATGAAAGTTCCGAAATACACAATGCTTGACATTCTTGTCAATAAAAGCCATCAGATGACCTTCATAGGTTTCGATGGCTTTTTTTCGATGAGTCAGATTTTATTCATCTTCGCAACATATTTTGCTTCAAAAAAAATTAGATAATAACGACTTTGTAATTCATAATTTTACCGTACTTTTCGTTATGATAAGTACCTGTTGCTAAAGGTTTTAGTGCTTCAAAAGTATGTCTATTTTCTGAGAATTCTTTATCGGTATAATTCTTGGTTCCTGCTACACAGAAGACAATGTTTTCAGGTGTCACTGAGATGATCTTGTAAATGAATGAACGTAATGTATCACTATCAACTTCCTGGATTGGTTCTAGTAAATTGTTGAGTGTGGTTTCTATCTTTGCAAGTCTTGATCGTGGAATGCCCCCCAAAAATGTATCCAACTTTAAATAGAGTTTAATGATAAAATTAAACCAATAAAGGGGTACGATGTTATGAAAGGTTCAAGATTTACAACAGAACAGATTATTATGAAACTAAGAGAGGCGGAAATCCATATCTCTCAAGGTAAAACAGTTTCTGAAGCTGCACGTCAAATTGGGATAAGTTATCAGACCTTTTTCAAGTGGAGATCTAAATACGCCAATATGACGACATCAGATGCGAAAAGGCTCAAAGATTTAGAACTCGAAAATAATCGACTTAAAAAACTCGTTGCTGATTTGAGTTTAGAAAACGCGATCTTGAAGGACGTTAACCAGGGAAAATTTTAAGCCAGACAAAACAAAAAGAAAGCGTATTCAAAGTTTGTGAATCTTACAAGATATCTGAGCGTAAGGCTTGTCTGGTGCTAGGATTCAACCGAAGAACGGTCAGATATCAACATTTAGTAAGAGATGATGAGGATGAAATCACAGCTAAAGTTATTGAACTAGCCACAGCGTATGGCAGGTATGGCTACAGACGTATCACTGCGATGTTAAAGACATTAGGTTATGATGTCAATCATAAGCGAGTCGAACGCATTTGGAAAGAAAACGGCTTAAAGGTGCCAAAGAAACAACCAAAACGTAAAAGACTATGGTTGAATGATGGCAGTTGTATTAGACTAAGACCAGAATATAAGCACCATGTGTGGAGTTATGATTTCGTGACGGATCAATTAATGAATAAAAAGAAGCTTAGATGGCTCAATATCATCGATGAGCATTCGAGAACATGTATCTTTAGTGAGCCTAGAATAAACTGGACTCATCAAGATATCATTGAAGTGTTAGCCGATTGTTTTATTCTTCACTCAGTCCCCGCACATATCCGAAGTGATAACGGTCCAGAGTTCATTGCTAAAGAACTAAGAAAATGGTTCAAAGACATCGGTGTCAATACATCTTATATCGAACCAGGCAGTCCATGGGAGAACGGATATTGTGAATCATTTAATAGTAAGATGAGAGATGAATTTCTGAATATGGAAGCATTTAGTACACTAAGTGAGGCGAAGGTGCTTACAAAACAGTGGGTTTTATATTACAATACAATTAGACCACATAGTTCATTAAACTATCAACCGCCTGCACCACTTACAATCCAAGAACTAAAATCTTAAGTCTCTATTCTATTTTGGAACAATTTATGGGGCAGTGCAGTTTTCGCTTTTCACGCCATCATTTTTATCAGACGTCTTAAAATGCCAAATTATACATATTACGCTTTAATCTACGCGATTGTGCTAGCCATCGCTTATAGTATGTAGGGGGTTTACATGGCTAAATTGATTGTTTTTACAGGTGGTCTCGCAACCCTTAAAACCACTTTATCCAAACAAATATCCAAAGACTTGGGTATTTTATGTTTAAATAAAGACGATCTTAAAGCGGTGCTTGTTGACCACTTCGGTTTTCAAAATCGAGAAGAAAATAAAAAGCTTTCTGTCGCAACCGTTCAAGCCATGATCGAAATATCCCACCAAGCGAAACTCGCTGGTCAAAACATCATCATCGAAGCCAATTTTAAAGCCCATGAACTGAAAGATATTGTGAATAAATCGGGGTTTTCAAAACAAGAAATCATTACGATATTTTTATATGGAAATCCAAAGGTATTGTATGACCGCTATGTTCAAAGACAACATACGCGTCACATCGCCCATACATCCACAGGGTTGTTATCCTACGAAATATTCGAAGCTTCTTTAAAAGAACATCGTTTGGAAGATGCATTAGGAAAAATCATTAACTATGATACGACGATCTTTAATCCAGGAGATTATCAATTATTAAAACAAGAAATCCAATCCTCATTGGATGAATCTAATGGAGGTTCACATGCCTTATAGATATACCGATGATGTCGTTAAATTATATATTCCAGTCTTAGTCATTAGAGACTATCATGACCATCCAGAACCTTATGGGGATCGAATGGTTACCCTCATTAATGGGATGTATACCGATGTTTATGAAGATGAACAAGGTATTTTTACACTGACCAATGACCTTGATCTGGTCGAATATATTAAATCAATGGGAGGCGTACATACGCGCAAGAGGTGATTACTTATTCAACGCTATTTTATTAGCGATTTTATCGGTGGTTGTGGTTTTTGTTGGGATTTTCTATGATATTAATTTTGGATTACCAATAAGCGGACCGATAGCAGGGTTCAGCATTGGCGGTTTCATGTTTTTGGTTTCAATATGGAATTATTATGTATACAAATCGGATAAAAACCGTGAAAGCAGGAAAGATGCGAGAATTGAAGCTTTAGAAGAAGCAATTAGAAGACTTAAGAATAGATAAACCCAAATGATGGGTTTTTTTCTTTTGCAACCAAGCGTTGCGTGACAATTCGTATGAAGGCTTATACAATATAGGTGTGGGAGGTAAAGAAACCATGATAGATACCATGAAAGTCGGACTTAAAATTGCCCAATATCGAAAAGACTTACAACTGACTCAAGACGATCTGGCCAATCGATTGAACATCACACGTCAAGCCTTATCTAAATGGGAAAATGGGACCAGTTTACCTTCAATCGAACTCTTAACCGATTTATGTCAGTTATTTCAAACGAATGTCGAGAATCTCCTTTGTTTGAATGAAACCACCAAGATTGAAGACGAACACAATCTATTTAAAAACCACAGTCGACTATATATCATCAACCGAATCATCAAAGGAGAAATCAACGTGAACATACCTGATGTGTTTTACCAGTTTTCACCCTTAGAAAGGATGAAAATCCTAAAAGCAATCAAAGAAGACAAACTGGATTGCAGCCTACGAGATCTAGCAGTTCGCTTAACACAAAGCGAACATAAGTATTTATTCAATACCATTAAAAGAGGAGGCATTATCTAATGATTTTAAAGAAAATCCAAGTGGATGGACAAGACATCCATGTCCAACTATCCAAAGAAGATGCGAGAAAAGCGTATTTGAATCAAGAACCATTGGTGTTTACCGATGAAGCAGAAAAAGCCGAATTCATGGCGTCATTTGAAGCACACAAAGATGAACCAAAACACGAGGAACCCAAAAGTCGAAATAAACTGCATAAATTGGTTCAAATGTTACCATTTATGGATGAAGAAACCATCCATGAGCTCGTACAAAAGATTTTAGCCGATGAACAAGGTTTATTGGGCATAGATATCGCTGTGATGTTGCCATTCTTAGAAGAAGAAGACATCAAAGCATTATTTAAAAAAGCCATGCAAGGGGGACACCCCAAACTCAATCCGATGGTGATTGCTCCATTTGTCGATGAAGATGACTTATCATTTGTTGTCGATGAATACATCGCTGGGAACCTGTCAGAATCCCAATTGGATGCACTTTACCCATTCTTAAATGAGGATGACTTGAAGCGATTATTCAAACACATCATCAACGAAGCATAAACTTAAAGATGAAAATGCCTACCCAGTTGTAGGTATTTTTTTTGTTTTTGTTGAAAACTTTGTGATAGAATATTATTGATATCAGATTTTGATATCAGATTTTGAGGTGATGTTCATGGATCAACGGTTTATGAAAAAATTGTATTTAGGGTTTCTCAATGTGCATATTTTATATCACGCATCCAAAGAGCCTATTTATGGTGTATGGATGATTGAAGAACTCAATCACCATGGGTACCATGTAGGACCCTCACATATTTATCCAATGCTTAGAGACTTAACCAAAGAGAATTTATTAACCATGACAGAAAAATTAGAGCATGGCAAAATTCGAAAATATTACACCATTACACCATTGGGATTAGAAGTATTAAAAGAATTAAAACAACGGGCGAGAGAATTGTCTAAAGAGGTATTTTATGAAAACCGAGAATCGTAAAAAACAAGCGTTACTGTTTTTGTTACTGATCGGCATCATCGCGATGTTATCAGACTTCACTCATGAAGGTGCGAGAAGCATCTATGGGCCTTATTTGGCTTTATTAGGCGCATCAGCGCTGGTCGTATCTTTCGTATCAGGTTTGGGTGAATTCATTGGTCAAGCCTTAAGAATAGTGACGGGGATCATCGCCGATCGAACCAAGAAATATTGGACAATGATGATTTTAGGTTATTCAATCAACTTGTTGGTGATTCCATTATTGATGTTTGTTACCCAAGAGGTTTGGGTCATCGCGATCATTTTGATTTTATTAGAACGTGTGGGTAAAGGTATTCGAGCACCCGCTAAGAGTGCACTCACTTCTTTTACAACCCAAGACATAGGGGTTGGTAAAGCGTTCGCTCTCCAAGAGGCGATGGATCAATTAGGTGCGTTCTTAGGGCCCTTATTTGTGTTCACCGTATTGGGCTTGAATGCTGGTTCTGACTTAAATGGGTATCAAATGGCTTTTGGGTTACTCGGTATCTTCGCGATATTAACCATTGTCATCATTATCGTTGCACGATTTAAATACCCAAACCCAGATCAAATGGAAGTTAAGAAAGTTTCTAAAGGGTTTAAAAGTAACCCCTACTTTTATTTGTATTTGGTCGCTGTGATGTTCATCGCGATTGGATTCATTGATTATCCAATTTTGGCATTTCATTTGAACAAAACCGCACAAATTCAACCTATTTATATTCCATTACTTTATTCTCTAGCAATGGGCATTGACGCGATTGCTGCGGTGTTCTTCGGGTATTACTTTGATAAAAAAGGCATCATCTCGTTGATGATTTCAGTCATTTTTGGTAGTTTAATCGCACCTGTATTCTTTTTAGTAGATGGTGTTTTAGGCATCGTAATTGGTATCGTTTTATGGGGTATCGCGATGGGTGCCCAAGAATCGGTACTAAAAGCCGTCATCGCGAGTTTGGTATCCAAAGACAAACGCGCGACAGCCTATGGGATATTTTATACCGTATTTGGATTGGCTTGGTTTTTAGGGTCACTCATGATTGGGTATCTCTATGATGTCAATCTATTGTTATTGGTGATTTTTTCCAGTACATTTGAAGTTTTAGCATTCATTACTTTGATGATTTATCAACAGAAAGGTGGGAATACGCATGCAACCAGTTAAGTGGAGCACATTTTTAAAAGATGTTTTAATTTGTTCTTTAGGTGCTTATGGTGGACCTGAAGCCCATTATGGGGTTTTTACCGATCAAATGGTGATCAAAAAGCAATATCTATCAGAAGATGAACTGGTAGAACTCATCGCTTTAACCGGTATTTTACCTGGCCCAAGCAGTACACAAACCATCGTCTCCATTGGATACAAAATGGGTGGACCAGTGTTGGCTTTATTGACGATGCTGGTTTGGGGATTGCCTGCTATTTTATTCATGACTGGGTTATCTTTTATGTACCAGTTTTTATCTGAAAATCGTGTGGATGCGTCGGGTTTAAGGTTTATTGGTCCGATGGCGGTAGGTTTTATTGTCGTAGCTTCCTATCGAATCGGTAAAAAAGTCATTAAAAACAAACTCACGTTGTTATTATTTTTACTAGCGATGGTGATCACATATTTCTTTAGAAATGCGTGGGTATTCCCATTGGTTTTAGTCCTTGGTGGCATCACCACGACATTAGCATCTAAAGAAAAAGATTTGTGGCATCATGTGAAGATTAACCCACCCTATCGCTATTTAATCACGTTTGCCGTGATTGCGATTGGGTCTGTATTGCTCAATATGGTTTTAGATAATCGTATCTTATATATATTCCAAAGTTTCTATCGTTATGGCTATTTGGTCATCGGTGGTGGTCAAGTGGTCATCCCTTACATGTTTAATGATTTGGTTGAGGGATATCGCTACATGACAGCAGATCAATTTTTAACTGGATTTGGCATTGTTCAAGGGATTCCTGGACCGATGTTTTCATTCAGTGCGTATGCGGGTGGGATGGCTTCTAGAGATTTAGGGCCAGTCGTTCAAATATTATCTGGACTAGCCGCTGGTGTTGGGATTTTCTTACCAGGTATCTTACTCATTTTCTTTGTTTATCCTGTTTGGTCCAAAATCCGTACCATCAAAGGCATTCGATTAGCCCTCTCTGGTATCACAGCCGTCGCTGGCGGTCTCATCGCGATTGCAGCATTCATTTTGATGCAATCGTCTGGGTTTAGTATTGAAAATATCGTTGTATTGATTTTAACGGTTGTTTTGTTGTTAACGAGAAAAGTACCTGCACCTTTGATTGTTTTTGCAGCAATTTTAGCTGGGTTTTTGATATAAGCATCTACCCCCGCGAAAATCTAGTTATGAATTATAATTAAATTAAAAGGATGTGAAATACATGCAAAAAGTCACAGAAACCCGAAAAAACGAATTATTAAGCATACTCAAACAACGATTTTTAAAAAATGCCCACAGACACCCAAATAAACCATGGGAAGTGGTCGAAAAAGCACTCTTAGAAAACAGTTCAGCTTTATCGAGTATCGATCAAATGGAGTTATCCGGTGGAGAACCCGATGTGGTGGTATTTGACCCATCCAGTTCAGACATTGTTTTTGTCGATTGTTCCAAAGAATCACCTACTGGACGTAGAAGCCTTTGTTACGACCAAGCAGCACTGGATGCGAGAAAAGAGTTTAAACCCGCTGATTCTGCCTTAAACATGGCGAAAAACATGGGTATCGAGGTTTTGAATGAAACCCAATATGCTTTTTTACAAACCTTAGAGGATTTTGATACGAAAACATCCTCATGGTTACTAACACCAAAAGCCATCCGTGATTTGGATGGGGCTTTATTTGGGGATAAACGCTATAAACACACCTTCTTTTACCACAATGGGGTCCAATCCTATTATAAAGACCGTGGGTTTAGAGGATGCATTGTTTTGTAAAAAGTATGTAAAACGAACGTGTTAAGAAAGTCATTTTAAGTCTGTTCCGTTATAATATAGATAGACATCAATATAAAGGGGAATGAATACATGATTGACGTACTATTTGTTTGTATCCACAATTCGGCACGAAGTCAAATGGCAGAAGCCTATTTAAATGCCTATGGCAAAGGGTTATTTAGAGCTGAAAGTGCTGGCTTAGAACCAGGAAAGCTCAACCCAAATGTTGTAAAAGCCATGGCATTAGATGGCATTGACATTTCTAAAAACTTGACCAAATCCACCTTTGATATGTTGAAAAAGGGGACTAGATATACCTTCGTTGTCACGGTATGTGACGAAGCATCCGGTCAACGTTGTCCATATTTTCCAGGGTCATTAAAAACATTCCATTGGAACATTGAAGACCCATCGGCATTAAAAGGCGATTTTGATACGATCTTACCAGAATTATTACGTATTCGTGATGAAGTTAAAAATCGTGTGAAACAATTCATCATTGAATTTGAAGCATATGCACAATCCAGAAAATAAAAAGTTCACTGCGGTGAACTTTTTTTCTTAGGATAGCGCAAACCAAATTAATAACCCTACTAAACCAATGAAGAGAATTAAAGTGACATAAAACTTGAAATCAGATACATGAAAATGACGTTTTTTGTCTTGTTGAGATGGTTTTTTTACGAATGTTGCTTGAGCTGCTTGACGATTTAAATCGGGTCCTTGACCTAAACTTCCATTGGGTTGCATAAAAATACCTCCATTAAATCTATTGTCTATATTTTAACATCTGCAATTAAGATAAACAATAATTATTGATAAAATTGTCACAACACTGTCACACAAATCGTAAAGACAAAAAGCTTTGTTTTTGGTATAATACCCATGAAAGAGAAGTGACTCATTTGAAACAAACCTTATGTTGGTCTGGTGCCGACTTAAATTTAATCGAAAATCAACAAAAAATACATGAAACCATCCAATCGGGACACTTGGTGATTTTTCCGACCGAAACGGTTTATGGGATTGGCGCGAATGCCTTAGACCCGCAAGCATCCAAACGCATTTATCAAGCCAAAGGGAGACCATCTGACAACCCTTTAATTGTACATATATCAAACAAAGAAGATGTGTATCAATATGTCCGTTTTGTGAGTGAAACAGCAGAAACTTTAATGGCTGCTTTTTGGCCAGGTCCATTGACCTTAATCTTTGAAAAGAATGAACGAATTCCATTAGAAACCACAGGTGGATTATCGACAGTAGCGATTCGTTTACCCAGTAATCCAATCGCAAGACAAGTGATTGATTTGGCTGGTGTACCCATCGCAGCGCCTTCAGCCAATATTTCTGGTAAACCGAGTTCAACCTTGTTTCAACATGTATTTGACGATTTCAATGGCCGTGTCGATATCATCATTGATGGTGGTCCTTCGGAAATTGGTTTGGAATCTACTGTCATCGATATGACGTCTGAAATCCCAACCATTTTGAGACCTGGGTTCATCACCAAAAAGATGATTGAATCGGCTATAAATATGCCCATTTATGATTTATCGGATACCAAGCCAACAGGCAATGTTAAATCCCCTGGCATGAAATATACGCATTACAAACCAAAAGGGGATGTCACCATCTTAAAAGGTGATATCGAAGCGATGAGAGATTATGTGCGTTCTCATCATTTAAACCATCCTAATCAAACCTACGCTGTTATATGTGAATCCGAATATGTCACGCTGTTTGATGTGCCAGTTCGTGCATTAGGCTCCGTTCATGATCAAAAAGAAATGGCACATAATTTGTTCGCCGCACTGCGTGACATGGATTTATGGGCTGTTGATTATATTTTCATACATCATTTAAGTACCGATGATTTGGGCTACGCACTGATGAACCGTTTAGAAAAGGCTGCTGGGTATCAAATCATCGAATTATAGCAACCGGTAAATATGTCAAG
>DJWH01000085.1:8953-24535 GCA_002441525.1 Acholeplasmataceae bacterium UBA6235 | reverse complement strand
CAATGGTTGCCCATGATTTTTCAGGGAGCTTTCTTTTGGGTACTTCTTTATCCATATCGACCGCTTCCATCATTTGACCGATGAGACCATCGATCAATATCATGACTGGGTTTCGATAAATATCGGCGATATCAAAGCCTTCTTTGATATAATCGACAGTTTCTTGAATCGATTCTGGTGCGATAACCACGGTATGATAATCCCCATTACCGCCACCACGGGTAGCTTGGTAGTAATCGGCTTGAGACGGTTGAATACCACCTAAACCAGGACCACCACGCATGACTGATACAATCAAGCACGGTAGTTCTGCACCAGCAATATAGGACATGCCTTCTTGTTTTAGAGCAATCCCAACCGATGAAGATGACGTCATGACACGTTTACCTGCGCCAGCTGCACCATAAACCATGTTGATTGCAGCAACTTCGGATTCTGCTTGAACAAAGACTTTACCATGTTCAGGCATGTATTTTGATAAATATTCAGGCACTTCGTTTTGTGGGGTTATAGGATACCCAAAATACGCATCTACCCCTGCACTAATCGCGGATAAAGCAATCGCTTCATTACCCTTAATGAGTTTTTTAGGCATCGTGCTTTACCACCTTGATGACAGAGTCCGGACAGATGACTGCACAAAACGTGCAGCCGATGCATTTGTCGATGTCTAAGACATCCACGAGTGCGTAACCTGAGGCATTCATTCGGGTATTCGACATACCCAAGATTTTAACTGGACAGCTATTGACACATAGCTCACAGCCTTTACAAGCATCGTTGTTAAAATCCAGTTGATACTTAGCCAATAGAATCACTCCTTATCTTTTGGGTATATAGTTATCGTGTAAGTTTTTAATGGTTTCAATTCTGTTTTTCGCAAACACTTTGGCTGCCAATTGGGTATGGATGTCTTGTTGTTTAGAAATTTCAAAGATCTCCAATAGACGATCATAAATCAATTTAACATCCGCAAGTGCTTTTTCTTGAGGCCAATTCATCAATTCTACATAAACGTTGATTAAACCACCGGCATTGATCACAAAGTCAGGTGCGTATAAAATACCTCTGTCTTTGATCATTGGTCCATGGATATCTTCATCTAATAATACGTTATTGGCTGTACCTGCAATGATTTTCGCTTTAATTTGTGGGATGGTTTGATTGTTGAGTACGCCACCTAATGCACATGGAGAGAATACGTCTACATCCATGCTATAGATTTGATCTGGGTTCACGAATTCCACTTCTGGATGTTCGTTTTTCATTCTTTCAATGTACTTAGGGTTGATTTCTGAGAAGTAAACCTTCTTAGCACCTAATTCCACCAAATGGTTGATGAGGTAATAACCTGTTTGTCCAGCACCTTGAACTGCGAATGTGTATTTAGAAATATCTTCATTACCAAAACGGTATTTAAGTGAAGCCTTAATACCATATAAAGCACCTAAAGCAGTCACTGGTGATGGGTTACCCGATTTACCTTCAAGTCCAACCACATGATCGGTTTCCATATGCACATAGCTCATGTCTTTCGTGCTAGTGTTGACGTCTTCAGCGGTGATATATCGACCATTTAAGGCTTGAACATATCGACCTAACGCTCTGAAATACGCTTCGCTCTTGACTTTGGTTGCGTCTCCAATTAATACGGTCTTACCACCGCCTAGGTTTAACCCTGCAGCTGCTGCCTTATAGGTCATCCCTCTAGCGAGTCTTAAGCAGTCCATGACTGCTGCGTCTTCTGATTCATAATTCCAGATTCTAGTGCCACCAAGGGCTGGCCCCAATGTGGTATTATGAATCACTGTAATACCCTTTAAGCCTGTAGTCCTATCATAGAAATAGACTACCTGTTCGTACTTGTGTTTTTCCATGTACTCGAATACTTTAAAATCACTCATGTAAAATTCTCCCTTCGAAATAAAAGCGTTTACATTGGTATTATAACATAGTTATATGTTTTTGATAACCACTATCTAATCAAGTGAATTTTTTTATATTTAATTGAAAAAAGAAGCCTAGAAGGCTTCTCTAAATGTAAAATTGTATTCAAGATTGTGCAGATTACAACTTAAACGAACCTAAAAATTCTTTTTCACTTTTAGTGACTTTACTAGCCATTATTTTTTCTTCGGCCTTTATTGGGTTGTAGATCTTTGTTGAAGGTACACGTATAACATTAGTAATCTTATTCGCACTAACTCGAGACTTTCCATTTACATTTTCAGCGACAATTGCTTTTTGCATACAATATTCCTCCTTTGACTATATTATACACCAATATTTGAAATTATATTCTATTATGCTTTTTTATTGAAATTAAAATAAATTCTTGAGGGGGTATTCTTCTCATTATTGATCATTATAAAACTTCCAATTACTTTGCTTATCTCAATTTTGAAGAAATTATACATTGGTCTATATCCAAAATCAAATATCAATTTAGGATTAACAATTCTTGGATAGCAATCCTTATTGATAGATAAATATCTTGATAGGTTTCTTTTAAGACATGTGCTAATTGTTGCATGAACATATACAATTTCTATTGAATAATCATTTTCATTAAGTTGTTTTACAAGTTTCTTTAGTCCCTTAATCGAATTTCCAACTTTGGGTATTACAACATTTATGCCAGCCTCCAATATCTTAATTAAAGAAAGCTTGGCAAGCTTTGCTGAAACCTCATGAACATGTTCGACATCAACACCACCTAAGTATGATTGTTGAAGCGGTGATAAACTCCAAGTTTTATCAGTCTCATTCATAACCCCAGACTTATATATATCTGAATCAACCGTAAAATAATCATCTGTACTGATACCAATTTTCCGGATAGATGTAGATTTCCCAGCGCCAGGTAAACCTAACAAAATAATTGCTTTTCTTTCTCGAGGGAGTCTGATTGTTGCCTGTTTAAGGTATAATTCCATAGATTTTAATTCTTCGATAGTGGGAACTTGTCTTCTACCGTGTACTCTTGTATACTCTTGAATCTTGGCGAAAAATTCAACGAGATCAGGATCATTATAGTTAAGAGAGATGATTTCATTATCACGTTTTTGTTTTGTATATGAAGTTAACTGATTATGAATATTAGGTATAGTTCTTAATTTTAACTCATAAACGATTTTGTTGATTAAAATACTCATTAATAATCACCTATTATGTTGCTATAATATTGTAACATAAATCAGCAAAAATCTAGTATATTAATTTATTTTTTTTATAATTGGCAGATCCGCTGCAGCAAAATCATAATCCATCATTTCATCCAGCGTTAACCACTTAGAGTCTAAATGTTCTGATATAACTAAATTTCCATTTATGATATCACAATAATAAGCATGCATCGTTAGCAAAAAACCTTTGTACTCATGGATTACAGTCGTAATATAATCCTTTACAACAATCTCTGCGGATAATTCTTCAAATATTTCCCTTTTAAGTGCTTCTTGATGTGTTTCATTGTTTTCAATTTTACCACCTGGAAACTCCCATTTTTTTGCAAGTTCGCCTTTATCTTTTCTCTGAGCACAAAAGAATTTATTATCTTTTTTAAATACTGCTGCAACTACTTCAATTCGTTTCTTTTCCATCTTTATACTCCGTTGTTAGTCTATAATAAACATCTTCTGGAACTTCGTTGTGAAGTTTCAAAATAAACCTAATTGGTTTTTCACCTTTCGGATCTGTAGCATCAACAGTACCTAAATAGATAAGTTTGTTTGTATATAAGTCGGTTTTCTTCCCACCTTTTTTGACAAAAAGATGAATATTAATACCTTTTTCTTTGTGATTAATCAGTTCTTGTCCTGTTTTACCGTGCTGTGTAGTTCTATTTTGCGATTCCCATTGAAAGGTTTTGCGGTCAATGAATTCATCTTTATAATCAATAGACTCGTTTACTTTACCTTTAATTAAATTAACGAATAAGTAGATATTATTACCATTTGATGCAATGCCTTCTCGAATATTCACTAGATTCTTAAATCTACCAACTTGTACAACATCTTTAACTGAATATGGATAAAGGTAAAGAAAATTTGGAAACCTTCTAGTAAATCTACCGAAATCATGTTGATATCTAATGATTCCATAAGAAATACTATTTAAAACAAAACCTCTGAATACTTCATCGGATAATTTGCTAATAAAATCATCGGATAGATATAATTCATTTTTTCTTTCTGAAATAAGTGCTTTAAATCGTTTATCATCAGGTGATACAAACAAAACCCCTTTTAAATGATTAATAGCATGATAAAAATCTTCAACATCATAATCATGTAGATATATCAAAGTATGATTAATTAATTCCATAAGTGATCCATGATATTCATTGTGAATCAGATACTCCAAAATAGAATACTCGTGAATTCGTTTGATAGGTAATAGAGAATCTATCAGTTTAAAATACTTCATTGTCTCTTTGTCTTCTACAATTTGATCGATTGAATTGCTTTTTTCAACCCTTGAAACAAACTCAATGTAAGTGCCAAATTTTTCTACTAGTCTTATTGGATCAAACCCATCCAGGCCAAAATCTATTAGTCTAGGGTATGAATCTTTGTTTCCTTTTGTATGATAATACAATTCTTTAAGATTCTTCATTTCATCAAAATTGTATGCTTCAAGCTGACTCAATATTTGATTTTTTGAAATAGGATCTAGTCTAATAAATGTATCGCCCGGAATACTCATAAAGTCGGAATTTGTCTCTAAAATAATGTCTTCGCGGTCATAGGTTCTATTACCAGACAGTGCAATAGGTATTAAGAAAGATTTGTTATGATTACCGATAAAATCTAGAACAGTTAAGTATTCCTTGTTACTATACAGGCGTAGTCCACGCCCTAATTGTTGAGTAAAAATGATTGGCGATTGTGTTGGACGAAGCATTAAAACCAAGTTCAAACTTGGGATGTCAACACCTTCATTTAAAATATCAACCGCAAAAATAAATGATAACTCATGCTTATCATCTTCGAGTTGTTGTAGGGTTATTTCTCTTTGATTTTCATCATTTTCAGATGTCAAAACAGCAGAAACTAATCCACGATTATTGAATTCAGACGCCATGTATTTGGCATGTTTAATGTTTGCACAAAATCCAATAGCCTTTGTCTTTCTACCACTAACATCATATTTTTCAATATTCTCAATAATTAAATCGACTCTTGCTTTGATATTTAAACGTTCAGCAACTTCATCAATATCTTTAGTTACATCAATGCCACTATAGTCTGTTACTGCGTCAGTGATACCATAATAATGGAAAGGTACAACCAAGTTTTCCTTTAGAGCATCACGGAGTCTAATTTCAGCAGCAACCTGATTATCAAACAAATCAAATATGGAGTTAGCGTCTGTTCTTTCAGGGGTTGCTGTTAAGCCTAGCATGAAATCAGGGGTGAAATGCTCCATGACTTTTTGATAGGTTGGGGCAGCTGATCTATGTGCTTCATCGATGACAATATAATCGAATGTGTCCTTGGCAAAATGATATAGATTTTTATTTCTACTAATCGTTTGTATGGACGCAAAAATATAATCTGCAGTCAGATCTTTTTCATTTCCAGTATATAATCCGGCTTTAACATCCATTAAATTAAGGAAAGTTTTCATTGCGTCTTTTAAGATTTTCTCTCTGTGGACGATGAAAAGTAATTTTTTCGGATTTACTTGTAGGGCATCAAAGGCGGCTAAATAAGTCTTACCTGTTCCAGTTGCTGCTACTACTAAACCTTTTTTTACACCAAACTTTCTAAGATTAGAAAGGGACTCTAATGCATTCTCTTGCATAATATTAGGTTTAATTTGGTCTCTTGATATCGAGTCGCCTATGAAGTCATTGACTTCGGATGGATCAATATCAAAATTGGATGCGATCGTGTTAATGAGTTCAGTGTCTGTGTTGTCTCTTAAAAACTCTGCTAATTGTTTAAATAATTCTAGTTGCTTAGACTTTGAGTATTTTTCATGATTATATGCTTTTTCATATTCATGTGTATAATCCTCATTCAACACAATGACATTCTCATCATCCCATAAAGCATCGAATTCATGATAAACTCTATAAATTAATTCATCATTGTCTTTAGAATAATAGGATAGATTCCATTCGTGATTCGTTTTTAATGCCTTCTCTGTTAAATTAGATGATCCGATAGATACTTCAACATGATCATTTTTATCAAAAAGATATCCTTTTGTATGAAATCCACGAATGTTTTTGTATAAGGTTTTAAAGACTCTTACCTCAATATTAGGATATTTTAAAAGTCTCTTTAATGCTTTGGGATCAGTGCCAAACATATAGTCTGTGGTTAGTATTCTGCCCTTTATGCCTTTATTCTTCGCTTCATCTAGTACATCCACTAGTAGCTGAACAGCTCCAGTAGAAATAAAAGCAACGGAAAAATGGAATGAGTTGCATTCTCTTATTGAGGAAACGATATAATTGTAAAATAGATTATTGTTCTGATTACTAATTAATCTAACTCGTTCCATTACTCTACCTCTTATGCTTGATTTTGTAGTAGCTTGACTTCTTCAATGTGCTTTTGTTTCACTTCATCTGGCATATTTGATTTTTCAATCAGTCTTTCAAGTTGAAGTACAACCGCTTCCTTAGTGAAAACAATATTGCCTTTTTTCTCTACTTTACTCACAAATCTTAAAGCGTCTTTAAATTGAAATACTTTATCATGTTCACCAACATTGATTTTGGAAAGCTTCGAGCGATTAGAAAACACTATAAGTGGTAAAATTTGATTATTTTCTATCTGTAGATAGCTTTCAACAGCTTTAATATGTGCGTAGTTTTGTCTTAACGGATTATAGAACTTATGTTTAACAAAACGATTCATGGCTTGTGTCCAATATTGATCCTTTTGTGAGCCATAAATATAGCCACCATAGTTTTTCATTTCAAATACATAGATGCCTTTTTGAGTAACCGCCAAAACATCAATTTCTGTGGTTTCTGTGTTCTTAGAATCTAGGTAAAGGTTCGTTAACACTGCCTTTTTACCAAGTTTTTTCGTTAATTTTCTATACAACACAAATTCACCATAGAAACCTTTATTCATCAATGTTACGAAAAATCCATTGCCTGATTTTAGTTTATATTGTGAGGTATAAAATGTGACTAAATCATACACAAAAGCAATCAATCGAAACGCTAAATACAAGAATGCATATATGGTATAAACGATTAATTCGATTAATGCATCTAAAGGGGATTGTCTTCTTTTTGACATAAAATTGGGTGCCTCTATCTCTTCTCAAATAAGTTAAAAACAAACTGGTTAAATGTTAATTTGTAGTGTTCATCTTCAATCGATGTTGGTAATACAACCACACACGATAAGTTTTGTTTCGACTTTGATGAAACTGTGACTTCATTGTCGAAAATACGACAATTCACTGGGTATCCCACTTCGTTGGATAACCGAGTGATGAATAAGTCTTCGAGTTTTAAGGTTTGTGACTCATCGGTGGTATTCTCAATGGATATTCTAAAGGTTAGATTGGTACCATTCTCATAGAAACTATCCACCAAATAAATGATGCCATCCTGTTTGATGGATAAATCATCTGAATACCTTACGATGGTACCGTTATTTTGACAACCACTCAAAGTGATGATCATTAAAAATAGAATTATATATATTTTCTTCATTGGATTAACCTCGTCATTAATTCAATTATAACATTAAGAAAAGAAAAAAACCGTATCAATTTACGGTTTTATATAAGCATAACCTTGATTTTGTAATAAGACAATCTGATAGACACCACTCTTCACGATTTCAGTACCTGGTAAAACATCGTTTGGATTGAGATTTCTCGTCTTAATAGAGTTCTCACATAAGTAGTATTTCACATTGGGTTCAAGCTTCACAGTAGATTTAATGAATAGTTCAACAGCTTCTGAGTTGATGACCACAGCGATGTTAATTACAGGGCTAACTTGTAATAGATTCTTGATATTCATCGATAATAATGGCCATTTGTGTCTTTCGTCGATATGAAACAGTGCTTTCATTGGCTTCTCCTCGGTTTAATAGTTTTCAGGTAATAAATCGGCTTCAATCAAGCGTCTCATGTCCCAATTCAAATGGGATTCACGGTCAATTTTGTAGTTCCAAAAATAGAACCCAAAGGCTTGATTATACACATATAGTTGTAAATCCGCTAACAGTCTGACAAATAAATCATGGGAAAATGGATCCTTAAAATCCATCTTGGATTCTCTTAAACCCAACGACCATTCTCCGACAATGACTCTGACAAACTTAGAGAGCTTTTGAATCATTTGATGTCGTTCTTCAATCACCACTTTGAGGTGATTGAGTTCGCCACCATTGACGATTCGTTCATCAAAACAGTGGTATAAGTGTAAATCAAAAGCGACATTTTCTTTGTTTTTAAAGAAGGTTTTCCAGACATCCAATTTAGGTCTAAAAGCGTCATGGAAGACAATCAGCTTTTGAGTGATCTTTCGAATTTCTTGATAACTTCTTTCATAGAAGTCTAAGATGATATCGATGTCGATGGAACTATGAGGTTCATTTAAAACTTCAATACCAACAAAGGCGTTGTTTTCATGATAAAGGCTCGCCAACGATTTCAATACTTCAATCGTTTGATCGATATTTTTCTTGTCTTTTGGCCAATCGATCACACCGGTGATTCCACCGTTATCAAAGCCATTTTGACAACCAGGTGCGGTATGTAAATCGAGTAGGATTTGTATACCGTATTTATTCGCGTATTCAAATGCGCGATCGATGTGTTCTTTCGAACGGTGATACAAATCGGTACCTAAAAACCACCATGGTACAGGTAGCCTTACCTGTGTGATGTTGTGTGCTTTAAGGTACTGGAAATCGGCTTCTGTGATGAAGGTTTGATAATGGTTTTCAAGTGCTTGATGGGGGTCTTTATGGTTTTGCATAAAGTGGGTTTCATCCGGACCGGTTAATCCTTCGAATAACGCTGGTCTCATCCACGATTCTAAGACGAACCAACCACCTAAATTGACGCCTCTGATGTGTTCCATAGTGCACCTCTTTCTAAGTCATTATACCATCGATTCTTTTTGGACTTCTTCATAAAGCACATCGTAATCTAGATTGAGAAACGGTTTGTGTTGTTTGAGGTCTTCAAAGTAAATGCTGTTGTATTTTTGTGTGAATGGGTCTGTTGGTTGAGTACTGCGTTTAAGAGCGAGATACAGTATGAGCGTTCTTAACTTAAAGAATAATTCGATTCGTAGAAAATCGGATTTTTTTAAGGTGTGTTGTTTCATATAGCCTTTTAACAACGCTTTGATGAAAGGTTTTGAGACTTCATGTCTATTTGGATTGAAAAAGACGGTATAAAAGATCGCGATGGCGATATCGCTTAAGAAATAAAAATAGGCACTGTCATCAAAATCAAACACCGTTAGATTTTGATTTTGATCGACTAAAAAGTTACCTGCATGGATGTCGGTATGAATCAATCCATAATTGTCTAAAGACATAGGGATTTGTTTGATTGCTTCGATGACTGAATTCAGTTCAACCAATATAAATAAATCGGTATCATCCAAATACTTTCTCGCATCCACAATCAAAGGATCTTCATACCAGGTGAATCGTCGATCGATGTTGAAACTCGGTTGATAAGTCATGGTAGATCGGTGGAACGCACCAATGGTTTGACCATAATTGTCCATCAATGTAGGGTTAGTTAGTAAATCTTTGGTTCGAATACCTTCTGCTTTTTCCGTTGAAGACAACGTGAAATAGCCCATATCCACAGGGATTCTGTGAGTATAATTACCGTGGCGGGTGGTGACAGGTTTAGAAACCCGTGCCCCCTGTTGATATAAATGATTCACAAAATCAAACTCTGAATCGATTTGATCTCTGGTACGGTGTGAACTATGTGTGAATTTTAAAATATGTGCTTGTTGGTTGAGTGTATACTCATAAACAAACGATTCAAATCCGCCGAGTAGTTTAAGTGACCCTTCATCCATTGGATAAAGTGTTTTCGCAACCTCTAGCATCGGTTCATTAAATAAGGCTTTTACCTGTGGTTCCATGCATTTCCTCCTAGAAAAAATATCCCAAATGGGATATTCTTATTCATGGTTTGGTTCCCATTTACAACGGATTTTAGAGACAATCTTCTCATCTTTTTTAAGCGCCTTCATCGCTTTATCGACGACTTTAGGATCTAAACCCGATTGGGCTTCGATTTCTTTTTGTGAGAGTGGTACACCGGCATTTTCTAAGACCTGTAATACTTTAGCTTGATCGTCCATGGGTATATTATCCTTTCTTGATTTTATTGAACAATTCCATATTGAGTAAAAGTAATAGCGGAATGGCATAAACCGATACCGCGAGTACGGTTTCGAAATACGCATTTAAGGCTTCTAGTTTCGCAGGGAAGTACGTGCCATCGATCCAGAGATAATAGATGTCGTATCTTGGTAGAATGACGAACCCATCGGTTTGAATATTGAAGAATACCACTGAAAACCAAATGAAGTAAAATATCGATAACAACAAAGCCATTGGATTGGTTTTCACTTTGAATGAATATACGCCATATAAGATATTAAATAGAATCATAGTGAGTAAGAATAATACAATACCTGAGGCACCTTCATAACGGAAAAAGCCAATTAAGAGTTGTAGATAAATTAAAGATGTGATGACATAAAGTCCAAGATAAATCCATTTTTCATATTTTTTCATGTTTTCATCTCCCTTACCTTTATTATAAAACAAAACGTTTAGATTGTTAGGTCTAAACGTCGAATAAGTCATAATCTTTTTGATTTTTTTGTTTTTTGTCTAAATACATTTGGACATCCGCCTCATGGATGACTTTTTTAAGATTGCTGTCATGTGAGAGCATGGAAATACCATAGGAAATGGATATGACATAGGGTAAGGATTCCGAAGCTTTTTGGATTTCTACATTCAGTCTTTTCGCAATCTTCTCGGCGAGTTCACGTTCACAGTCTTCTAAAATGACGACAAATTCATCGCCACCAAATCTAAAGAACAAGTCATTGGCACGTAAAGATTCTTGAATGAGTTTAGAGATATTTTGTAAAACGGTATCGCCCGCTAAGTGACCATAGGTGTCGTTGATGGCTTTAAGGTTATCAAAGTCAATCATGATGAGGCTAGCAACCCAGCCATCTGCGTAGCGTTGTTCAAACGCCGCTGCGTAACGGTCAAAGAAACTTCTTGAATACGCACCGGTCAATGAGTCTATATCCGCGATTTGCGTGATTTCATCCTTTAATAGGTTTGTTTCTTGGATGATTGAACCCGCTTTTTGATAAACGGAAGTGTTAAACACAATGAACGCTAGAAATATAACGAGCATCAAACCGATGATGGCGTATTTAACGATTGAGTTGATGTTGCCATATAAATCGGCATTGGTCATGGAAATAACATAAAATATTTGATTGCCATTGAATGCACCTACATAGTCGACATGTCCATCGTGAACATAGATGACATCACCATCAACTTCAAGTCGTTTCCCTTCAGCGTATATTGACTGTAAAAATGAGTCATTTTTGTATAAGTTTAGGGTGATGTTATCACTGGACAACACCGCACTGGATAAATCAAAATAGATCATTAAATAGCCGACATTGGTGAAATTCATGGTGACTGGATAGGTCACACGAAGCACATAGCCAGTATCTATTGGGATGAGTTCATGATCATAAAAGTCAAAAATGATGTCTTGATAGGTGTAGGTTTCTACCGGACTACCATAAGTGGATAATGGAAAGTTATTCGTTCCGATTTCTGCGTATACCACATAATCAAATAAAGCCATGTTTGTAGGAAAGGACGCAGTAAAATAAGCAGTGATATCTGCTTGTGAGATGTTACCTTCCCAATAACCTTTCATCATTTGTTTGGTATCGTAGTTAGATGCGATGATATTCGCATCCTGCAATGAAATGGTGATAAACGATTGAACGGAATCACGGTAGATTTCTGCTGCGGTGATGAAGTTCATACGTTTTTCTTTTTCAATGGTCTGTGAAAGCGGACTATATATACCAAAAATGGTTAAAAGCGATAGGAGGGTTATGAATGTGATTAGAAAAACTTTAATTCGTTTTAACAAACCATCCATAAGGGGTTCTCCTATTCAAACACTTTGACAAATATATCTACAATATCAGGGTCAAACTGAGTCCCTGCATGTTTTTTAATTTCTTCAATGGCCGCTTCATGTGATTTTTTAGGTCGATATGGGCGGTCTTGGGTAATGGCATCATACGCGTCAATGATCGACACAATTCGCGCTATTAGCGGAATGTCTCTACCTTTGACTTGGTTTGGATAACCTTTACCATCGTAACGTTCGTGGTGATTCAAAATCCCTTCTGCAATCGGTTTTAAATCGACCGATGATATGGCGATTTGATACCCAATGAGTGGGTGTTTTTTCATGACTTCCCACTCGTCATCGGTGAGTGGGCCTGGTTTATTAATGATATGGAATGGTACCCCAATTTTACCGATGTCGTGTAACATCGCGAGTAAATAAAGGTCATCCATCGTGGTTTGTTTTAAGCCTAATTTCACACCAACTTTAAGGGCAATTTCACCCATGCGTTCCATGTGATCTTGAGTTTCTTGTGAGTTCGCAACCATCGTCGCTTTAATCGATGACAAAGAGTCACGATTGGAGCGGCTATGGGCAAGTAACTTACGTCTATGCATGAAGTCTTCCGCACTTCGGATGATGTCTTTGATAGACGATTCATGGTCGAGCTTGGTTTCATAGCCACAAGATACGGTCATTTGATACTGTAATCCGTTGGGTCCATCATAGGTAAATGTTTTCGCTTTGTCTTGAATCTCAAGCATGATTTCATAGGTTTCAAGGCTTGGTGTGTTTTTGAGGATGATCGAAAACTCATCCCCACCAGTTCTGGCTACGATGAAATTCTTCTTTTCATAAGCACGTAAAATACCCGCGAAATCCATGATGACTTGGTCACCAGCAGTTCGACCAAAGTTGTCATTGATCATTTTCATGTTATCGATATTCGCGATTAAAACACCAAATGGATAGGCTTGTTGATCGTCTAGTGATGTCAATGTTTCATCAAAGTAAAGACGATTTTTGAGACCTGTCAATTGATCATGGTATATCATGTGTTCGATTTCTAAATCGCGTTCACGACGCTTATTTAAATCGATGATGATGCCTTCTAAAGCAATCACCTGTCCTGCTTCATCATAGATGGGTTTGCCTTGTTCATAAACCCACTTGTTTTTACCTTCTTTGGTAATGATCATATATTCTTTTTCAAATATGGATTTTTGGTCAATGATTTCTTGCCAGGTATCTTGTAAAAGCTCACGATAATTGGGATGAATGATGTCGTTAAATGCGATGATATTGTTATCGATGACTTCATTGACGTCATACCCTGTGAGGGTTTTAATCCCTTCACTGATGTAAGTCATCGTCCAGTTTTCATCCATCTTACAACGATAAATCATGCCTGGTAAATGGTCTACTAGAATTTGTTTGGTATGTTCACTTTGTTGTAAGTCTCGCTTTAAACCTTGTAGCTGAGAGATGTCTTGAAACGAAATGACAAAACCAATCTCTGAATTTCTACCAGCTTTAGGTAGAATGGACAAGGAGACATCGAGCCAAGTACCATCGCTCTTACGTAACTGAGTTACTCGATTATACATGGGCAATTTTCCCATGGCTGCTTTAAACTGTGTTCGCTTGATTTCTTGAGCATCTTGAAATAATACCTCAAAGATATCTTTACCCAATAAGGACAAATCATTGTCGTGTCCTAAGATGTGATTGGCACTCGAATTGATGTGTGTGATGAGATAGTCATTTGAAACAACGATGATCCCTTCTGCGATCGCATTTAAGATGAGGTTTTGTTCCATCTTCGCGCTTTCATACGTTTGTTTGTATGAATCGTATAAATCGATACTCGCGACAAACTCATCGTCACTGATCTTAAACGCTTTGACGAAATAAGTTTTGCGTAAGAGCGATGAGTATTGAATAAATTCGACTGTTTCATCGGTCGTAAACACTTTTTCATACGATTGAATCCAATTGCCTAAATGGGTATTGGTTTCTGAAGAGAATAGACTGACACGTTTACCAACCAGTTGTTCACGTGTCGCGTTCATTTGATCGAGATATGCTTGATTGACATTTAAGATGATAAAATCAATGGCACGGTGCTGTTCATCAAAAATCATTTTGTTATGAACAAATCCTAAACTTGACTCTTCAAAGAGTCTTTCATAAATATTTTTATACACTTAAATTTCCCCGTTTTCTAAGTCCTAACAATCATCATTATAAGGGAAATTTAATATTTTTACAATAAATTATCGGTTTTTCCCCACAAGACATCTATTTTTATAAAATAGGACACAAACTTTGATACAATAGAATCGCGAGGTTAACCTATGAAATCTATTTACTGTCCACATTGTGGTCAATTACTCCATACCAAAGAAATTGGCGATGAAGGCTTAGTACCTTATTGTGAAGGCTGTCACAAGCCCATTTTTGAACATAGTCCTGTATGCATCCTCACCATGGTGATCAATGAATATAACGAAGTCGCTTTACTTAAACAAGACTATGTTTCAAAACAACACTTGGTTTTTGTTGCCGGTTATTATAAACCAGGTGAATCGGCAGAAAACACGGTGAAACGGGAAGTTTACGAAGAGATTGGTCAAACCGTTGATGAACTGACCTACCTAGAATCGTTTTATCATGAGCGTTTAGATACCCTCTTCTTGTGTTATATATCCAAAGTCAAGAAAGCACCCTTCAAGTTGTCATCGGAAGTCGATGATGTAAACTGGTACTTACTACCCATCGATGAATCTTTATTAAACCCATTAGGGGTAGCTTATCGAATCTACCAGAGGTACAAAACATTATGATGAGACTAGATAAATACTTAGCCCATGCAGGCTATGGTACACGCAGTGAAGTTAAAAGAATCATCTCCAAAGGGTTGGTTGAAGTCAATGGGGTGGTCATTAAAAAAGACGATCAAAAAATCGATGAAACCAATGATGAAATCATCGTCGCTGGTGCGGTTTCTAATTATACCAAACACGTCTATTTGATGTTACATAAACCAGCAGGTGTGATTTCATCGAATTACGACCCCATGCATAAAACGACTAAAGATTTAATCCATGGGTATGACCATCTTCAAACCTTCCCAGTGGGGCGATTGGATTTGGATACAGAAGGGTTACTCATCATCACCAATGATGGTTTACTAGCCCATCAATTATTATCGCCAAGATATCATGTCGATAAAACCTATTACGTTGAATTTAGTGGTGATTATAAAGCCATTTATACGTCTTTATTTGAAACGGGTGTCACTTTAGAAGATGGTTATCTTTGTATGCCAAGCCACATTGAACTGTTGTCAGAACATACCGCTTTATTGACCATCAAAGAGGGAAAATACCATCAAGTCAAACGCATGTTCATGGTATTAGA
>DJWH01000085.1:6958-8795 GCA_002441525.1 Acholeplasmataceae bacterium UBA6235 | reverse complement strand
TCCAAAGGGTATCGTAAAATCGGTACGTCTTTAGCGATTGTTGAAATCTTCCTTTGGGTCTTTATCGCAAGTTCTGTCATCAATGGCATCACAGAGTCCCCGATGAAAGGTGTGGCTTATAGTTTTGGTTTCGCAGCTGGGGTTTATGTTGGATCACTCATCGAACAAAAACTCGCGTTTGGGAAAGTCCTCATTCAAACCATTACATCGAAAGCACTCGCAACCGATATTTGTGCCCACTTACGTGAAGCTGGCTTTGGTGTGACTTCATTAGAAGCGATGGGTAAAGACGATGAAAAATCCGTACTCATGATCTATGCGAACCGTAGAGACGCTTCAAAAGTCGTTCAAGGCATTAAATTGATTCATCCGAAAGCGATGATTGTTTCTAATGAAATATCGAATGTTTCGGGTGGTTATATCAACCCCATGAAAAAACTATTTAAATAAAACAGGTAGGGCGTTGGCCTTACCTGTTTTTGTTATGAGAACACATATTAATCGATGAATCGATACCCAACACCCAATTCGGTGAGGATATATTTTGGGATTTTCGGATCAGACTCTATTTTCTTACGAATAGCTGCCATGAACACTCGAAGACTCTGATAATCATCATTGGACTCGTATCCCCAAATCTCTTTTTGGATGTATGCGTGTGTTAGAACTTTACCTTGATGTTTAATCAGCAAACCCAATAATTTGAATTCTATGGGCGTTAAGTGAAGTTCTTCATCCATTAAATAAACTTTGTGCTTATCAAAATCCACCTTTAAATCTTCAAACTTAAATATATCCGGTAAGTTAATTTGACTTGTTTTTCGTAACGCAACACGAATTCTAGCCAACAACTCTGAACTGTTAAACGGTTTAGTCACATAATCATCTGCACCATTGTCTAAAGCTAGCACTTTTTCAGTATCTTTCCCTCGTGCAGAAATGATGATAATGGGTACATTGGATTCTTTTCGGATCATTGCTAAAACATCCATACCATCGATATCAGGTAATCCTAAATCAAGTAAGATTAAATCTGGTCGTTCTTTTTGAAACCATTCAATCCCTTGGATACCATATAACGTTACAAATACCTCATGCTGATTTGTTTTTAGTGCCATGGTTAAGAATTTACCAATGACTTTATCGTCTTCTATAATTAATATTTTCGCCATCGTAGTCACACCCTATTCGGAATATAAAACTGGAATGTTGCGCCACCGTGTTCATTATTCATACCAGTGATGGTACCACCGTGTGCCTCAACAATGCTTTTACTAATCGATAACCCTAAGCCACTGCCCCGTTGAACATCACTGCGCTGCTCCATTTGTGTAGCAAAGTCAGTAAACAATTTTTCCAGCATTGCCGATGATATGCCACCACCATCATCAGATATATCAAACCATACACCCAAATCGTCACAATGATATGTCAATACGATTTTGGTTTTTTCTTTGGTGTGTTTAATCGCATTGTCAATAATATTAACAAACACTTGAGTGATGAGCAATGCATCGACATAAACATACTCTAGCGTCTGGTCGGATTGAATTTCCAAAGTATGTGTGCCTAATCGCTTTTGAACCCGTTGGTAGACATCATTTAAAATATCCATGATTAACTCATTTTTACGTTTAATCACCAGTTTTCCTGAAGATATTTTGGTCATACTCAATAGGTTTTCTACATAATCAGCGAGTTGTGTGGTTTCAAGATGAATATCGTCAATGATGGACCTAATGGTATCCTTATCTAACGCATCAAAACTGTCTAAGATAAACGAAGATCCCGCTTGTAGGGAAGTCAATGGGGTTCTTAGATCATGTGATAAACTTCT
>DJWH01000085.1:0-6924 GCA_002441525.1 Acholeplasmataceae bacterium UBA6235 | reverse complement strand
CATATTCGCGACAATAAAGTCCCTTTCATATTTGTTTAGGTGGTCCATGGAAACATCCATGATGACTGCACCATTGACATTATGATTTTTTTTAAACGGAAAAATGACAATTGGGAGTTCACTGAATTTATTCTCATTTTGGCCACAAATGATGTCTTGTTCTATGGCGTAATGTATGGCATGTTCATATGGTTTGATATCGATGAAATCATTTGGTTGAGAGTAGTGTTCAGCTTTTTTGTTCTTAAAATAAAACATGACTGGGTGCTTTGTAACATCATATAAATAGTGTAGCTGTTCTTGTATAATGCTTTCCTTGGTATTCAAATTGAGCAAAGTCTTACTGTTTTTATACAAACCAGCCATTTTTTCTTCGCTTTTTTTGGCTTTAATCGCTTCTGTTTGAAGACGATTGGTTAACATATTGACAATGACAGCAACAATGAAAAATATCAATAACATGATGATGTAATTTGGATCATCAATAACAAATGTATATTTCGGTTGAATGAATAAAAAATTAAAAGAAAAGACAGATAATACCGCTGCAATCATGCCATAAATGAGTTTTCTAGTTTCAATCATCACAATCATCATGCCAATGATTTGTATGAGCATGATATTTTCGATGCGAATAGAAAAAGACTCAAACGCATAAGAAAGGAGTGTAGATAATACAACAACCATAATTAATACGATTAAATTATATCCTCTAAAATGCTTCATATAGCCGCCCTCTAATGTTTCTTAAAAATAGCGATTAATCCAATATAGATGACATAAAATTCAAGTCTACCTAAAAACATCCCGAATAAACTGGTCAATAATATGATGGGGTGTGCCCCTTTTCCTGTGATACCTGTACTGAGTCCGACGGTAGATAAACTAGACGCAAATTCAAACAGAGCATCTTGAAAATTATATCCAAATGACTGGATGATGAGCGTACCTGTCATGAGTACCACTAAATAGATAAAAATAAAACTATAATTGGCAAATATGGCTTTATCTGTAACCAAGTGTCGTTGTCCATATTTGTCTATATAATGTGGTTGAATCACATTTTTGTTCATCATTTGACCTTGTAAGTTCCAAAACGTTGCTTTAAATGCCAACGCAATGCGGTATTGTTTGATACCACCGGCCGTTGAACCATAGCCACCACCAATAATCATACATATTATAACACCTGTGATAAAACTTTGGGGAATGGCATGGATAAAATCAGGTATGGTTTGAAACCCTGTGGTTGTAAGTGCAGAAATCAATTGAAAAGTGACTATTCGAACACTATCCATCCAACCTATGTCTAAATATTGCTTGGTCATGATTGTAAACCACGGAATCGCAATCGCCAATACAATCCATACAAAACGAATTTCATTGTGTTTAAACAATGTTTTCCATTTTCCCGTTAACAATTTAAGATGAATTAGAAAGTTTGTACCACCGAGTAACATTAAAATCATTGTGATGATTTCAATTTGGATACTGTCATAGTAACCAATCGAAGTTGTTTTGGTCGAAAATCCACCTGTAGAAACACTGGCGATGGCGTGATTTACTGCATCAAATAGTGGCATACCAGCGATCACATATGCAAGTATCCCAAAAATGATATAAAATGCATAAATGGATAACATCATTCGAGCGGATTTAAGCAAATTAGGTAGTAATTTATCGTTATGACCTTCTGCAAAATACAATCTCATACCCATTTTATCGGAGATGGCTGATGTGATGATAATAACAAAGCCCAAACCTCCAAAAAACAATAGAATGGTTCGATAGATGAGAAAAATATGACCCACAGTGCTAACATCCACAACCGATAAACCCGTTGTGGAAAATCCAGAAGTAACTTCAAATAAACTTTCAACATATGTGTAATCATTGGTTAAATAAAAGGGTAAACTCCCAATTAAAATGGCTAATACCCAAACAAATACAATCAATGTTGCGTCTTGAAATTTTTCTAGTGATCCCTTTTTTGTGTTTTGAAAATAAAATTGTACAACATAGCCAAAAATGATGGAAAGTGCCCCTGGTACAATAAAGTACTTTGCGGATACAATCTCATTGGGATAAAATGGTAGGATTAACAGAGGTAAGAGCACAATACCACCGATGAGCATCATAAAAACGCCTAAATAATAGACAATTAAGCGATAGCCTGTGATGATTTTTACTTCATTCATGATCGCTCATGGATGAATCGAACAATCTCATCCTGCTCCTCTGGTTTGGATATAATAATCAATTTATCCATCGCTTTTATGATGGTATGCCCATTGGGTATGATGACTTCAGGATCTCTGAAAACACAGGATATATTGATATTTTTTGGAAAAACAATATCCATCAATCGTTTATTGATAATATCGGACTGTTCATCGACGACAATTTCTGTCATGACAATTTTCTCATCCTCAATTGAAAGTGTTCTAAACCATTTTTCGACATTCAGCTCCGTTTTTACCGTTTGTCCCAATAAGTATGTGGATGATATTACTGAATCAATCCCCATTTTCTTAAACACCCTAACATTTTTCGGATTAGACACGATACAAACACACTTTTTGACATTAAAAAGCTTTTTTGCTAATTTGCATATCACATAATTTTCAGTATCTTTATCTGACAACGCAATTAAAATATCTGACCCTTCGATAGCCGCATCTGATAATGCATAGGCTTTAGATGGGTCTGATTGAAACACAGGTATGTCGTTTTCTGTACTGATATAATTTGAAAATACTTCATCTTTATTAATGACCGTTAGGGTATGTTTTTCAGCAATAAACATTTTGATTAAAAAATCTGCTTGGTGTTTACCGCCAGCAATCACAATTCTCATATGGGTTCACCTACCATTTCTAAAAAAGCATTGAGTGACAATTTGAATGGATAAATTGGTTTGATCGTTGTGTTCTCAAACAAAGTACCTTTATCATTATCCGTTAAACGTACATAGATATTGGGTATATCATACAGATAAAAACAGACATGTGCGATAAAGATATTGGTGTTATCGTTATCTGTGGTTAAAACAACCGTCTTGGTATTTTTAATATTGGCGTTTTCGAGTATAGTTAAATCGGTTGCGTCACCAATTTGCTCATATCCGCTAAAGGAATCATTGAGTTTTCGGAATGAATCAGGGTCTGAATCTATCACGATGACATCATGCCCATATTCACTCATTTTGGTTGCGATAGTTGCACCTAAACGACCACACCCGACGACAATCATTTTATGTTTTTTCATATCAATTCACCAGTTGAATCATTTTAATCGCGTTCACTGGGATATAGACCACATTTAAATTGGTTTTAATCACAATAAATACATCGTTGGCTTTGATAACTTGACCACTCATCAAGACAACACCAGCGTTATTTAGAAATGAAACTTTGACCATTGAACCTGTAAGTTCTTCCATGATTCTTACCTCCTAATACACCCTAATATTAGTACTCAATCAGGTTAAAATGCCATATCTAAATTTCCGATACATGTTAAGATTCCATAAAGAAAGAAGACGATTGCTCGTCTCCTTTAACATTAAAATCGATAATCTTCATTTTTTGAACGTTCGTCCCAAGATTTATAAATGTTCATCTTAAATTGATATCTAGGGGTTCTGGATTTTGGATAAAACCCAATGGCTTTATAAAATGGTTGATCGCCACCTGTCATGCTAGAAACGTGTGGGTATTTGGCTTTGATTCGGTTACATAATTCATGAATCACCGCTTTACCTAAACCCTTACGGCGTTCCCACCATACCACGGCCAAAGGTTCCAGTTCAGCGTATGGCATCGTTTCATCTACCCAACCGATACCAAAAGCGACGGGTCTATCTTCAGGGTCTAACACCACCACTTCTAAGGATGGGTCATAATGCTTCATCGTACGTAGTTTTGAAAAAGCCGTGGACCCCTGTTCAGCGTGTGGTAACCCATAACCAAACGCGTGACGATGGGTATTGGATAAATAGAAGGCGGGTACAGGGGTTGTGTTGAAGTGATACCCTTCAGGTAGTTTCACTTCAAATGGTTGGTTAGGGATATCGATGTGCATCGAGGTCTCTTCATAATCTTCTTTGGTGAACCCCATGGATAAAACCAAGTCTTTCAATGTGGTATGCCAATTCGGCACGTACAAATGCAGGCTTCTTTGAATATCATCCGATTCGATGGCGTACAAATGCGTGATGGCGAATTCGACCATGCGTTTGAGCAGTTCAATATCTTCTCCTCGTTCTATTGAATCGAATAGGAAGAAGGCGTCGCCATCGTAACAACCTTCGGAAATGACGGCTGAAATGATGTTGCCATCCTCTAAAAATACGCCCATGGATTCGGTCCACGCTTTGTGGGCATGTTTAAAATCCGGGTGTAATGCTCGACAGAATTCATGTCTGGATAATCCCCAAGCTGGTACGTCGTAGTTATAGCTATTGAGGATGAATTGTTCTAATGTGTAAAAATCGTTGTCTTCATAGAATTTGAATGTGATCATATATTGTTTTCTCCTTATCACTTTTATTTGTAAGGATAACGCAAAAAAAGAGGTTGATTGTAGCGTCTACCCTTACCTGTAACACAAAAAAAGGTGTTATACGGTAATGCATAGACTAAATCAACATCTTCTCATCTCCAAATCTATCTTTATTATAGAAAATATATTCTATTTTTACAATACCCGCCATTTGTGAAGTCACTTCACTTCACCTATGATACCTCAAGTGATACAATAATCGATGGAGGTACATCATCATGTCTATTAATTTTAAAAAAGGTTTAGCAGAATTTTTGGGTACATTCGTACTCGTGTTGTTTGGTACAGGCGTCGCAGTGATGTCTGGTGGTGATCGCTTATTAACAGCTTTAGCGTTCGGTTTGACCGTGGTTTTAATGGCGTTCGCAGTGGGTCATGTGTCTGGGGGTCATTTCAATCCAGCCGTCACATTCACGATGTTCTTAAAGAAAAAATTATCCGCGCTAGAACTTGGGGTTTACGTACTCGGTCAAGTTTTAGGTGCAGTCCTCGCTTCAGGGCTATTGGTTGTTTTCTTAGGTTCTAACGCTGCACTCGGTGCGAATACCGTATCGGCAGCACTGCCTCAAGATGGTTTCGTAGAATTGTTATTTGGTGGTTTGGTTGAACTGCTATTGACCTTCTTCTTCATGTTGGTCATCTTAGGGGTTACCAAATCCGAGAAGACACAACCGTTTGCGGGATTGGTCATCGGTTTATCCTTAATCGCGATTATTTTATTTGGTTTTGACTTAACCGGTGTTGGTGTCAACCCAGCGAGAAGTTTATCCCCTGCATTATTCCAAGGTGGGGTTGCTTTAGAACAAGTATGGGTATTCATCTTGTTCCCACTCTTAGGTTCTTTCTTAGCAGCACATGTTTCAAATCAATTAGAATAAACCAAAAAGGCGTATACAAAACGCCTTTTTTTGTTATATAATGATGTATAGATGATTATCTATGTGAGGATTTTTATATGAATATATGGTCTTGGTTTTCAGACATGTTTCTGAAAATGACTTGGTTAAGTCAGTTTTTCGAATGGTTATTTCAATCACTTGGCGTAGAAGCCGATTCGCCGTTATTTCACGGGTTGGTATTCTTCTTCTATGATGTGATTAAGATTTTTATTTTATTATCCATTTTGATTTTTATCTCAAGTTACATTCAATCCTATTTCACGCCTGAAAAGACACAGGCAATCTTAGGTAAATTTAAAGGGGTTTGGGCGAATACGATTGGTGCGTTATTGGGTACGGTTACTCCATTTTGTTCGTGTTCATCGATTCCAATTTTCATTGGATTCACCAAAGCGGGTTTACCAATTGGTGTCACCTTTTCATTCCTAATATCTTCACCACTGGTTGACCTCGCTTCGATTCTACTTCTCGCAACCATCTTCAATGGGTGGGTCGCTTTAGCCTATGTCGTGACTGGTTTAATCATCGCGATCATCGGTGGTACTTTGATCAGTCTCTTCAAAATGGATCAATACGTGGAAGATTTCGTTAAAGAACCCAGTCCAATGATGATGACCGATTTGGGTGAACCGATGGAAATGACGAAAAAAGACCGTGTGAACTACGGGATTGCACAAGTCAAAGAAGTGATTCATAAAGTTTGGTTATATGTTTTGATTGGCGTCGGTATCGGCGCGATCATTCACGGTTATATCCCACAAGCCTTCATTGAGATAGTGTTGGGTCAAGATAACCCATTCTCTGTGGTTCTCGCTACCCTTGTTGGGATCCCAATGTACGCCGATATCTTTGGTACACTACCGATCGCTGAAGCATTGATCTTAAAAGGGGTGGGGTTAGGCACGGTTTTATCTTTTATGATGGCGGTCACCGCTTTATCATTACCATCCATCGTGATGTTGAAAAAAGTGGTAAAAACCAAATTACTCGTGACGTTTGTAGGGATTGTTACTGTGGGTATATTGTTGGTCGGTTATTTGTTTAACGCATTTGGCTATTTATTCATTTAGGAGGATTTAAACATGGAAATCAAGGTATTAGGTTCAGGTTGTGTAAATTGTAAGAAGCTTCACGAAAACGTCGTAAGAGCGGTTTCTGAAATGGGGTTGGATGCACAAGTGCTTTATGTTACTGACATGAAGTCTATCGCTCAATCGGGTTTACTTAGAACCCCAGGTTTAATTGTGGACAATGTCATCATTTCATATGGCCGTGTGTTAACCACTGAAGAAACCAAGCGATTGATTGAAAACTTTCAACGTTTAAAAGTTAAGAAAATATAAAGAAAAAAGTCTAAACCCAATATTTTGAGTTTAGACTTTTATTTACTATAAATCCACTAAGAATCCCGCCATGGAGTGAACCACACCATTGGTTGCGAGCATATTCGGTACGATGATGT
>DJWH01000005.1:12572-41681 GCA_002441525.1 Acholeplasmataceae bacterium UBA6235 | reverse complement strand
ATAGTACTTTATTAATAATAATAATATCATATTTGACATATAAATACTAATCGTGTAAATGGTAGAGTAATCGTGTAAATAGTAAGTAATCGTGTATGAGGTTATCTATAAATTCTTAATCAGTAGTTAATATGAGCATTTCTGGACAGTTCCAGAACTATCTAAACCTTGAAAATAGGAAGAAATTTCCCTTTCTTCATAATAAAAGGTCTAATACTTATCGTATCAGACCAATGCTTGTCTAATGTGTGATGCTACCTATTTTAATACAAATTTGCACCCCATTCAAAATTTTGGCACCCTACTGATTTTTTTGGCACCCCTGTTTATAAAATTGGCACCCCCATATTAATGGCTTTATAGAGAGATTTTATTCATACACTATTTACGAAACAATGAGTTCTAGATAACAACTGTTGAAATTATTCTATACAGTCCATTCTATACAGTCCATTCTATACAATCCAATCTAAATACTATTCTTATCAAACTTTTTGAAAAGCATATAAAACGATAGAGGTAAAAAGGTAATAATGTATAAGATTATTGCTACCATACTTATTATGTGAAGCCATGGCTCGTTTTCCCAAATTATAAAATTAAATAGACCTAAATATAAAAATATGGTAAAAAACAAATATACCAAAATAGAAATCACAGGGATAATCTTCCAAATAACACTAATTCGATTATCGTATCTCTTAAATAGTTTTACAATCATCACTATGCCTATTACAAATAAAACTACTGGCATAACACTTATACCACTGGATCTTTCTATTAGAAAATTTAAAGCAGATATAGCTAAAATTATGATTATTAGATAAACAAATTCTAATACATGTTTGTTTTTCATAGTTACCCCCTCTATCTTGCTTTTCAATACGCTTTAAAGCTTCAACTAAACAACTAGTCATATAATTATTCATTTAAACTACCTATCTAAAATTATTTTAACATAAGAAAATTGAAAATAATATATATTAATCCGAGCAAATCTTAAATTGCTGGACATTGATTTATAATTACGAGGCGAAGTACTAACAATTTGATGGTTCTTCTCTTTAAAAGGGTCAAATGTCGAAAATGACTGTTGTATTTACCCTATACTGTCCATATGGGTTGCATGACGTATTTTAATACAATTACGCACCCCTAACCAGTTTTTACGCACCCCTGCTGAAAAGTTGCGCACCCCCTAAAATTCGCCCCTTAATGTTAGAGTTCAAATCTCATTATCTCCGTTGGGTTGTGTAACCTATTTTAATACAATTACGCACCTTGATAGGATTTTACGCACCCTTGTCAAAATCTACGCACCCTTAGCCTATTTTTACTCACCTCGAAAAATGACCTATTGGAGAAGTTTCTTTGCTAAAAAAATTGTTAATATAAAAATAAGTATTTATACAATCTGCTTATTTCAGTGGATCAAACTCTATTCTTACTATCTGTGTCTACTGTTCTATATTAACAGCATCTTTAGTTGTTATTAGTGAGTAATTAATAGAAATATTCTTATAAAAAAGGCTTGATACGGTTGTATCAAACCAATGTTTATAATATCTAAAATAAGACTTTTTATCATTCTCTAAACTCAGAATTCCAGTATTTAATTAATCAAAAACATATGTATTGACTCTCCCCTCAGTGGAGGCTTTATAATTGAGATAAAGAAATTTAAAAAGGAGATTTTTATGTCAAAAATAAATACGATTACTTATCGTCCAGTTAACAAAAACGATAAGCACAAATTAAAAGAACTATATATTGAAGAGTTTGGTTTTCATCGTTTTACCAATAACAAACTTGTACTAAACAGCATTTCAAATTACTACTTAAGTAGTGTCATTCATCAAAGTACATACTCTTTAGTAGCTATTAAAGAACATGAGGTTGTTGGTGTAATTTATGGTAGAAATGATACCCAACCTTATTTGAAACATAGCCTGAAGTATAAGCTTAGTTCTTTCTATCATTTCATCATTATTATAGTGTTTTCTTTATTTAACCTAAAGTCCATAAAACAAGCACTTAAATTTGATCGTGCTTACAAAATACTTTCATCAGAATGCAACAAAACTTTCTCCGGTGAAGTAACTACTCTAATTGTTTCTAAATCTCATCAAGGATTTGGAATAGGTAAATCGTTATTTCATTCCTTTTATGATTATTTATTGAAAACGAACGCAAAATCATTTTTTCTATATACTGACTCGGGACTATCTTATGGATTTTATGAAAAACAAGGCATGATTAGAGAAGGATCCAAAAACATTACTTTAAATATAAAACCTAGACCTCAAAATCTAGAAATATATCTATATAGCAAAGACGTTATCCCTTACTCAGATATCAAAATCTGAATGTTTGATGAGTAACTTGTGTTATTTAAAAGATCATCCATTAAATCAATTTCAATGATCATTTGAATATCGTGATTATTATCTTGTAAAAAACTCATTATATTTTTTTGTGCGTTTTTTATATCACTCGAACGATAAGTGGCTGTTAAATACATCCCAGCTTGTAAAACAATAAAATCAGGGTGATTATCCTTAAAATCATTCTTTTTTATTAAGTGAAATACTGCTTTTGGAATGAGCTTTGAATCATTCAAACTACCTTCAAGTAGTGTTCCAGTAACATATAAAGATTGAAGACCTAATTGGTCCAAATATTGAAGAAGTTGTGTATGAGCTATAATGTCACTTTCGATATCACTGTCATTAAGTGGCATTAATACAGCATATCTCTCTTCATATGTCTTGATTTGAATGCCTAATTGCAAATAGCTATCTTTACTAAATTTAAGTGCATCATTTATTGTATTAAGTAATCTTTTCATCTCAATAATATCTTTTTGCTCTTTGTCCAATTCTTTTTGTCTTTCTTCTACAAAACGAATCACATTAGGTAATGTGAAAGATTCAATAATTTTTTTTATTGATTCTAAGGAAGCATTTGTTCTTTTTGAAATTAAAATAATATCTAAAACCATAAGTTGATGCGGAGAATAGTAACGATAACCACTATCTAAACTAATCTCTTCTGGAACTAACAATCCAATTTTATGGTAATAACGTAAAGTTTTAACAGAGATTTTCTTTATTCTCGCTACTTCTCCAATTGAGTATAACAATTTCGTTTTCAATTCTGTAGTCCTCCTTTTATCAAATAAAAAACTACCTGTTTTCTGAATTAAACCTAGAGCAGAGATTATGATATCAGCAATAGGATTACCAGTTATATCTACTATACTTGATATTAGTTCGATTAATCCTGCCCCCATAATATCATCTTAACTTACTTAATATAAAAAGTGCCCAACATACTAATTATGATATGATTAATTTAATACTTTGAAAATTATCATCTATACATAACATTTTAGCATAATTAGGCACTGTAAATCTAACCTTAATTGACTTTGATATTAGCTTTTTTAATTTTTCATCATTTGCATATTGATCATTCAATCCACAAATGTTGCAGATCACTAAGTATGCTGCATTATTTTTGCTGTTTTTTTAGCAGGTGCAAAGATGCCAACCATGCAATCGTGTAAAAGCATAATCAAATCGTGTATTTTAAAATGCAATCGTGTAAAGGCATCTATATTTTCTATTAAAAAAGGTTATTCAATATCTATTTGGTTACACACTTTAGCATATCTCTAGAAATATAAATAGCTTAACAAAGACAAAAAAGTCCGATACAAATCGTATCAGACTAATGCTTTGCTAATGGCGGAGAAATGGGGATTTGAACCCCAGCGCCGTGTTACCGACCTACGAGCTTTCCAAGCCCGCCCCTTCAACCACTTGGGTATTTCTCCAAACAGCCATTTTATTATATCGTAAAATGGCAGGTTAATCAATCCTAATTGTAATTTTTTTTATAACTTCAAATCGCCTGGTTGAATTAGGTTATACTTCCTAAAAAGAACATCGGTAATATAGACCAAAACAATCGGTAGTGCGATTTGTAAAACCAAAATAGCGGTGAATGCTGCAGCGTTGGTGCCCATCGCTTCTAGTGTTGCGAATTGACCTACCAATCCAGAAGTACCCATACCTGAACCCGTTGGAACGGTTTGTGTTTTAAAGATTAACGTGGATACAGGACCTAAGATGGCAGAAACAATGATGGTTGGTAACCAAATAATCGGTTTTTTAAGGATGTTTTTAAACTGTAACATCGATGTGCCAATAGCGATTGAAATCACTGTACCTATATTGTTATCTTTACGTGACATGACTGCGAATCCTAGCATTTGAACAGAACAACCGACAACCGCTGCACCGCCCGCAATCCCACCCAATGAAATGGCGATGGCGATGGCCGCCGATGAAATCGGTGCGGTTAGTGCCATTCCCATGATGACTGCGATGACAACGCCCATGAGGAATGGTTGTAAAGTGGTAGCTGCGTCGATGAATCTACCAATCGCTTGCATGGTTTCTTGAATCGGTGCCCCAATCAATGATGCAACTACAAACGCAACAAGTGTGCCTAAAAGTGGAACTAAAAGAATATCGATTGGTGTCTTTTTGGATAAAACACCTTTGAATGCTAAATACACCGATATGGTCACAATATAAGCGACCATTGGGTCGTTATATAGTTTGGTTGCGATCCCGCCAGATACCCCAGCCACCACCAATTTAATACCATCCATTTTCAATGCGATAGCCACACCAAATCCAATACCAATACCCATGAATGGTTTTAATATATTCGATAAGTCTAATAACCCTTGACTAGCGAAATCAAAACCTGGTAAATACCCAAACAATTTAGAAAATTGTCCTAAAATGACCCCGATGATGAGTGTCGAGAATAACCCGATGGCCATCCCATTAAAGCTGGTAATAAAGAAATTCAATACTAATTTACGTTTATTTTCCATATGGTTCATATACCCCCGTATATATGTGTCTATTATATTGTATCAAATCATTTCAAATGTGATTTCAAAAATGTTTGGACATGTTCAATAAATAATCTCGGTTGATCTAAAAATACAACACGTTTACTCTTATTAAAACCTTCCAATAAGGCATTTGGTACTTTTTGTTCAAATTGAATCGATGCGTCTTTGATGACTTCTTCTTCAAATTCACCACATACCACATAAATGGGATAATGCTTGGTTGGTTTGTCCCATTTGTAAAAACGATTCAATCCTTTATACGCTTTTAAACCAGAACGTTTGAATTGGGTTTGGGATGTTTTAAACTTTGTCAATCCTGTTTCTGTAATCGCTGCGATATTGGCATAATGATGAAGGTATTTTTTAAATGCAAAGAGCCATTTGAATGACAACAAAGCATTAGAGAAGACATGTTCATTGCTCACTTTCTTACAGGAATCGTGGTAGATGGAATAACTGCCTACAGATACCAATGCATTCACATGTTCTGGATAAATATGACCAAACCCTTGCGCAACCAAAGAACCCACATCTACGCCTAAAAAATAGGCACTCGAAATTTCTTGGTAATCCAATATACTTTTCATGATTTCAGGCATATCCTTGAAACCCACTGCACTAGAAACACCACTCTTGCCGTGACCTGGTAAATCTATCAATAGTAGTTGATAATCTTTTTTAAAGGTTACGATGATGGATTCAAACACGTTTAAACTAGACGTATACCCATGTAAAAAAACCAAGGTTGGTTTGGTCTTATTTTCATGCATCTCATAATATATTGAACAATCTTTAAATCGGATTGTATAGTCTTTCATATCATACACCTTCTTCTCATTTAGTATAACATGTAGCCTTAGGATATTTACATAGTAAATAACAAAAATGCTTTCATCCTTGAATGAACTTTGCCCAAGTACCTGTGAAGGGTTGTGCCTTAGCTTCATTCAATAGATGTAGATAAGTTCTAACTTTCTCTTCTAAAAGGCTCAGATTATTGGGTTGTTGTAAAATGAGTCCTGTCAATTCATAAATGGGTAAGCCCAAAGCATGTTTAGGGGTATGAATGACGGATAATCCTTGTGCATAGGCATGTAAATAGGCCGTAAGGATGGGGCTAGTGGTTTCTTTAGCCAATTGGTGAATGGCTAGGATATCGGGCCTCACCAACGTCATTTTGATTTCACCACGAGCCCATCTTCTACCATTTTCCAAAGCCCTTTTTAACAATCCATGATCGGTGTGAAAGTCATCTAGTACCTCTTTAAGGGACTCAACACACCTAAAAGCAAACAATACTTGTACCTTGTGTGATGCCTGTTCTAAAGCTGTTTTCAGTGGTTCTAGTAGAACATCTGTTTGTTCGACTAAAATTTTCCGTTTTTTCTGTTGTCTTTGTTCTATAATATCTATATAGTTCATCCAATCACCTAGATTTATCATATCACTAAATAGGTTTAAAGGAGGGTACATATGGATATTCTTTATTTTGAAAATACAATCGACTTTGAAGATTACTTAAATTCACATGTCAATGGTCCGAGTTTTTGGCTGAAAATCTCTAAAAAGAACGAACCCAAATTAACCGCCGACTTGGCGGTTGAAATTGCGTTATGCTATGGTTGGATTGATAGCACAAACAAGCGTTTAGACGCTGATTACTATTTAAAGTATTTCGCACAAAGACGTACCAAAAGTGTTTGGTCTACGAAGAACAAAAAGACGATTGAACGTTTAATTAGAGAAAATAAGATGAAAGCCCCCGGGTATGAAGCAGTAAAGATTGCGAAAAAAAATGGGTGCTGGGACCGTGCTGATTTACCACCAGAAGATTTTGATCTGGAGGGATTCAAGGCACGACTTACCCAAACACCCAAAGCTTATGCTAATTATGTAGCCATGTCCCCATCGATTCAAAAAACATACGCGATGAGCTACTACACACTGAAGACAGATGTCGCTCGACAAAGACGTTTTGCCGTAATTATCGCACGCTTAGAACAAAACCTAAAACCCATGTAATCAATAGTGATGAATCAGGGTTTCCCCTTGATAAACCAAATGCATTTCAAACCAAGCATCCGATGTTTGAAGTTTGTCTAAAAATAGATAGTCACCTGCCCACATGGGTAGGTTTTTTATTTGTTCGATGGGCACCCAAACGAGATTGCCTTCATCGGATGCTTGGATACTGCCTTTAAATGAATTAGATGTATACAAATACATTTTTTCAGTATAGTCTCCACTATGGAAAAAGATGTTTGCTCGGTGTTTATACGCTAAAAGCGTGAGACCTGTTTCTTCATAGGTTTCACGCAATAAGGCTTGTTCGATGGATTCATTGGGTTCAATTTTCCCACCAATGCCTAAATACTTACCTTGATTCATATCCTTTTTTTGCTTATGAATCAAAAGATATTGTTGATTCTTTTGGATGTATACAAGTACGGTTTCTATCATAAATCCAACCTCATGAGGGTCCAATCAAGATAACGGTCATTTAATTTAATGGCTTTTAGAACCTGACCATAGGATACAAAACCAAATCGTTCATAAAGTTTTCTCGCGCGGATATTTTCAGATACCACTTCAAGAAAAATGGTTTCAGTAAACCCTGTACTTTTTGCATAATCAATCAAAGTTTCCATCAAAATATGACTCACACCTGTGCCCCAATAGGCTTTAAGCACAGAAACAGCGATTTGAAATTTATGTTGGATACGCGCTCTTGGACTACCATAGATATAACCATTCGCGATGACTTTATCCCCATCTTTAATTAAAAACATTCGACTGTAGGGTGTAGAGTTAACCGTATTCAAAAAGGCTTCTTCTTGTTCAATCGTCATCGGTACCCCTTGATGATCAAATAATAGATAGTCTGTTTCGGAACCGACTTGTTTCAAATAATCTAAGAGACCTTTCGCATCTTCTTTTTGAGCTAAAACGACTGAATATGACATAGATAAATCCTCCATACTTCTCATTATAAAAGAAAAACGCCAAAATGGCGTTATGATTCTTGATTTCTTGAACGATGTTCTTCTTTGATAAAGTTCATTTCTATCGCAACATTCTCACAATCGGCGACGCCATCGATCACATGACGTCTAGTGGATGTTCTGATGATGATTTTTCCAAATGTATAACGAATCCCTCTGGCTTGAGCAATTCTCGGGGTGATACCCACGATCGTTGACATAGGGATGGTGACCGTTTTTGTTCGATATATGAAATAGAAATGTTCATTGTCATATTTGATGAGTTCTCTTGGTCTACTGGCAGTCGTTACTAAATACATAAGACAAACAATCGTGAATAGTCCTGCAGTAATCAATGTTAGGTTTTGATTACCTTCCATTGTGCTGGTTAGTGCCAATACCGATAGTAAAATAAATAATGGTAAAACGATTGCTGATAATATTAAAGCAATGATGAATTCTCCATACGTTTTTTTACCAATGGTTTTCATTTAAGTTACCTGACCTTTATATGGTTTATTATACCGTTTTTTTGAATACCTGACAACAGATTATTTAGTCAAATTATTTTGAATATTTTGTTCCTTCAACCATTGGTTCAATTGTTTTCTATTTTTGAATAAAAGTCTAGTGCCATGAGTCTTATGGAAGTTGACATACATGTTTTGAACACGTTTTCGCTTTCTACCTTGAACCAAAATCCAATACCTAAACTCTAAATCGAATTTTTCTATGCACGGACAATCAAAACGTTGGATTCCGCGGTGTTTTCGATACCTTCGCCAGGCATTCCAGTAACAGACAAATCGGTTGTATGCTAGGAAGATGGTCAAATCACTTTCTTCAAATCGTTTTGGTGCGACACGAGAATAATTGCCATCGATGACCCAATCCGAATGTTGATGCATAAAGTCTAGCACAATAGCGTTTTGTTCCTCAAGAGTACGTTCTTGCCAATCCCCGTAAAAATGGACTGAATCTAAGTGTAGTACACTTATATTATGATGTTCTGATAATATTTTAGCTAATGTTGACTTTCCACTGCCACTAAAGCCGATGATTTGAATTTTCATGTTGTATCCTCATAGTTTATGTATTGTAAGGGGCACTAAAATATTCATGTATTATTTACAGTGCATATATTACCACAACATGCACTGTAAATCAGCATAAAAGTGTTGAATTTTATTAATCGAGCGGTACTGTAGATTTTCTAATTACCTAAGCTTAGGCAATAGAGAAAAATAAAAAACGGCTCAGCAGAGCCGTTATATACGTGTTGGTGCCCGAGGCCGGACTCGAANNTTTGAGTCCAGCGCGTCTACCAATTTCACCACTCGGGCATTATAAAAAGCTTATTCAGCTTTTTTAATCTCAATCGCTTTTTGATAAGCTTTGAGTGCACTACTAGAATAACATTCTTGAGAATATTTTTCAATAGATTTATACGCATTTTTTGTAAGTTTATTTCTGAGCTCAGGATCTTCATAAATACGTTTCATTAAGAATGGCAATTCATTGTTTTGTCTAAAGAACAAACCATTTTCAAATTCGTTGACTACTTCTAATAAACAACTGTCGTATTTTACGATCACTGGTAAGCTTGCTGCGAGGGCTTCAATATAGGTTAAACCTTGGGTTTCTGTTACAGACGCGTTTAAGAAAGCATCCCCGACTTGATAGTATAAACCCACATCATTCCAATTGATGAAGCCTGTAAATATGACTTTATTTTGAATACCTAGTTCTTCAACCAAGGCTTTCAATTCATTCATGGCTGGACCATCACCAATGATTAAGAACTTGGCTTTGACTTCTTGATGAATTTCTGCGAATGCATTGATCAACACCGGAATGGATTTTTCTTTAGATATTCTGCCTAAAAATAAGTATACGAATTCATCTGGTTGAATCCCTAAGGATGCTTTTAAATTGGATACTTGTTCTTTGGCATAATTAGTACCAACAAATTTATCTAATTTAATACCCGTAGGAATGATTTCATAATGACCATTGATGTCATAGCTTTGCATCAAGTCTTTGACTTTTTGCGTCGGTGTGATGGTAACATCTGCCCTTAAGATGAAACGCTTCATGAGTTTCTTTAAATAATGCATGAGTGGTTTTCTTAAGAAACGTGCTAAAAACTTCGACACATAGTGCAAATATTCTTCATACATGGTATGTACGGTAAATACCATTGGTATGCCGTATTTATCTCGCATATGAACAGCCACAGAGCCAATGGAGAATTCTGTATGGACATGCATAACATCGAGTTTTAACGCTTCAATTCGCTTGATGTGCGTTTTAGTAAATGGCACAATTCTAAAGGTTTTTAGACCCTTTTTAGGGATAGGCATCCCTTTTAATCTGATCACATATGGTTCTTCTACGACATTTTTGCCTGATGTCGTAATGATGTAGACTTCATGGCCTTCTTTACGAAGTCCTTCGGCCAACATATAAATGGATGTCGTAACACCACTGATGAGTGGTAAATAAGCATCGGTAAATAGCCCAATCCTCATGATTAAATTCCCCTTTTACGTAAAATCATATACGCGATGAATCCGATAAACATACCTAAATAATAAGTGACAAAACGCCAAATCAACATGGCGGTAACCAACAGTGCTGTCGAGCCAGATACCAACACAGTAAATATGACAGTAAATGCCCATTCTGTCCCACCAGACGCGCCTGGTGTTGGTACCCACATCATGAATGTGGTCGAGAATAAACTCATCGATATGACGAAAATTAAGTCATGCATATCGAGTGGCACACCTAATGCCAAAAAGACTACGAATGGAACTGCATGTAATAATGATAATCCTAAAACGCGCAATAAGGAAGCCCCAATCAATACGCGTTTACGTTTAAATAATAATCCAATACCAACTTGAAACTCTTTGACAAAATCAAAGGTACGGTGTTCTAGTTTGATCATCGTTTTCGATAAAAACTTGATTTTACCGATTGTTCTAAAAATCCATTCAAAGATGGTAGCTATCCCTGGAATGGTTGATATCGATATTAAGATACCTAATACAGACATGTTCGCGACATAACCAATCAATATTAAGAACATGTACTGATTCAATACGGCTTTAATTTCACCATAAAATAGGATTAAACCAATGGTTGATAATACCGTCATAATCACTTGATAGACAATGAAGTTTGACATCAAGATGGACATCGCATTATCGCCACTAACACCCTTTTTCATATAGAAGTAAGCTTGAAAAGGTTGACCTCCAGAGGAAAAAGGCGTAATCGCATTAAAGAAATATTCAGCTGATCCGATGGCCATGGTATCTAAAAATGGTAATTTGATGCCTAACCCGGTCGTGACAAAATGGAGCGCAAAGTTGGTAGTTAACATGTAAAGTAGAAATACCAACGCAGCGAGAGCAATTAAACCTGCATTCGCTTGTTTAACAGCCTCTAAAATTAAACTTATGTCATTTAAACTGAATACAACTGTAAGGACTACGGCAAGCATAATGAACACAAATAATAGGTTTTTAGCAATGCTTGTCTTTTTGCCTTCCATTACATTTCATCGAGTGCAATCATGCCAAGCAATCTCATGCCTTCGTTCAAGACGATACGTACGGCTTGAATGAGGTGAAGGTTGGCTTGTTTGAGTGCTTCGTCCTCCGTAATGATTTTATACTGACCATAAAACTGGTTAAATGTTTGTGCGAGTTGTAAAAGGTAACGGCTAATGACGTGAGGGCCATTGAGTTCAGCTGCCTTTAATAAAGCATCTTCAAAACCGGATAACTGTTTGATGAGTTCAAACGGTAAATCAGATGTATATGAATCGACTGGATAATCATTTGTTAAAGTTTGATTTTTAAGGATGGATGCGATACGAACACTGCTGTATTGTAAATACGGTCCAGTTTGTCCTTCAAAAGCCAACATGTTTTCGAGATTAAACTCGATATCTAGGTTTCTGTCATTCTTTAAATCATTAAATATGACCGCACCAATCCCAACCGCTTTAGCAACCGCTGCTTGATTTTGAAGGTTTGGATTTTTATCGAAGATGGCTTGTGACGCACTTGAAATGGCTTCTTTAATCACATCATAAAGCTTCACCACGCGACCACCACGGGTGGACATCTTCTTACCATCTTGCATGACAAGACCGAAGTTCACGTGATGAATATCTAAATCGTATCCCATGAGCTTGGATACCGATTTTAATTGGTCAAAGTGGAGTTTTTGTTCGTTGCCAACGACATACAATACCTTATCAAAATGATATGTTTTATATCGATACAACAACGCTGCTAAATCGCGGGTAATATATAGGGTTGCACCATCACGACGTTTGATGAGCGCTGGTGGTAGTGGGTCAATTCGAACAATCATCGCCCCATCGTCTTCAACGAGGAGTCCTTTTTGTTCCAATTCATCCGCAACCGCTGCCATCTTATCGTTGTAGAAGGATTCACCATCATAAGAGTCAAAACTGACCCCCAATAAATCATACATCGACATGAATTCTTTTAAGGATTCATCTCTGAAATAACGCCAAAGTTCGAGCATTTCTGCATCCCCATCTTCTAAGGCTTTAAAGACGGCTCTGGCTTGGTCTTCTAGTGTAGGGTCATTCACGACTTCATCGTGAAATTTGACGTATAATTTTTGAAGTTCAACAATTGGGTTTTGTTCTATATCTGCACGGTTACCCCATTTTTTATAGGCAACAATCATTTTACCAAATTGCGTACCCCAGTCACCTAAATGGTTGATGCCAACCACGCGATACCCTAATTTTTGATAAATGTTTTTGAGGGCATTCCCAATCATGGTCGAGCGCAAGTGTCCAATGGAGAAACTTTTCGCAATATTTGGTGCGGAGTAATCAATACAAACTGTTTGTTCGGTTTGTTGGTTACCAAACAAGGCTTGTTCTTCAAGCACTTGGTCCACTACTGTTTTCGCAAATACCGCACGGTTGATGCTAATATTTAAGAATCCATTAAGAAATTGAATATCGCTAACCATGTCATAGGTTTCGATAGCCTTTTTAACTTCTTCTAAGACCACAGGCATTGGTTTAGCAAGTTGCTTTACCAACGCAAAAAGGGGAATGGCTAAATCGGCTGTTCCTCTTTTGGGTTCTTCCACGACGACATTGAGATTTTCTAGTTGAAAATGCGCAATGACGCGTTGTTTTAATTGTTGTTTAATCTGTTGAATCATATGTTTACCAATCTTTCCTTAAGTAGAAAAAAAGCACGTGTGAGGTGCTTTATTCTGCTAAATCGTTTTTAACGGCTGTGAAGAAACTTCTGATTTGACCTGCCATCGGTTGTGTATCGCTATTAAAATCAGATCTTCTTGCTACGATGTCACCATCATTCAAATAATATAATTCTGGTGTACCAGTTAAAGTCATTGCGTATTTAGTTTGGAATTTTTCAACATCACTTTGACTCATATTTGTACGGTTCACATAGTAAATGACAGATAGTTCAGAAACCAATCCTGCACCTTTGAATTCAATATCATACCAGCCAATTTCACTGACACACACTGAACATGTTGTGGTTCCAAAGAATACAACCACTGGTGCACCTGAATCAATTAGGCGTCCCAATTTCGATACGCTGATGGATTCAATCACGTGATTTTGTGAAAGGTTAGGTGAACCTGCACTGTTGTAAGCCTTGTAAATCTTTTCTTGATCAGATGGTTGAATGATCACGATGAGTGCTGAAAAAACAAACACGATGACAGCGATAATGATAATCACTGCAGGTTTTACTTTATACTGTGGTCTTGCATACGGTTTTTTAGACATAATTTGAATCTCCTTTAAATGACTAGTAACATTATAACACGGGGGTTTTCTTTTATCAATTCATTTATGAATATGGTAAATTTGCGTCATGAAAGTAAAATCCATGTTGGCGTTATTGTGTAACCCGTTTCATTAGGTTATAATGTTTATGGGGTGACGCTATGCGCATTTTATTTTGTTCCAGTGAAGCTTATCCATTCTCCAAATCTGGCGGTTTGGCCGATATGGCTTCTGCTCTACCAAAAATCATGAATCAATTGGGTGAATTCACAGCCGTGATTACCCCACTCTATGATTCTATTTATGCAAAACTGAATACATTCAAATACATTGGTGAACGAGACATTAAAATTGCTGATGAACACTTCAAAGCGAAATACTATGAAACTATTCATGATGGTGTAACCTATATTTTCGTTGAAAATGAATTATTTTTCAAACGGGCAAATTATTATGGATACTACGACGATGATAAACGTTTTTTATTTTATGATTTCGCTGTTTTAGAATATATTGAACTCATTCAAAAACCGTTTGATCTTTTGCACATCAATGATTGGCAAACTGGTTTAATTCCATATTTATTAGACGAAATATACCGTCAAAAAGAACTATATAGAACCGTTAAAACCTTGTTAACCATCCATAACTTAGAATATCAAGGGTCCTTCCCTAAAGACGCTTATCGATTGATTGGCAGACCATTCAATTATGCATACATTCACTTTGATCGATTGAATTTCTTAAAAGCTGCGATCATGCGTGCGAATCATATCAATACCGTTTCACCAACTTATATGCAAGAAGTTCAAACCGAATACTATGGATTTACATTGGATGGGGCTCTTAAGTCGAGATTAAATAACTTCTCAGGTATTTTAAATGGCATTGATTATGACATTTATAACCCTGAAACCGACACTTTTTTAGAAAGAACATTCAATGATAAGCATTTCGTTCAGGCTAAAAAGAAAAACAAGTTCGCTTTACTTCAAAAACTCAACTTAGAGTTATCGACCGATACTGCATTGGTCGCTTACATCGGCCGTCTTGCAAAACAAAAAGGCATCGATTTGATGATGACCACTTTAGAAGAAGCCATCGCAGAAAGCACAGCGAAATTTGTCTTCATCGGTAGTGGTGACTTGCATTATGAAAACTTCTTACGTTACCTACAAGATAAATATCGAAACCGTGTATACACCTTCATCGGTTTCAATAATGCCTTGGCACATCAACTCTACGCTTCTGCAGACTTGTTGTTAATGCCAAGTCAATTTGAACCGTGTGGGTTGGGTCAACTCATCGCGATGCGCTATGGCTGCTTACCACTGGTGAGAGAGACAGGTGGATTAAAGGACACCGTCATGCCATATAATAAATACACCAAAGAAGGCAATGGGTTTAGTTTCGCAAACTACAATGCCCATGAACTCAAACAAGTTTTATTGGATGCGATATTGTTATATACCAATAACCCATCGGACTGGCGATTGTTGGTTCAATCCGCGATGTCTCAAAATCATTCACTCGAACACATGGGTGAAGCATATCTACAGTTGTATCGTCACATACTAAATAAATAGGGGGAATCATTCATGGAAACTTTAGCTTTAATATTAGCTGGCGGAAAAGGGTCAAGACTTGACCTTCTCGCAGAAAAACGCAGTAAGCCTGCAGTCCCATTTGCTGGTAAATTTAGAATCATCGACTTTTCATTATCAAATTGTGCCAACTCTGGCATTTATGATATTGGTATATTGACTCAATATTTACCACTTTCCCTAAATGAACACATTGGTACTGGTAAACCGTGGGACCTTGACCGAAGAGACTCTCAGGTTACCCTCTTACAACCTCACAACGAATGGTACATGGGTACCGCTGACTCCGTATTAAAAAACATCGAATTTGTGAGACGAAGAGAACCTAAATTTGTCCTCATTTTATCTGGTGATCATATATACAAAATGAATTACCGTAAAATGATCAATTTCCATATTGAAAAAGGTGCGTCCGTTACCATCGCGACCCAACGTGTTCCGTTGTCTGATGCCCATCGTTTTGGAATCATGGAAACCAATGAAGAAATGCGTATCGTTGGTTTTGAGGAAAAGCCAAAACAACCTAAATCGGATCAGGCATCGATGGGTATATATGTTTTTTCAGCAGATATGCTATACCGTGCTTTAGATACCATTAAGGATCCCAACCTAGACTTTGGTAAACATATTTTACCGACCCTCATCAAAGAAGCCGAAAGTAAGGTTTATGCTTACGAATTCAGTGGGTATTGGAGAGATGTAGGTACCTATGATTCATATCTACAAACCAACATTGAATTGCTCAACATGGCTGAACCTAGACTAGACTTATATTCCGATACTTGGAAGATATATACCCGTTCCGAAGAAATGCCACCAGTGAGGGTGGGTTCGAACGCACACATCGTTAACTCTTTAATCTCTAACGGTTCGGTCATCGACGGCACCGTCATCAACAGTGTATTGAGCCCTGGTGTTCGCGTTGAAAAAGGCGCGATTGTGAGAGATTCCGTTATTTTAAATAATACCATCATTTCCGAGAATGCAATCGTCGAAAGAGCCATTTTAGATAAGAAAGTCTATATTGGTCGAAATGCCATTGTCGGTTATTCCGATGATTATACCCCAAATGAAGAAAGACCAACCGTATTGTCTTCAGGGATCAACGTCATTGAAAAACATGGTTACGTACCAGATAACGCTAAGATTGCGAGAAACTGTCGTATTTATCGCCACGCGAAGTTTGAAAATCTCTTTATTAAATCAGGTTCTACCATACGATAATAAATAAAAATGAGTTTCTACGAACTCATTTTTTTATGGTCTCTTTGATGATTTTAACGTCTTCTTCGGTCAATCGATGCGTCGGATTCAGTTCTTTCCAAACCGTTTTAGCTTGTAGTTGTTCAAATTGAGTCTTAAGCAGTTTCCCATGTTCAGGTGGAACGATGGTATCGTATTTACCTGTTAGGATGACGATTGAGGTTTCATTCAAGTGTTTGCTAAGGATGTGTTCTGTTGGGATCATCGGTCTTAATAAAATGGCTTGTCCCACAGGATTATCATAGGTAAATAACATCGATATCGCGATATTCGCCCCATTGGAAAAACCGATGATGGTGGATTTGTTCAAATCAAATTGGTAGGTTTGAGCAGCCTCTAATAAAAAATGATATAGATTTTGGGTTTCTTCTTTCAAGTTCTCTTGATCAAATACACCCATGGCTAAACGTCTAAAGAATCGAGGCATACCGTTTTCTAAAACATTCCCGCGGATGGATAGAATGCTCGATTGTGGGGATACCATTTTTGCGAGCGGGATTAAATCGTTTTCGTCCCCACCTGTACCATGCAATAAAATGAGTGTATGGGTATCGCCTTTTTGATAGATGTGTTTCATACTAGAAGGTGTACTCCTTCTTAAATGTTTTATCTGAACGTTTGGTATCGATATGTCTGACCATCTTTGTAATGTCATTTCTCAAATGACGGTATTTCGGTGGTAGTGCGAGCAGTTCACCGAGGGTTTCATACGGCTCTTCATCATCGATGAATCCTGGCCCTTCGGTCGCGAACTCGAACAAGATCCCCGGGTACATTCTGGTATACAAAGATCTAAAGTAAAAACGATCCACCAATCCTGAATGCATGATTTGTTGTTGATTGAGATTACTGATCCATGCTTGAATGTCTTTAGTATCTTCTACCCCAAAAGCGACATGGTGTACGCCACCAAAGCCTTGTCTGGCTTGTGGTAAATCCGGTGTGAATTCGACAATCACACTGCCACCATTTCCACCAAGACCAGTTTCATACAACGTGAATCTGCCTTCGGTTTGAGTTTGTTTAAATGTAAGACGTTCTGTGAGCACTTGATTGATCCAAGTCAGATTATTGATTCTAAAGAAGATTGGCCCTAGGCCGTATATTGCGTATTCATTAGGCACAGGACCGTTTTGCCATGGGATACCTGCATGCACACCTGTGTTGTGTTGGTCTGATATGAGCACATATTCTTGATCATCAAAATCCTTAAATGGCAATATCTTTTTGCCAAACAAGGTTTGAATCGGTTCTGCATCGACTTGATAATGGGCAAATCGTTTTTTAAAGTACTCTAATGCATCGTCATTAGGTACACGAAAACCCGTCTTGGATATTTCGTTTGAACCGCGAATCGCTTTGGATTGACCTTTAAAATCAAAGAATGTCATGTCTGTACCAGCACTTCCGCGGTCATCCGCGAAAAAGAGATGGTACGTTTGAATGTCGTCTTGGTTCACGGTTTTTTTAACGAGTCGTAACCCTAAAATATACGTAAAAAATTCATAAATGCGTTCTGCACTGCTTGTCATAGCAGTCACATGGTGTAATCCTAATAGTGGTTTCATAAAATCCCCTCCATGTCTTCATTATATAGAGGAGTATCTCCCTTTTCAAACAAATTGCTTCGAATTCGAAATATTATTGGGTAAAAAGAAAACACCCGCAGGTGTTTATCTTGAAGTGGCATAAAAGAATAATGCAATGGTATTTGGACCGGAGTGCGCGCCAATGACAGGGCCAATGAAGTTAATGAGTTCAACATCACAGTCTAATTCGTCCAATATCATGTTTTTTAACATGTTCGCAGCGTCTAAATCATCGCCATGTGAAATGAATACCGTTTTGTGTAACAATGGGTTATACGTTTCTTTCATCTTATTGAATAATGCATGTAATGCTTTCTTACGTCCAATGACTTTGGTTCTCGCAATCAATTTACCTTCATCGGATACGTGTAAAATCGGATTGATGTTGAGTAGGTTCGCAACCACAGCTGCGGTGGAACTGATTCTACCACCACGTTTGAGGTGGTTGATGTCGGATACAGTAAACCAATGGGCTACGTTCAGCTTGGTTTTTTCAACTTCATCTCTGACTTGTTCAATCGAGTACCCTTGTTTACGCATTTGACCTGCTTTATACACAATTAAGCCTTCACCTAAGGAAGCAGCTAAGGTATCTACCAACATGATTTTAAACGTTGGGTAGGTTTCTTGAAGTTGTTCAACGGCTAAACGTGCACTATTATAAGTGCCTGAAAGGGCACTGGAGAAAGTTAAAATCAAAATATCTTTTTGAGCCTTGATCAGTTTTTCACAAACATCTAAATACTCTTGTACATTGACTTGTGCGGTTGAAGGCATCATACCCTTACGTACACGGTCATAAAAATCTTCTGGTGACATCGAACGGTGGTCGAGATAATCTGGGTATTCTACACCTTCAATGACGACCTTTAATGGTAACACTTCTAAATCCAGTGATTTCGCGATATCATTTGATAAATCACAGGCTGAATCGGTAACAATGATGAAATCTCTCATAATGTACTTCTCCTTTATGTTTTATAAATATTATAACAGACTATTGAAAAACCTTTCAACTATTTTTCACATCTAACTCTAAATTCGGGTTAAATGTACGGTTTTTGATCATTTGAATTTCGTGTTTATATGGGGCTTTGTCGTCAATATAAGGTGTTTCAAGGATTTTTGGGATATGATTAAAATCTGGGTGATAGATGACCTTTAACAACGCGTCAAATCCAATTTCACCAAATCCTAAGTTAGCATGTCTATCTTTCGCAGCACCTCTTGGGTTCTTTGAATCATTGACATGAAAAACGGAGATGTATTCTTTCCCAACCACTTGATCAAAGTGTTGGATGACCCCTTCGAAATCGTTTTGGATATCATAACCCGCATCCGATGTGTGACAAGTATCAAAACAAACAGAAATGCGGTTTTTATCTTCGATTAACGTGATCATATCACGGATTTCTTCAAAGGTTTTACCCATCTCATTGCCTTTACCTGCCATCGTTTCTAAGGCGATTTTGACTGGTAATTGCTTGGTATTTTGAATGACTTGATTGACCCCTTCTGCAATCCATTTCAACGCTTCTGCTCGGTCTTTACCCACAGCAGAACCTGGGTGTAGAACGATTTGTTTGACGTGCATGGCATGGGTTCTTTCCACTTCTTTGGTGAGAAATTCCACAGCGAAAGCGCGTTTTTCTGGATCAGGATTCGCTAAATTGATGATATAAGGTGCGTGAACAACTACATCATCAAAGGATAGCCCATGGGCTTGCATCTGCTTTTCAGCCCCCGCAATATTCAAATCTTTGATGGATTTACGGATGGTGTTTTGTGGGGCACCGGTATAGACCATGAAGGCTGTCGCGCCATAGCTGATGGCTTCTAATACGGAACCTTCATACATATCGCTGCCGGATAATCCGACGTGAGAACCAATTTTTAACATTATTTACCTCCAAATCGCACAGCGTTTCGTGCTTTTTTGACTAATTTTTTATTTTTCTTTTTATAGTTTGGGGATACTTTGGTTGGTTTCTTAACTTTACGAATGGCTTGTAGTTCTTCTTCTGATAGATTGCTTTTGGCTTTCTTGATCACCGGTACCAACATTTCTCCATCGATTTGGAATCGTTGGAATGAAATGCCACGTTTCACCAAGTTTTCAATCTTGCGCGAATTTTCATTGGTCACGAGTGTTAAGGAAACCCCGGTTTGATTGGCTCTACCGGTTCGACCTGAACGGTGGATATAATATTCTAAATGGTAAGGCAGTTCATAGTGAATGACATGAGATACCCCAATGATATCCAACCCTCTACTACCTAAATCCGAAGATACAATATAGGTATATTTCAATTGTTTGATGTCATCTAAAATGGTTTTACGTTCTCTAGGTGGTGTATCGCCTGAGATACGAATCGCTTTGATCCCAACATCCATCAGTTGTTGATACACATGGTCAACTTGTTCTTTTTTAGAAACGAATACCATGCATAAGAATGGGTTGATGGTTTTAACCAATCGCTTAAAGTCATGATCTCTAGTTTCAAATCGGGTATAGACCAAACCGTGGGTTATTTTTAAAACCGAAGGGTCTTTTAAATCGATTTTGAATGCTTTTCCAAAATAGGTATCGATCCATTTGGTCAATCCCTCTGGTAGGGTAGCGGAAAATAACAACATTTTCGCATCCCTAACGGCGTAAAATACACGGTCTAAGGTGGTCATGAAGTCCATATCAAGCATCATATCAGCTTCATCTAGCACAAATACTTTTGCGGTATGAATTTTCAATTTGCCTTCCTTGATGGCGTAGTCTTCCAGACGACCTGGGGTAGAAATGACGATTTGTGGTTGTTTTTTGGATAAAGCGTCAAGTTCTCTTAAACGGTCTTTAGAGGTCGTAAACGCCTTGACTGAAAACCCAATATTGACACTTTTTAACATGTTTTCGACTTGTGCGACCAACTCATTGGTTGGTACACAAATAACCGCTTGAACGGCTTCATAATTTAAATCCAATTCATTGACGATTGGGATCAAATAAGCATGGGTTTTCCCTGTGCCTGTCGGTGCCAATCCAATGATGTGTTGTTCTTTAGGGTACGCTTTAAACACCGCTTCTTGAATCGGTGTAAAGGTCTTGTATCCCAATGCATTTATTTTTTCTTGTATACTTGTTTTAAACATAAAAAATCACCGGTTCTATTATACTCTATTTTGTCCATATAACCTAATATTAGAATTTAACTGGCTTGTTTGTTATAATGAATTCAGGTGATACCATGAAAGTCATTGATTTACGCCCTAGGGGTTACTGTCACGGGGTTGCGAAAGCACTCCATATGGTTAAAAAAACCATTGAAGACGATAACTACCCCAGACCCATCCATATTTTAGGTTTAATTGTTCACAATAAAAAGATTACCGAAGCGTTTAGACATTTCGGTGTCATTTCTTTAGATAACCCACTCAAAACCAGACTCGAACTGTTGGATGACATTCACAGTGGCACAGTCATTATGACTGCCCACGGTGTATCTGATCAAGTCATCCAAAAAGCCCAACAAAAAGGACTTACGATTGTGAATGCCACCTGTAAAGATGTGAGTAAAGTCCACGACGCTGTGAAAAATCATTTAAGCTTAGGGTATGAAGTCGCTTATATCGGTCATAAAAACCACCCTGAACCCGAAGGCATCTTAGGGATTTCAAACGACATATCATTTCTAACCAGTGCGGTCGACGCACTCAACTTTATTCAAAAATATCCTGATAAACCTTTGTTTGTCACCAATCAAACCACCTTATCTCGATACGATATCGATGTGGTCTTAAACGTCTTAAAAGTGAAATACCCTGATTTGTTATTTGATGATGATATTTGTGACGCAACCACGACAAGACAACAAGCGGTGATTGAACAAGCCCCTGTTGACTTATGTATTGTGGTGGGAGACAGTTTATCCAGCAACTCCAACAAATTGGCTTTTGTTTCTCAACATGAAAGACATATTCCGAGTTATCGAGTTGAGGGCATCACGGACATTGACCCTGAATGGTTCAAAGGGATAAATAGTATTTCCGTAACCTCAGGCGCATCCACCCCGACCAAAGTTACCAATGAAGTCATCGCTTATTTAAAACAGTTTGATTATGACAAAAAAGAAACGTGGGAGCACGTTTCTTCCTTAACTTATTTAGACATACTCGCCTAAAACCAAGTCCAACTTGGTTTTTTTTATAGATCGTATGAACTCATGATTTGGGCTGGTGTTTTACTCAACAAGCCCCATACTGGAATAAGTCCAATCAATTGGCTCATGCCATAAATGAATAGCCCACCCAGTACCATGAATAATGGTGGGAATATGATCAAGTTACTGTCATACAAAGCGGTATTCATATTGGTGAAATAATACATACCAAAGATATATCCAACGATGAATGATACCGTTGTTATGACAAAAATTTCAACCATAAATGTTTTTGTAATGTCAATTCTTCTGACACCCAGCGCTCTAAATACCGCAATCTCATTAATACGTTCAGCCAGTGATGCGCGAAGTACGAAGAATAACGCAATCAGTGTGATGATCACGATGACCAGTGAGAATACCCATAGGAAGCTATACACCAATGCCATATTGGTGATGTAGTTATCACGATATTCTAAATACGGGTGTGCCACATCGATGTTGGCTGAAATATTACCAATGTTTTTTACACTTTGGGCTGGATTAGAAGATAACACATATATATCATCAAACACAGGATACGTCACTGTATCAAAAAATTCATCTTGAAGCACAGCCAATGTTTTGGTTCCAGGGTTTGGATTGATACTGCGATAAAAATCAATTTCTTGCATAATCACTGCGTTATATCCACGGTCAACAAAACCAACCAATACAAATTCTTTTTGATTTAAGTAGATTTTTTGATTCAATAGTTCGGTTGGTGTGGAAACCCCATAGGCCCTCAGCACTTGATTGAGTTCGTTATATTCACCCTCAAACATCTTATAATCCAACAAGACTTCACCATCATTTTCGATGGAACGACCATGGATAATATCGCCATTTTGAACCACACTTAAGAAATCCGTTTGAAGATAACTGGTTAAACTATAGGATTCTTGATAGTAAATTGGCAACTCAAATTCGACATTATAATTTGGTCGATAGGATACATATAGGGTATGTTCATCGTTGATGATACTGTCCAGTTCATTTCGATTGGCAATATTATTCACAAGCACATAGTTTTTATCGTATGGCATGAACAAGGTTTCATCCAAAATAAGCATACGAGAAACAAATCCGAACGCAATCAAGAACAAGAACCCAGCCAAGATAAACCCTAAAAATAGGAATTTTCGTTTGGTGGTAGAATTGATGACTTTATTAAAAGCCAATCTAAAGGCGTGTTTCCATGTGATGACTGGTTGTGATTTTTCTACCTTGGATTCATCGATAATGGATCCAAATTGGAATGAATCAAGATTATCAACCATCCCTTTATCAAAGTCTTTATAGTGGTCATCGATCAATTTGACTTCGCTCTTATCGGTTAATAGGTTCACTTTTTGTGCGTGTTTTTGATCGATGTCCAAATAGAGCGTACCATTTTTCAACACCAATTTGAGTTTGATTTGATCGACTGGTTTATCCGTATATAATGAAACATCGAGTGCTTCGCTGGATACATTCATCGCGGTCATATCTTTTAAATAAATATCGGTATCGTGTTTTAAATCTAAACTACCGGATTCGTTACTGTTTTTGGTGTCACTAACGATTTGGCCATCTTTGAGTTCGATGATACGATCAGCGTAGAAAGTGGCGAGTTCACGTTCGTGTGTTACGAGCAAAACCAACTTTTCTTTGGAGATGGTTTTAATGATGTTCATGATTTCAACGGTATTTTTCGAATCGAGATTCCCAGTAGGTTCATCCGCGATGATGACATCTGGATTTTTAGCCAAAGCTCGTGCGATAGCTACCCTTTGTTGTTGACCACCCGATAACAAACCAGCTTTACGTTTCTTATAGTTTTTTAACCCTACTTTTTCCAACAAGTACTCAACGCGTTTGTTGATCTCATCCTTATCGGTAATGCCAATCATATTGAGCGTTAACTGAATATTTTCATGAATCGAGATATTTTCCAATAGCATATAGTTTTGGAAAATATAGCCGATATGACGATTACGGATTTTATCCCATTGTGCCATGGAATTCCCATGCAATGACACATCATTGAATTGGATTTCACCTTTGGCGCGATCTAGGCCCCCGAGCACATTGAGTAGGGTAGTTTTCCCAGACCCAGATGGTCCGAATAATACCACTAAACCATGGTCTGGTAAATCAACAGAGATTTGATTGATGACGTGGATTTCATTCCTTTTACCACGATTGAAAAATTTGTCTAATTTAGTCGCTTTTATCATGGTCTCACCTACTCACTCTTCAGTGTCGTGATGACACTCTTACCAAACAATTTGTTGGCGAATTTCGCATTAATACTTAACAATACCAGTAAGAATATGAGGAAGAATACCCCATACATGAGGATTGGAATGTATCTCATAACCTTGAACTGAGGTATGTATATATTCATTAGGATGAGTGGGATAAAGGATAACACAAATCCAAAGGTATTGAATAAGGCTTGTTCAATGGATAATAGTTTTCTCAAGTCTGATTTAGAGGCACCGATTGAACGGAATATCACGAAGTCTTTACGTCTAGATTGGATGATGGATTTAATGACGAGGTTGAGGATGATGTAAATGAATCCACCGACCAAGAAATAGACGAATCCAATCAAACCGCCTAACCCGATGCCATAGTCGTAACCGACATACTCAAAGGGATGAACGGATACGTAATTCGAACCTAAACCATTTATCACTTGTCTCGCATCGAATGTGTCATTCGTCAGTAAAGTAATTTGATATGGGCCTTCATAGAACAAATCCATGTAGGTTTGTTTGTTGATGTAAACTTCTTGTGCCCAAACATCGCCATCTTTTTCACCGATGATTTGGATATCGACAGTTTTTAACGGTGAATACTTAATGGCTGGTTTGGTCAATTTAAAGGTTTGAGCCTGAAGGTTTGCTAAAGTGGTGTACTCAGCGATCAATATGTCATAAAATGATTTAGATAAAATCGCTTGTCCATCTGGCAATGTATCATCAATGAAAATATAATTTTTCATAAGTCCCAATACTTGACTATTATCGGTCGATTTATTCACAGTAATGAGCATGTTTTGATGAATGGCGTAAGCAGGCATCAAGTTATTTTGATTGTAGGTGTTGGTGATACCTTGATTGAAGAAACTTGGGTGAACTACCCCAACGTAATTGTAATAGGACTCTTTCAATAAACCGACCACAGTCATTTCATAGGATGTCGCTGGGTTAAGATAGAACCCATCTCGATTGTTCATCGCGTAAGATAAATCAATGACATCACCAACGCGGTAAAACTCACCATAATAGTTAGGGTACAATACGATTTCATTCATCGCTTCTGGCATTCTGCCTTCTTCTAAAGGTAAAGACTGCCCAAAATAAGGTCTTAAGGTACCATAGGTGAACATCCCATTCGAACTGACTTGAAACTCTTGATCTAAAAGTATGTCGTTATGAATGATGGATTGGACTTTACTTTTATTGAGTAAGTCGTTCAGTTCGGTTTGAGTAAACGCAGATTCATCTGCTTTCGTGACGACGATTCGACCTTCAAAGTTAGAACGAAATACAGGATTATAATTATTGATACTGCCTAAATTCTTCACCCATTCATTCAAACTATAAATCGAAGCGATGGCCGTAAATGCGAACATTAGCGTAATGAACACTAAAAATGTTTTCTTAGGCACACTAAAGAGCGAGACAAACGCCAATTTCAACACATCTAAAGGACTGATGTTTTTTGAAGATATGGTTGGTTTCGCTTCGTAAGGTGTAACCGATTTAATGGGTTTATCCTCAACCACTTCACCATCAAACATACGAATTTTACGGGTGGCGTAAGGTTCGACTTGTTCATAGTTATGGGTAACGATTAGAACCAATTTGTCTTTGGATACTTCTTTTAACAATTCTAAGATTTTCTTTCCGGTTTCACTATCTAAGTTACCCGTCGGTTCGTCTGCAACAATGACAGGGCAATCTTTCGCGAGCGCTCTCGCGATGACCGCTCTTTGTTTTTGACCGCCAGATAATTTCGATGCACGGTGGTTTTTATGGGAAGTTAAACCCACCCGGTCAATGAGTTCTAGAGCACGTGCTTTTCTTTTTTCAGGGTCATAGCCTTGAATCATCAAAGCAGCCATCACATTTTGATAAACGGTATAGGAGTCAATGATATTGTAGTTCTGAAAAACAAATCCGATGTATTGTTTACGGTATTGTTCAAACTCTTCAACAGAGTAATAACTGGTTTCTTCACCGTTGACATACAGTTCACCTTCATCGTATTTATCTAAACCGGATATGACATTGAGTAGTGTGGATTTACCACTACCTGATTCACCAGTAATCGCGACAAATTCGCCTAGTTTAAACTCTAAGTTGATGCGTCTTAACCCTAAGACGACATTATTATCGGTATTGTAATACTTGGATACGCCTTCTAATCGAATCATAGATTCACCCCTTTAGGTTCTATTATATACTTTTTTTATATTATCAATCGATAGAATCCTTGGTTTCTTTCGATATTTTTTCATTTACAGCTTTTAAGGCTTCTGAAATGCGGTCTTTTTTCTCTTCCATAGCTTGATACTCAAAAAGATCAAATGGCTTTTCAATGCTGTCTTTGGGTTTTAAATTATTCAAGGATACACCTATTAATCGCACAGGCTTTCCGGTATAAAAAGCTTCGAACAGTTCTAGAATGATGTCTAGAATGGTTTGATAATCATCGGTATAATTGGCAATGCTTCTCACCTTTTGTGTGGTTTCAAAATTGTGATAACGTAACCGAATCCCTACTGTTTTGGTTTGAAGGTGGTCATGAAGCATCCGTGGGTAGGCTTCTTTCAATTGTGAAATTAATGTATCTTTGATGACGCTTTCCATATCGGTATCAAAGGATAACGTGGTCTCATTAGAGATGCTTTTAGGTAAAGCATACTTGTAGGGATCCACTTTATTCGATGATAAGCCATGAATATCTAATATATAAGCATCATAACTCTTTTGACTGATGACTTCTAAAATCTTTGAATGATGATCGGGGTTTACAAAATCAGCGATGGTATTGATCCCAATCTTTTCTAGTTTAGGGTAGGTCTTCTTGCCTAACCCATACATATCTTTGATGGGTAGCGGGTATATTTTTGATTTGACATCCCGTTTTCTTATCACGGTTATCCCCATTGGTTTTTTCATGTCTGAACCCATTTTTGCGAGAAAAAGCGTCGGTGCGATGCCAATCGATGAGGGGAGTTGGTACTTAGATACCAATTCGGATTGGATTTTTTTCGCAAGCGCTAAGGGATGAATGCCTTCAATGTCGGTGACATCCATATACGCTTCATCGACAGAAACTTGCCAGACGAGGTGGGTATAGGTTCTCAAATATTGGATGAATTTCATCGAGTACTGATGATACACACCATGGCGGTTCGGTACTACGATGAGCTTCGGATATAAATGAAGCGCGTTCGCAATCGTCATCCCACTTCGGATGCCGTATCGACGCGCTTTATAAGATGCCGTGGTTAAAATGCCACCTCGATTGAATCCAAGGCCGCCACCAACAGCGAAAACTTTATTTTTCAAGGATGGGTTTTCAATCATTTCGACGGATGCGAAAAACGCATTTAAATCGATGTGAAAAATGATTCTTACACTACTTTTCATGGAAATCACTTTCTTTTTCAGGGGTTATGTATTATAATCATAATGATGAAATCAAGTTGAGGTGATAATTATGGCTGAAAATAAAACAAATAAACCAAAAACGAAGAAACCCGAATCCAATTCAAACACTTTTGAAGTGCCAACCCTAAGAAATCCACTTAAGACTTGGTGGGGTAAAACGATTGTCGTTATCCTCGTTTTAGGGATGATCATTCTACCGTTTATTGCATTAGTAATTATGTTGATTGAAAAACAATAAGAGAAGGCGAAAGCCTTTTTTTATTTTTCAAGTAACGCTTTTGCATGTTGTATGGCATACGCATCCATGCGTTCGCCTGACAACATCTCAGCGATGATTTCAATGCGTTTTTCTGTATTTAAAATATCGATTTGAGTCACTGTACGATTATCTTTAATCTTCTTTAAAATGTGGTAATGGTAATCGGCTTTCGCGGCGACTTGTGCCAAGTGTGTGATGGTTAAAACTTGGGTATGGGCACTGAGCGCGTGAATTCTCGTAGCGACTTTGGATGCTGTCTTTCCAGAAATCCCCATATCAATCTCGTCAAATACCACCAATCCCAACGATTGGAATTTAGCGAAAATGATTTTAAGCGCCAACATAAAACGGGATAGTTCGCCACCAGACGCGGTTTTATACAAAGGTTTGAGGGGTTCTCCTTGGTTCAAACCAATGTAAAAAGTGACGATGTCTAAACCATCTTCATACAATACAGGGGTGGGTTCTTGTTTTTCAAAAACAATCTCAAAACGGACTTTTTCTAAATCCAATAATTGTAATTCATCGATGATCTCAGTGGTTAATTTCTTGGCGAGTTTTTCTCTGGCTTGGTGGAGTTTTAACCCCGCATCCAAGGTTTGTTTGTGTTTTTGATCCAAATCGGCCTTGAGTGATTTTAAATACCCTTCATAGTCCTCAGTCATGAGGATTTTTTCTTCAATGTCTTTCAAATAAGTGATCAGTGCTTCTACGCTCATCCGATATTTCTTTTCGAGTTGGTGAATCGCGAACAAGCGTTCTTGGAGTTGATCGAGTTCGAATTC
>DJWH01000005.1:0-12567 GCA_002441525.1 Acholeplasmataceae bacterium UBA6235 | reverse complement strand
CCATCGTAGACTTTAATTTCCGATAACGCATCCGCGGCTTCGTATAAATCGCCTTTTTGATACAATTCATCTAAAATCTCATACGCTCTAGATACACGAGAGACGATTTTTTCTTCATGGGATAGTTTTTCAATTTTCTCAGCCAATTCGGCCGCTTCCGTTAGGTTTAAACCAAACTTTTTGAGTTCATCTTGTTCGTCTTTGAGTCGTTCTAACGCTTCTGTTTTGGATTGTTGTTCTTTTTTGGCTTGTTCGTATTTTTTAAGTTGTGTTAAGTAGTTTTCTTTCGTTAGCAAATATTGATTGAATAACGGTGAAATCCCATCTGGGTCCATTTGGTCAATCAAGGACAATTGGAGTTTAGGATCCAATAGTTTGGATATATCATGTTGTTCATGGATATCGCCTAAGAAAAACGCGATACGCTTGAGTTCTGATAGGGTGATGTTTTTTTGATTCACCGTAATTTGATTTTTATTGTTTCGACTGATTTCTCGTTTGATGGTTAATGTGGTTTGATCGATATCCAAGGTTTTCAAATAATCCCCTAAAGGCTTTCGAATATCGGTAAAAACACCCAAAACGGTGGCGTTGTCTGCCCCATAACGGATGAGGTCTGCATCAGCTCTCGCACCAAACAACAACTTCAAGGAGTCGATGAGTAAACTTTTACCTGCCCCGGTTTGACCCGTTAAAGCAGTCATCGATGGGTTGAAGTCGACACTTAAATCCTCGATGATGGCGAGATTTTCGATTTTGAGGGTTTTTAACATAACATCACCTTACTTTGAAAGAAAGAGTAAAAATTCTTGGTTGCCCATTTTACCAAGTAAGTCTGAGGTTTTATGGGCAAGGATTTGAAAATTCAACTGCTTGGCATAATGTATAATACCGTCTAAAGCCTCTAATTGCTTTTTTGTGTCTTTAACGATGCCATCTTTGATGTATTCTGGTCCAACTTCAAACTGTGGTTTAACCAATACGATGAATCGTCCGTGGTTAAGTTCAAGGTGTTTTAAGATGGGTTTTACAGAGGTGAATGAGACATCGATGGTATAGATATCGATATCCGATGGCAATTCTACGTCTAAAATATTGGTTTGTTCATGTAATTCAACCTGAGGGTGTTGTCTAAGACGATCATGCATCTGCGCTGTACCCACATCGTAAGCATACACTTTTTGAGCGCCGTGTTGTAAAGCACAATCGGTAAATCCACCGGTGGAAGAACCAATATCACAAACGACTTGATGATTAAAGTCGATGTTAAACGCCGTGATGGCGTCTAATAATTTTAAACCACCCCTCGAGACATATAGATTGTCTTCGAGGATAGTCACTTTTTCTTGTTTTAAATCATAACCCGTTTTGGTGATGATTTGACTACCCACCATGACTTTCCCTTGACGGATGAGGTCCTGCGCTTGTGAGCGGGTTTTGTGGTAGGTTTCTACCATGTAGTGATCGAGCCTCATAAGTCTTTTAAAGCCTCCATGAGGGCTGTAAGATCCATTTTCGCATCCATTTGGTTGTGGGTTCTTGACCCATGGTGGATGATGTCTTTCACGGACATGTTACGAATTTTTTGATGGTAGCCTTCTTTAGCCATGTAGTCTAATATGTGATGATACAATGTGCCAGAACCAAAAGCTTCTTCGTACACAAATACGGGCACATTTAAATCTAAAGCTTGTTTTAAGGTAGTTAAATCCATCGGTCGAATGAAACGGGCGTTGATGATTCTCGCATCGACATGTAAAGTGGATTTGGCTTTTTGTAATAAATCCAAACCAGGACCATATGATATCCAGACTTGAGCAATCCCTTCGCTCAATATTGGCCAGGAAAGTGTGATCGGATCAAATGATGGTAAATGATTAGAATCAAACGGGGTTTCTAAACGAGGATAGCGAATGACAAATGGGTGAGATTGACTAAACCCATAATGTAATAGGTCAAACGCTTCTTTCGCATCATAAGGCATCGTGATGACCACGTTTGGCATCGAATGGAACATCGATACGTCGTATAAGCCTTGATGGGTAGACCCATCGTCGCCGACAAACCCAGCACGGTCGATGCCAAAGATGACTTTGGTATCGCTTCTCGCGATGTCATTCATGATTTGATCATAAGCGCGTTGGCTGAAAGTGGCGTACAGCGGTAAGAATACTTGAATGCCATTACGTGATAAGGCTGAAGCCATCGTCGCTGCATGTTCTTCAGCAATCCCAACATCGATCAAACGGTCTGGGTATTGTTGATAGAATTTTTCAAACTTCGTACCGACCAACATCGCTGGCATGACGACGAATGTCTTTTGGATATGTTGATACGCAATCATCGCAGTCGATATGACTTCGGAGAAAGATGTCATCCCTTGGTGATTGATTTTGGTCGGTGCACCTGTGGATTTGTCAAATGAACCCACTCCATGAAACTTACCATCGTTATCGGTAGCGGCAACTTCATAGCCTTTACCTTTTTCAGTCACGGCGTGGATGACGACACTTTTTTTCATTTTCTGTGCTTGTTTTAAGGTTTTAATGACGGTTTTCAAATCGTTTCCATCGATTGGACCGATATAGACATAACCCAATTCTTCAAAGACATTCCCAGATTGAAAGAACGCTTTGATCATGCGTTTGAATCGACGGTAAACACGGACCAATAGGTTGGGGGTTATTCTCGCAATTCCATTTCTGAGTTTCATCAAGAAACGATTGCCTCGAAGGAGGGTCAATACTTTAGATAGCGCACCGACGTTTTTAGAAATCGACATGTTATTGTCGTTTAAAATGACGATGCCTTTTAAGGTTGGGTCTGACCCCAATAGGTTGAGGGCTTCAAAACTCATCCCGGAAGTGATGGAACCATCACCAACCAAAGCGATGGCAGTACCCGCTTCTTGTTTCAATTGCTTGGCCTTTAATACCCCATGTAAAGCGGATACGGCAGTACCTGCATGTCCTGATTCCCACACATCGTGGATGGATTCTTGGTAATTGATGTAACCTGAAAGACCCTGATATTGTCTCAAGGTTTCGAATTGACTGGCTCTGCCGGTTAAAATTTTGTGGGTATAGGATTGATGTCCAACGTCAAAGATGAACTGATCCTTGGGTGACTCAAAGACATAATGTAACGCAATCGATAACTCTACCGCCCCTAAGTTTGAGGCGAGGTGACCACCGGTTTTGCTGATAGAATCCACCAAAAAATGGCGTATCTCTTGAGATAAACTTTCGAGTTCTTTGATCGATAATGTTTTGATGTCTTTTGGGTCTTTGATGTCTTTTAGCTGCATAAAAACCTCTTATTCTAGTTTAAAATCCTCACTGCCGTTGGGCGTGATGGTTTTAACCACCAATTTTTCGGATGCGGTTAATAATTCATAACAAATTTTAGAAAGTTTGAGTCCTTCATTGTATAGACGGACAGCTTCATCTAATGCAATGTCCTTGTTCTCAAGCGCTTTAACGGTTTTTTCTAACGCTTGAATGGCTTGTTCAAATGTCATTTCCATGTGTGTGTCTCCTTGTGTTTCACCACGGAGGTGAGTTTTCCATCTTTGAGTGTGGTTTCGATGGTGTCATTGATATCAATATCATCGATCGATTCGATGCGTTTTTGATTTTTCGTTGTATAGGTATACCCTTTATCCATCAATGTGAGTGGATTTTGGTGCTTCAACGCTTGCAATAACCGTTGAAAATGATCGTCTTTTTTGGAGATGATGCGTTCGTAATGACTCTCTAATTGACTGACCAAGTAAGCATTTTTCTCTTTTTTGTATTGGACCAAAGCGACCACATCAAACGATGTGACGCGTTGAGCCAACATCTGTGCTTGATTTCTTTTATGCATCAGCAGTTGATTCATGGTTTTGTTGAGGTTTTCTTGCGAAACTATATACCGGTCTTTCAATTGCTTGATGAGCGCTTCTGGTGCATTCACCATCAAGCGTTCATCCAAATGAATGAGGGTCGTTTTTTGTTGTTCGAGGTATTTTTGAATATAGACTTGTAAGCCGCGTTGATACCCTAAGACCGTCTCTAATAAATTGTCTTTGCTTGGCGTAGCGAGTTCACCTGCTGCGGTAGGGGTCGGTGCCCTTAAGTCGGATACAAAATCAGCCAAGGTAAAATCTGTTTCGTGCCCAACCGCTGAAATGATGGGTATCTCTGAACGATAAATCGCTTCGATGACTGGCATTTCATTGAATGCCCACAGGTCTTCAATCGACCCACCGCCACGCCCCACAATGAGGACATCGACTAAGCCATCTTGGTTGGCTTGTTTGATTTGTTTTTCAATCGAATATTTCGCTTCTTCGCCTTGAACCAAGGCTGGGTATAAATAAAGTCTGGTGGTTGGATAACGTCTTTCAATGGTATGAATGATGTCTCGAATGGCGGCCCCGGTTGGTGATGTAATGACCCCGATGGCTTTTGGATAAGCGGGAATGGTTTTTTTTCTTATGGCGTCAAAATAGCCTTTGTCTTGCAGTTCTCTTTTGAGCTTTTCATAAGCGAGATACAAACTGCCAATACCATCTTGTTCCATGGTATACGCATTGATGGCGTAAGACCCACCAGCTTCATACACGCTCATCGAACCAAAGAGTCTGACTTTGTCACCATCTTTAGGACTAAACACTAAATTCTTGACGTAGTTTGAAAACATCGTCACGCGAATTTGAGCGGACTCGTCTTTGAGTGTAAAGTAAAAATGACCACGGCTATGTTTGGTCAAATTCGAGATTTCACCCTTGATATAGATTTGGCCTAAGTGCTTATCGTTTTCAAGGATTTGCTTAATGTATTTGGTTAACGCGGAAACCGTTAGGTATCTAACGTCTTGCATGGTATCACCCGAGTCGTTTGGAGATGTTGTCTAGTAAGCGGTTGGTAAAAGCGGATTGTTTTTCATCTTCTAAATTAGAGTAAGCATTGGTGAGTTTTATGGCTTCATTGATGACGATTGGTTTTGGTGTATCGGTATACATCATTTCATATACAGCGAGCCTGATGATGGCGCGGTCAACAAAGGACAATCGTTCGATGGTGTAGTTGACCAAGGTATCTTTGATTAATTGGTCAATTTCAGCTAAATGGGCTAAAACCGCGTGGTACAAATCATAGGATTCTTTAAATGGTTCAACAACAATATCCCCACGAAGGTCTTGTTGATATAAAAATGTCATGGTTTCAATTCTAATTTCGTGTCTTGTTTGCATAAGTAAACCTCAATTCTTTTCCATTTTACCACAAGAATGTGAATTTATAAATTCAATCGTAAAAAAGGACGTCACTTTAGTGACATCCCATAGGTTTTAATCTTATAAAGCGCGAATTCTCGCCCATGCATCCGAAATGAACGCTTTAGTCGTTGGTACATAACGGAACACTTCATCGTTCGTGTGGATCACAACATTATACGCATTACGGTATTCGTAGAAATCTGAGCTTTCCGAAATCATCGCTTCATAGACATCTTTTCTTGGGCTGGAATACATGACATATTCGGTGTTGAGGGTCGCTGATTCTGCAGTTAGCACATAATTGATGAATGCATAAGCCAAATCGACATTTTTCGCATTCTTCGGAATGACCAACGCGTCTACCCAAACGTTTGTTCCACTGCTAGGTACGAAGAAATCGAGTTTTTCTTGTTCACTCATCAAATAGATGGCGTCCCCTGAATAAGTTAGGGCTAAATCATAGGTGAGTGAGACCATGTCATCGAGGATTTCATCGGTTAGGAATACCACATTGTTTTTATTGGCCAAATCCATCAACCAGTTTTCCGCTTCATTGAGTTCGGTTTGAGTCGATGTATTCATCGAATAACCTAAACTCTTTAAAGCGACCATGAAGCCATCTCGAGCTGAATCATAAAACGCAATTTCATAGGAGGATGATTTGAATATATCCCATTCTTGGGCTTCAAGTTCACTTTGGGATACGACATCCTTGTTGTATAAAATACCGACATTCCCCCAAAAATACGGGACCCCATAATCGAGTAAATCAAAATCAAGCGCATTTAAAATCGATACCAACCCTGGTGCTAAATCGGTGTTCGGATTGAAGTTTTCAATCTTTGACCAATCCAATGTTTGAATGAGGTCTTCTTGAACCATTTGTTCAATCGCGTAATCGGAAGGGATCACCAAATCAAACGCTTGTGTTTTCATTTTAGTGATGGCCGATTCATTGGATGCGAAAGTAGACATCGTCACACAGACGTTATGCTCTTCTTCAAATCCCCTTAAAATGGCTGGGTCAATATATTCGCCCCAGTTAAATAAGTTCAGTTTATCTTTGTTGATACATGTGATGCTTCTGACCACACCACAACCAGACAATGTCACACTCACCAACGTGAGTAATGCTAAAACCAATGTTTTTTTCATGTTATTCAATCTCCTGTTCGTTGTTTTGGTTCGATTTCAAATATCGATAAGTCACCACCACGCCAATGATGACGATGATGATGGTAGATAACGCATTGATGGTGGGTTCAACCCCACGTCTTAATGTATATAAGTAGATACTGATGTTGGTCGCTGACCCTGCGGTAAAGTACGAAATAACAAAATCATCAAAACTCATGGTGAATGCGATGGCTGCTGCAGCGAAAATCGCGACTTTGATTTGTGGGAACACGACCAACCACAACGCTTGGATTGGCGTCGCACCCAAATCGTTCGCTGCTTCTGCGAGGTTAGGATCCAAACTTTTGACCTTTGGATACACCGTAATCACGACATATGGGGTACAAAACGCCACATGGGCTAGCAACATGGTCGTGTAACCACGGTCAATTTGGAATGAAACAAATAGTAACAATAACCCCACAGCTGTGACAATTTCTGGGTTAACTATAGGCACGTTATTGACCCCAAGCATCACATCTTTAAATACCTTTTTCGATTTCGACAGTGAAATCGCTGCGAGGGTTCCGATGAATACTGAAATCAATGTTGCGAGGACCGCGATGACAATGGTCATAATGACCGCTGTCATGATATCGGTCGAATCAAATAATTTTTCATACCATTTGAGTGAAAATCCACCCCAATTGGTCAAACTCTTATTCTCATTAAAAGAGAAAATGATTAGTGAAAAAATCGGTGCGTAACAAAACGCGAGGATGATCCCAATATAAGATTTGGATATCCAGTTTTTAAGGGATTTCATTCTTTAGCCCCCTTATTTCGATCGAGTTTCTTGGTGAAGATGACCATCGCCATGATGACCACAGATAGGATGATGGCGATGGCTGAACCATAACCCCAGTTACCTGCAGTGAGGAAACGGTCTTCGATGAGATTGCCTATCAAATATCGGTTTTTACCCAAATATTTAGGGATGACTAGCGTGGTTGCTGCTGGGAGTAATACCATGGTGATGCCCGATAAGACACCTGTAATCGATAATGGTAAAGTAACTTTTAAGAATGTTTGGAACTTGTTCGCACCCAAATCATCGGCCGCTTCATAGAGTTTTGGATCAATCTTGGACAAAACGGTATAAATCGGTAATACCATGAATGGTAAAAATACATACACCATCCCAGTAATGATAGCGATATCTGTACCTAACAAGGATGCATTTAGCATTTCAAAGATTTGCTTCCAAGCGAGGGTCCTTAACAACATATTGACCCACATCGGTGCGGTAATCATGAGAATCAGTAATGTTTGTGTTTTCTTATTCGATTTGGTAATCAAATATGCGGTTGGATACCCAATAAATAACGTGACCAATGTGGTATAAATCGCGAGTTTAATGGAATCTAACATCGTTTTGATGAAAGCAGGTTCGTTTAAAAACTGTCTAAAATAGTTAAATGAAAAGGAAATAAATAAGTCATTAACGCGTTCTGAAAACGCGTAAAACAATATCAGTATGAGCGGAATAAGGATGAGGAAGAATAACACCACATAATAAGGGCTACCCATTAGGTTTAAGTCCCTTAGACTGAGTTTATTCTTCAATGGTATTGCTTTTTTCATGCTTACCATTTTTCCATCACGTGGACATCTTCTTTATCAAATACGATGGATACCTGTGACCCTTCCGCGTGGTACTTAATGGTATGAATCGTGTATATACGTTCTGGTGTTTTCACATCAATCTCATAATGAACACCTTTGAAAATGATGGAATCTACAATGCCTTCAATGAAACCTTGGCCTGGTTCGACAATATCTAAATCCTCTGGTCTTAAGACAATGTCGACCACTTCATTCTTTTTGAATCCATAGTCAACACAAACATAATCTTTACCATCAAAGTGAACCAAATAGTCGTCTTTCATGACGCCTTCGATGATGTTCGATTCGCCAATGAAACCAGCGACAAATCGGCTACTAGGTTCATTGTAGATATCCTCTGGTGTACCCACTTGAAGGATTTCACCTTCATTCATAACCACGATTTTATCGCTCATCGTGAGTGCTTCTTCCTGGTCATGGGTAACAAATATGAAGGTAATCCCTGCGTTACGTTGAATTTCTTTCAACTCGTATTGCATCTCCTGGCGGAGTTTTAAATCGAGTGCAGCGAGTGGTTCATCCAGTAACAATACTTGAGGTTCATTGATCAAAGCCCTCGCAATCGCGACTCTTTGTTGTTGACCCCCAGACATTTTATGGACACTTCGGTTTTCATAGCCAACCAAACCAACCATTTGAAGGTATTTGGATACTTTTTGTTCAATCAAAGCTTCCCGTGCTTTGGAAGGCATTTTTTGGTATTCTTTTTTTAATCTCAATCCGAATGCAACATTTTCATACACATCTAAATGGGGAAACAATGCATAGCGTTGAAAGACCGTATTGGTTGGTCTTTTATGTGGCGGCAAATCCGCCACAGATTCGCCATTAAATAGCACTTCACCGGAGGATGGTTTTTCAAACCCACCAATGATGCGAAGTGTGGTTGTTTTTCCACAACCCGATGGACCTAAGAGGGTAACAAATTCGTTTTCATAGATGTCCAAGTCGATGCCCTTTAGTACCACTTGACCACCAAACGCCTTGGTGATACCTTTCAATTCAATCAATTTTTTCATACAATACCCCCAATAAGACGTTATCCGTTTTTCACTGTCAAGTTTGACCATAAACCAATAGGTCATCATTCCGCCAAAGTTTAGTATATATAAACTTTGGGTTAAGCAATAATAAACCTAAATCAATACTATTATATAGTAATGTTTTTCATTGTCAACCCAAAAACAAAAAAAAATCCACATCCCCTCACAAAACCAATCCTCCCTGAGTGATTTCGATTGTTTTTTATGATATGATGTGGTTAGTTAGGAGTGATACTTTGACCGAACTAAATCGAATATATAATGACTTATTAACCATGATAGATGAAGGCACGTATAAAAAACTTTCTAAACTGCCTAAACCTTTTCAATACATCGGCGTGAAAATGGGTGACTTGAGACAATACGCATCGAAACTACCAAAAAACAACGCATTGGCTGATGCGTTGTTCGAATTGAATTACTATGAAACCATGTTATTAGCAACCATGATTGTTGATCCAAGCACATTGGATTCCACCAGAGTGGTCGATTGGTGCTTAAAAGCAAACTCAAGTAACATCGTCGATCAAGGGATTGCAAACTTCTTTTTGGATTTAAACGATGCCGACTCAATACTCAAAACGCTCTCGATTGCTACTAATGAACACCTTGAATATGCCTTTTTCGCATTACTTTCGAGTTATTTCAGATCACAACCACTGGATTTGATCGATACTGTTTACTCAAAAGCATGGCTAGATAGAATACGTGACACCATTCAAAATAAACCCTTATCCATCCAAAACGCGATGAATAATGCTGTGGTAATGGCAGGTTTACATGTGCCTTCTTTAGTGACGTTAGCCACCCTGGTCGCATCCCATATAGGCTATGTAATGCCTTTGGTTGCGAGAAACAGTTGTAATATCCAAAGTGCGAGTGATTATTTGGTTCGCTATGGTGATAACCCAAAGTATTCTAGGGTAGCTAGACTTAGACAATCTAAATAGATTGGTTATTTATTCTTGATTTACTTAACCAATTCTTATATAATGATTGCGCATGGGGATGTTCTCTGGATTCGTCAGGGTTTTAAATGTGATATAAGCATGTCTTGGTTGTGCAAGTAAAAACACCGAGGTTATTAATAACCGGAAACCAAAATTTACAATTCGCTGCTTAAGAAAAAGTGCGAGCCAACGCTAGGTTTTCTTACGACTTAGTCTAAGGCACAAAACAGTAAGATATATTGTATTGTTGCCACCTTAAGCAATTCAATGAATCAATAAGGTTAGTCTAGTGATAATATGTCAATCTATGATTGCTAGATGAAAACAACTGATTGACTAAACATGTAGAAAGTATCACAGGAAAAATCATGCACAGGGGTTCGACTCCCCTCATCTCCACCAAGACGAATAAAACGGCTTAGCTAAGCCGTTTTAATGTTTTTATAGGGTGTTAGACCCAGACTTTTTGATTTGTGTATCGATTTATCAAGTAATTGTAAAATTATATTTAATATTATTATTATATAAATCATAAATTCCATTGATAATCATTCGAATCTTATTAGTACAATCCTCACTTTTATTATTCGATTGATTGTTTTTACTCCCATAAAATAGCTGTAATATAAAGTACTGATAAATTGTAAAATAACTTACATATTTATTCATCACTTTTTTACTTTGCCAATGATTGTGTTGTGTTATACCAGTTAACATACCCATCGGGCAATTTCCCGTTATTCAATTTTTTATTTAATCTGTAAATTGATTCGTCTATATCAAAATTAGTAACTAAGATGGGAATATTTTCTAGATGAAGTTGTCTCATTAGTTTGTTTCTTCTAAATTCTTTAACCATACTGGACAATACATGATTGAAACTTTTACTTTCAATCAAGTCTATATTTGAAATTTGTATTTCATCATCTTGATTTTTCCAAATCTCAAAAATATTACGTTCATCCTCTGTTTTTAGTAGTGACTCACTATGTTGAATCCAATAACTGTAGTCCCAAATATATTTTTCATCGACGTTCACTTTATCATAATCGATCGCATAATCTACTTCAATAGTCGATTGACTATGAATAATAAATGAAATCGCATATATATGATCTTTTGGCCAAGAATTAAGAATTGATAAAAAATTATTGAACAACAGATTTTTTATAACACTATTGTTAATCTTTTTGAAAGATTTAGGCATGACATTTTCATTTAATGCTGATAAGGGAAATGTCATATCAGGAGATACTGTAATGTTAGAGAATAAATAGTAATATGAGTGTTTACTAAAAATAAATTCGCTAGAAGAGTATTCATATGACTGAGCCGAATAGTTGCGAATTTGGTCACCAGTAATACCACCATCCAAATATTTAATTAGTTGCCCACTTTGATTATATTGACATATCTTTAATCCAGTGGGCATAGAATCAGATTTCGATATGAAAATATGATAGTCAATCAAAATTCTTGAGGTTTCAAAATGATGAATTATTGTCACTTTCCGTTTTATGTTATTTCCATATGTTTCGATCATGATTAATTCATCTCCATCGAAAAAGTACTTATAATTATAACCAGAAACTGGATAATTAAATAATCTCCCTTTTCGGTAATCATCGATGAAAAGTTTATGTTCAAAATCAAATGTATAATAGCCATATGGTAAGACATTGCTACCTTTACAATACTCTATACGCGTTGTTCTATCACATAAACGGCTGTAAACTGAAGCCAGACTGAAGTTGTATTGATTTTTAATCTCATTTAATAATATTAAGTTTTTACGTACTTCTGAATTATCCGATAACATTGCTGACTCCTTCAATAATCGCCTTCATCCCATATAATGCATCGATTACTCCTTCATCTCCATTAACGGAATAAGCTGCCCAAAGCGTTACTGTGACAATTGCATGATATTCATTTGTATGCATAACCCAATGTAATGGTCTGCTCACACTAACTATATTTTCTTCATCATTTATATCAATACTTGCTTTTGCTTTTAATACCTTAAAGTGGACACGATAAGTGAGAATTTCTTACTTTGAAGTAATACACTATATTGACTGTATAGCATATATCTATAAACCTTATTCTTTATACGGTTCAGTGATTATTATAAATGAATTTTCTAATGTCGTCTTTGGCATTCTCAATTTCAAACTTAAACCCAAATTTTACAATTAAAACACTACATATCAGTAAAAATAGTGGTGCGAGAAATACCACACTAAACTTACCATTCACTATATTATTAATATCAATGGCAATCGAGAATATTAGTGCAAAAAAGGAAAACAATGCTAAACCTAAACTCAATTTTTTGATATCTTTTTTTATCTGAAATCTGATTGAAATGATTGTTTTTTCGCCATCGTTTTTCAATACGCCAACTATTTCAGGATTCATTGAATTACCATACATTATGTACCTAGTTATATGGAAATCTGATGTGTTTACTTTACCATAATATAATTTTGAAAAATCTACATTTTTC
>DJWH01000099.1 GCA_002441525.1 Acholeplasmataceae bacterium UBA6235 | reverse complement strand
TATATTACTTTTATGTTTTTAGTCAGTGTGATACCTTCAAAGTGAACCAATACTTTGGCTTCACCTAATCCCTTTGAACGTATGTATATTGCGCGAGACCCGGCATTCAAGTTTGAAATACTTGGACTGATCAATTCAATGGGACCTTCGGTTTGAACCACAAAACCATCCATGGCGAAATCCAGGGTCTGGCCACTTGAATTGGTCTTATTTACCGTTAATCTGAGCACATCATAGGTCTCTACAATCACCATGGTTTCATCGCCTTCGAGATGATATTCTGTTGACTTGAGTGATTCAATGGATTCCTTTAATACACTTATGCCATCGACATAACCTTCAAAGGTATATATCGTTTCTTTTGACCCCCAACCACTGGTGTATTCAAAGAACATTCTGACACCATCATTTAATGTCAGATGATACTTCTTAAGTAGCCATAGCATTTGAAGTTGACTCCAAACAGGTAAGAGATTACCATCCTTTTGAATCTTTCTTAAAATGCGTTTGGTTTTATCTGCATCTTTTTCTTTCATGTGTTCTTTTTCCATCAAGGTTTTTCCAATGAAGTCGGAAATAATAATGGGTGGGTGTGGCAAATATTTATAGTGTTCAACGTCAGGATAATACGTATCAATCAACGTATCGTTTCGATAAAGTTTAATGTAATCCACATTCGTAAATACCACTACTTTTTCTAAAAAACCACCTGCATATTCACCATTTTGCATGGTCGATGTGATTTTCATGAATGGGGTATTCATGTGTTGAGATTGATACCCATAAGCAGCGAGTTTTGGTAATCGGTCCATGTCTAAGACCCCATGATAACAAATCTTATCCCCTGAACCAAATTCTTTGTGGGTGTTGTAGTCACTCATACACCAACCGATGGCTCCCGCAACAGGTTCATTTGGATTTAAAGCCGCATTCAAGACATTCATGTGTCTAAGCGCGTGGTCAACGCGTTTAGATTCTGGATCGAACTTTTTGGTTGGAAACATATGGCCATTGTGTTCTGTGACCAAATATGGGACTGCTTTGGTGATTTTAGATTTTGGTAAGATACCTGCATTGTTGCCTGTATGTGAAAAATCGTTATAGGTATAAACATCTTCTAAGAACTCTGATTTCGCGAAATTTCTAACCCCACCGGTAGGTCTACTCGGATCCAGTCTTCTCGCTAGTTCATTGGAACGGGTATAGAAATCATGGTGGTCTGGTGATTCATTGATCCTGACACCCCAGAGGATAATCGATGGGTGATTACGATCCCTCAGAATCATTTCCTCTAATGACTGTAGAGCGTTGTGAATGAATTTTTCTTGCCCGATGTGTTGCCACCCAGGGAGTTCTTCAAACAACAATAAACCAATCTCGTCACAACGTTCGATGAAATGTTTAGATGGTGGGTAGTGTGAAGAACGTACGATGTTCAATCCCAGTTCATATTTTAATATGTCTGCGTCTTTTTGTTGAAGACGTTTGGGCATCGCATACCCCACATATGGGTAACTTTGATGGCGATTTAAACCCCTAAGTTTTAATAATCTGCCATTTAGATAGAACCCTTCCGGTTTGAACTCAAAGCTTCTAAAACCAAATCGAGTAGCCACCTCATCCGTCTCTACCATTGTTTTTAATGTATACAGATTTGGGGTATCCAAATCCCACAATAGCACTGGTTCGGGTTGATGTTTGATGAAGTGTTTGGTATTTTTGGGTAGTGTCACTTCATAAACCATTTGACCTTTCGGATCGATGAGTTGAACCTGTAGGCTTGCTTCGAGTGACAGTGTTACTTCCGCGGNNAGGATAAGGGCGACTTCACGGTATATTCCGACATAACCTAAATAATCCACTACCCCACCAAATGGGGGTGTGTCTGGGTCTTCAATCCCATCGACAACAACACACAGTTGATTCATTTCACCATAAACAACATAATCATTTAAAATGGCTTCAAATGGCGTATATCCACCAATATGTTTCGTAACAAAGCGACCATTCAAATAGACACTGGCTTGATGAGCAACCCCTTCAAATCGGATCGAGATGATTTTTCCTTCAAAGGTAGATTCAATGAAAAATTCTTTATGATAACTAAAGACTTGTTGGGTGATGGTTTCATCAAAATAGTGATAAGGTAACTTTACCCCTTCGTGAGGAATGGATACCAAAATGGATTGTGTTGGATCAAAGGTTTCGATGTCTTTTAAATCAAATGGTTTAAAATACCAACCATCATTCATGTGTCTAATTTCTCTCACTGACGTCACCTACTTTTCTGATGATGTATAGCTGTGAACCAAAGTCACCAAGGATTCTGGTTTGATCGTTATAGTACGTACCACTGAATTGTTGTTTGAGTGGAATACCTTGCATGAGCACTTGTCCTGATGTGGTATAGGACTCTGTGGCGTTATCCAACTGAATGTATTTTGAAATGGTATGCATGATGACCCCATTGGGATTGAGCTTGATAGGCAACGCATGCGCAATCAAATGACCAAAGCGACCAATCGGTAGTGTTTGTTGAATCGATGTAATCTCGTAAATGGCATTCGGATTTAAATCTTTGACGGATAGCACATCTGGATTTGGCGATGCGTGGTAAAAGGTTTGATAAAACCCTACAATGTGTGTATCGACTAAAGAGACTTGCCAAAGTTTTAAATTGTCTCTGATCGTGTTATATCGTTTGAATGTCCCTTGTTGAAACACATTTTGATAGGACTTATACAGCACGATTTGACGTTTAATTTCCTTGAGTTCTGCTCTAGTTAAATATTTAAAATTTAATTCATACCCAAGACAGCCCATGGCAGCGACATTGAACCGTGTGGATAACGGTGTATTTCTAAGGGTTTGGGCATGTGGTGCCAATGATACGTGACAACTGATCGTGGATGGTGGATAAAAATAGGATAACCCTTCTTGAATATCGAGTCTTTCAATCGGGTCAGTGTTGTCAGAGGCCCAAATATATGGGGTATAGGATAACATCCCTAAATCAAAACGATTTCCACCACTTGAACAAGATTCAATCCAAAGGTCTGGATACTTTTGTCGTAGTGTATTTAAAATATCATAAAGCCCAAGGATGTAGTCATAATAGAATGTGCCCGGGTTTTTGATGGCGTAAGATGTCGCGTCTGTGATGTGTCGATTCATGTCCCATTTGATGTAATCCAATTTTGTGGATTCAATGATTTTGGACATTTCACTCACAATATATATTCTCACATCGGGGTTGCATAAATCTAAGACCCATTGGTTACGTCCTAAGGCAGGGGTTCTACCTTCTATATGAATGGCCCATTCTGGGTGTGTTCGATATAAATCACTGTTCGGTGAAATCATTTCTGGTTCAAACCACAAACCAAACTGTAATCCCAATTTATGAATCGCGTTGGCTAATTTTGTTAAACCACCTGGAAGTTTTTTGAGGTTGACATGATAATCACCTAAAGATGAGGTGTCATCGTTCCGTTTGCCAAACCACCCATCATCGAGTACAAATAACTCGACGCCAAGTTGTTTCGCTTTTTTGGCTAGCTTTAAAAGTTTGCTTGCTGTAAAGTCAAAAAAGAAGGCTTCCCAACTATTGATGACAACCGGTTTTAGTTTGTGTTTGAATTGCCTGGGTGTGATGTGTTTTTGAACAAAGTCATGAAAGTTTTTTGATAACCCATTGAAGCCTTGTTTTGAAAAAGATAGAATGGCTTCTGGTGTTTCAAATTGATGGTTTTTCTCTAATGGATAATGGAAAGCTTGTGGGTGAATCCCGTTCATAATTCTCATGATGCCGTGATTTGAGACATGCACTGCTTGATAATGATTACCACTATAAATGAGGTTAAAACCATAACAAGCCCCATAGTCTTCATGACTACCTTTTTTATATACCATGAATCCAGGGTTGACACGATTGGAGGATGCGCCTGTGGTCGATTCATGGATATAGGTACCTACCAATAGAGGTCTAATCTCTTTATGGGTTTCTTTGATCCAACCCCCTTGTAAAGTCATCAATTCGTAGTCCACTTCAGGGATATCAATCATCATCGACATCACCTTGCGTAAATGAATGGTTTCATCTTTATTATCGATGATCATTCTACGACCAATGATGTTCGTTGAAGCGTATATGGTATAAATCAAGTGGATTTCGACATCGAACTTGGTGTCTTTCAGTGTGATGATTAAGGATTCAATGTCATCTGCGGATTTACCAACAGGTAAAACACCAGAAGGCACAATCCCTAAAACAACTTCGTGTTTTTGATAGATGAAATCCGTAACAAATGTTTGATCGGGCATTTGGATTTCAAGTGGGGTTAATCTAAAATCACCTTTGCCAAACTCCGACATTTCTAGCGGTAAGAAGTCCAAGTTGGTTTGTTGATTGTTTTGTTCATAGAGGATTGCACTGCCGAGGCCTGCGGTGGGTTTAAAATGCAAGGCAGAAAAATCGCCATCAGGGATAGTGTCTCCAAAGTATAAATGTTCCAATTTACTGGTTGGTGTTACTGAAAAAACATAACTCAATGACTCTGTCTTTAAGTGAAAGTAAGGGTAATTAATAAAAATCATTTGCCATCTCCCCATTTCTATATATCGATTGTCTAGTTTAATTATAACGCAATTTGATTGAATCAAAAAAAAGAAAAAGCAGATATTACTCTGCTTTAGGCTCAACTTTCATAATGGCGTTGTATAAAACTTTAAAATCCATTTTACTAAAAATCTTTGGTACAGGGTAAAGTGGATTAGATTCCACATAAGCATTTCGAATCATCGCTTCCACATCTTGTTTATGGGGTACTTCGATTTGAGTTGGTATCCCCAAATAACTGTTCAGTTTTTCAATCCAGTCGATGAAAGCTTTCATCTTCATCCCATTCGATACATTGGTATCTGTGAGTTTAAGTAAATCGGATAGTTTCGCTAGTTTGGACTCTGCTGTTTTGCCATAGAATTTTAATACATGTGGCATGATGATGGCATTCGCATATCCATGAGGTACTTGATAAAATCCACCGAAGGTATGCGCCATTGCATGGATGTTACCAACATAGGCTCTAGTAAATGCAGCCCCTGCCTGGAATGAAGCTTTGAGCATGCCTGCTCTCGCAACCAAATCGTGGGGTTCATCGACGCTATTCTTTAAGTGTTTTTGAATGCCTAGAATGGCTTCTTCCGCCATCTTATTGGTGTATTTTGTACCCCCATGTCCAATATAAGCCTCTACCGCATGGGTTAACGCATCCATGCCTGTGGTTGCAGTAAAGAATTTTGGTAAGTTTTTAATCAGTTTAGGCTCTAATACGGCCACTTTAGGCATGATGTTCAAATCACTAATTGCATATTTTTCATGTGTATCTGGATTAGAAATTACAGTTGCTATGGTGGTTTCACTCCCCGTACCAGCGGTGGTTGGTATCGCAATCAGATAAGGTAATTTTTTTCTCACTTTTAAAATCCCCTTCATCTTGTGAAGTGGTGTGTTTGGTTTTATAACTCGAATACCGACGGCTTTTGCAGCGTCTATCGCTGAGCCACCACCTAACGCAATCAAAGCGTCACAGCCCATGCTTAAATACCATTCATATGCTTTTTCAATGGCTTGAACAGTTGGATTGGCAGGTGTTTCATCAAATATAGTAAACTGAATAGAATCCATTTGTATCACTTTTAGTACTTCTTCTAATAGACCTGCTTTTTGAATGCCTTTGTCGGTAACGATGAGGTAATGCTTATATGGTAAAGTGGTTAACTGTTTTTTGAGTAGGAGTAGACTGTCTGGTCCTTCTAAAACGATGGGTTGTTTCCATGGTAAGACTTTTGAAACCCATTTGAGGACGAATTGAACGATTCGAAACAATACTTTCATGAATCTTTCACCTCTTTATATCGTTATTATATCACATGGGCATGTCTGTTTTGGTAAAAGTGTCTTTTTGGTGTTATAATCATCCTAAGGATGTGATATAGATGAAACTTATAGTTTTATTGATTATTATGGTGGTATTTATATTTGATACAACCATTTCTATTTTAAACTATCGTAATAGAAAAGCATTAATGCCAGAGTCTGTAGAAGATATTTATGACCCGGAAAAATACCAAACATGGCTTAAATATTCCATGGCAAACTTTAAGTTTGGTATGATTACATCGGTGCTTTCTACTCTACTTCTTTTACTATTTTTGTCATTCAATTTCTTTGGTTGGTTAGAAGGTGCTGTTAACGGTTTAACCGCTTCATTAACGCTTCAAACACTACTCTTCATGTTCGTGTTTTATGTCATTTCACTCTTAATCAACCTTCCCCTTAAATACTATCGAATATTTAAAATTGAAGCCTCATTTGGATTCAACAAAATGACCCCAAAGTTATTTTGGATCGATACCTTAAAAGGTTTAATATTAACCATTGTTTTAGGTGGCGGCTTGATTGCATTACTGCATTTCATATTTAGACAATTTGAAGACAATATGCTTTGGTTTATGTTGTTTAGCTATTTCGCTTTAGCGATTATTTTAGTTCTCATCTACTTCTTACAAAAATATTTCATGCGTTGGTTTAATAAAATTGAGCCCATGGCAGATAGTCCATTAAAATCGGAAATCGATACGCTTGGTGCTAAATTAGGGTTTGAAGTGAAGAAAATATTCGTTCTAGATGCTTCGAAACGTTCGACCAAACTCAATGCCTACTTCAGTGGCTTAGGCAAACAAAAGGAAGTTGTTTTGTTCGATACGTTGATTGAAAAAATGTCTTTTGAAGAGATTTTGGCTGTACTTGCCCATGAACTTGGTCACGCAACTCACAAAGATACGACCAAAGGGTTATTCAGAACTCTATTGTTGTTATTAGTCTATGTAGGCTTATTGACATTCATATTATTAACACCAAGTTTATTTACGGCATTTGGATTAAGTGGTGTTCATTTTGGATTCACAATCATTTTGATGATGGTTTTATTAGAGCCGGTGGAAATCCCAATCAGCATTTATATGAATTACGCGTCGAGAAAAGCTGAGTTTAAAGCCGATGATTTCGCAGCGAAAAATACGTCTAAAGAAGCGATGGTTTCAGCATTAAAGAAATTGACCATTGAAAACTTCGCCAACTTAACCCCACATCCGCTTTATGTGTTCATCCATTATAGTCATCCACCAATCTCACAAAGAATTGAATCGATTCTAGCAGAAAACTAAGAAAATGGCACTCCATCGAGTGCCATTTTTGTTATGATTGATATTTTCCAAATAGTTTTTTGAAGACCCACATCGCACCTAACGATAGCCACACCGTTAAGATGAAATAGCGTAAACCATCTAAAATTAAATCCAATTGAGTTAAGTTCAAATCGTCATTACCACTATATGGGAAGACCAACTTAAGGCCTTCTTTGAGTAATAACGCAACGATAATGCCAATCGCATATTTCGCAATTTGAATTTTTAGCGGGGCTTTGACTTCATATTTGACATATCTGAGTTCTAAATCATAGCCTAACGTTAAACCAATCATCGAAGCGATAGCCACATAATAGTTTTTATCAACGATGAAGAACGCGCCTAAAATCATCAAAGGTATTAAGTAATAAACCAACTTTATTGGGTTAATTTTGACTTTAGGAGCTAGGTAAATAAATGCGTAATAAACCAATACCGATACTGCAAGACCAGCGATCACATCGGTTAGATAGTGTTGACCTAGATATACTCTCGCAATCATGACCAACACTACGATGGTAATCAATAATGGTCTCACCCATTTTTTTAGTGAACCATAACGTTCATTGAGGCCCAATGCCATCGCGCCAGCATTTTGTGCATGTCCGGATGGAAAAGAATAGCCATAAGTTGGTTCGGTCACCGAATCAACCGAGGGTAATGTATAAGGTCTTGGACGCTTAATTAGATTTTTAAGGGTATCATTCACAGCGACTGAGGTTAAGAAAATCATCATGAAGCGATAGCCATAATGCTTATTGACGATCCACCATAAAATTGAAGCCACAACAAGAAATACCAATTCATCGCCAAATTCATTGAAAATTAGGAAGAAAAAATCCAGAAAATCACTCCTAAAACTTTGAAAAAACTCTACAATACTTAAGTCCATATATGTTCTCCTTATTTATCTTATTTATAGCATATCACATTTACTTTTAAGTTCAAACCATTTGCTTTTAATTGAAAAAAAGATATCCAGGCTTTACACCAAAGGATACCCATTTTCATTCAGATTATAAGAAAAACATACATTTACATACATTGGTTGGACAAGTACATCGTATTTTGGACTTAACAACCCATAATAATCGTATCGACGCATCAAGACATACCCATCTGATCCTTGATAGAGTGTTTGATATACATAATCAATCACCACTTCATTTTTTGAATTGATCATACCAGCAGCGTTGTATTCACGATTCGCGGTTATGAATAACTCATCAGAAACCACTTGAAAGACATTGCCAGAATTGAGGACAATTTCTTTTTCGTCGATATAGATATGTTTCATGTCATCAGTACTGGTTTGAAGTATATAGTGATCTTCATAATCGATGGAGGTTCGATAAAGTTGACCTTCGTTGACTTTGCTGGTGATGACCTCACCGTTGGATTTGTAATATAAAAATGTGTCAACACCATTCAGAATCGCATGCACATAATAACCATCAACATCATTGATATCATCGAAGACTGTATCAACAAACAATGTGCCATCGGATTTGTATAAATAACTGCCTGAGGTTGTAGTTACGCCATAAATTGGGCAACTACCTTTGATACTAACGACATTATCGATGATTTTGTTGTCAAGCTTATCAATTAAGTAGAATTGGTGTATTGTCCCCTCTAAAATCGTGACTACCGACTTACCATCACAATTGAAGTCACTCGCACCACGATATTGATAATCAATCATAAGCTCGTTTTTTCGATTGATGTATCCAAAGAGATTGGTATTGGATACAGCTGCGTAACCATTTGAAAATGGTTTGGCTTTTTCATAACTAGGTTCTATGACGATTTGACCTTTTGTATTGATATAACCATATTGATCATCTTGTTTAACAACGGCCAATTCTTCGGAAAAAAGTTGGATTTCATCATAAATGAGATCGATGATCTTTTTCCCATCGATACCAAGAAGGCCATATTTTCCATTGTCTTCAACAATGAAGAGCATTGTTTGGTCATCTCGATAAATGCTGTTATAATCGTGTTCAAGGATGAATTCTCCTTGTTTATTGATGAGATTGGCTCGGTTTTGATCATCAAGAACAATGGCTAAACCTTGATAAAAAGCGGTTGCGCCATGGAATTGATACGGAATAACGAGATTACCTTTGGTGTCAATATAACCCCATGTTGTCCCACTGCCTGTGGTAACTGCCAACAAATCTTCTTTAAAGATATCGTGTTTTTCATCGACTGGATTTTGCTCACATCCGGCTAACAATAATAACAATAATACGAAGATTAGTATCTTTTTCAATGAATATCACTTCCTTATTAATTTTTATAATACCACTTAGAGTTTATAATTTCTATCATTAATTAACATTTTATTTTTAATCTATTGTTCTGTAAAACATTGATTATTGAATCAAAATACTATATAGTAAAGTCAAGAGGTGGTATATGATGATAAAATGGCTTAAGATTATTGGTATCTCGTTTTTAGTGTTACTAGTCGTCTTTATTCTGGTGTTTTATCGACGTGACTTGAGTGAAACACATGTAAAAGCCGACTATTTAACGGAATATTCTCACCTGATCAACCTTGAAATAGAATCTCTTGAAGGTACACCTTTAGAAATTGATATTCATTACATGGACATGGGTGAATCCACCGATCCAGTCATCTTGCTTTTCCATGGTGCATTTTCCTCCTCACACACTTTCATCCCTTGGGCAGAATCGTTAGTTGAGGTGGGTTATCGCGTCTTATTGATGGACTTGCCATATTTTGGACTATCGGGTGCATTCGAAGACGATGTGACCTCCTATCGTAGGAGCGCAGCGGTAGCGTTTGAACTATTAGAAGCATTATCAATCGATGCAGTCCATATCGGTGGTAACTCTTTAGGGGGTGCTGTCGCATGGTATTTTGCTGGTGAATACCCTTTAAAAACCAATTCTTTGATATTGATTGATGCCGTACCACCAAACCTCGATACACGTAATGGCAATGGATTCTTACGACACCCATGGGTTGCTGGTATTGTAAGCCAGTTTACCCCACGATTCTTGTTAAAACAGGTTTTAAGAAGTGCCTATGGAGACATCTCAAAATTAGATAATGAAACGATAGATCGCTACTACAATATACTAAGAAAAAAAGATACCAGAAAACACATCTTAACAACGACTCAAGAAGATATCGAATATGACGTCGAAAGACTTGAAATGATCACTGCGCCTACTTATGTCATGTGGGGTGCAAAGGATACATGGATTTCGGAAATATACAGTGTAATTTTCGTACTTTCCATGGATATCAGTAATGAAAATACCATCACTTTACAAGGTGTAGGGCATTTACCGATGGAGGAAGCACCAAATTCTGTCAGTTATTACATTGAATTTTTAGATCGAATCGATTAATTTTTTATTACAATCATCACTAATGAGCAATAAACAATACATTCATCCTGTATTTGTGCTACAATAGCCACACTAAAGGGGGACTATCAATGTCATTATTCATCACTATTTTAGGTATTTTAGCAGCCGTATTCTTCGTTTTAGCAGCCACCAATGGTTTAAAGCCTTACATCAAACAACCATGGGTGTTGAAGATTGCGAAACAACACCGTTTGTTTGGTATGGCAGCAGCTTTTACAGCACTTGTCCACATGGTGGTTGCATTAAGTAATGGTCAATTACGCGTCACAGGCGGTTTGGCTTTATTAGGCATCATGACCACTGGTATGCTTGGGATGCTATTCTTTGAAAAGAAATCCAAAGCTTTATACATTGCTCACCGTATCGCTGGCCCAGTCACTTTTGTTTTAATCCTGATTCACATCATTTTCAATAGCAATTACTAAAATCTATTGGGTTCAATCCCATATATATCGAGATTAGAATTTGGTTTTAGCATGTTACGTCAGCACCAAATCAAAGTGTGAAATTATCACACTTTTTCTTTTATATAGTCGTCAATATTGTCATATACCTTTGCTCCATGATACATTTGTTCAGCACGACTATGTATACCCAAATAACCAAAAGTGCTGTCTTGGTCAGATAGCGGTATCGCAATCCACCCAAGTTTGCCATCTGTCAAGATCGATGGATTCATTGGGTGTTTTCCTTTTGATTTCAAATAATCAAATAGAACTTTCTTGTCCTCATTCGTGTTTACTTCAACGAATGTGAAATAAACCTTCTTTACATCTTTTTCTGGTGCATGTTCACCAAATGGAAACGGCATAAACTCTCCTCCTTAAGCCATAAAGAGGAAAAGAAAAACCCATCGAAATGATGGGTTTAAGTGCGTTTTGACCCCATCATCCAAGCGTTAGCACCTTGCCGGATGGTAGGTTGCTGAAGGGTCAATGAGCTTGTCTCTCGCCTTCTCTTTATGGTAGTTTTATTATAATTGAATGTTTGATGTTTTACAACCCTTATTTGACTTTGAAATGTTGGGTCGCTGCTACAGCAATCTGCCATCCTTTAACCAAATGGGCTCTAGTTGATTCATCCATTTGAGGGTTGTAGGCGTTTTTGAGTTGCCACGAAGCCTTGATATCGTCTTTGGTTTGCCAAAAGCCTACCGCTAGACCCGCTAAATAAGCAGCGCCTAAAGCCGTGGTTTCTAAAATCTTTGGTTGTTCGACTCTCAAGTTTAGAATATCGGATTGGAACTGCATTAAGAATTGATTGACGGTTGCGCCACCATCGACTTTGAATGATTTGATTGGGAGTTTTGTATCCTCTTCCATGGCTCTTAATACATCCATGGATTGGTAACAAATCGCTTCAAGAACAGCTCTAGCGAAATGTTCTTTAGAAGTACCTCTGGTTAATCCAAAGATAGCCCCTCTCGCATCAGAATCCCAATAAGGGGTACCTAAACCAACAAATGCAGGTACGATATATACGCCATCATTCGAAGTTAAGGCAGTTGCTAAACTTTCGGTTTCAGATGCAGACTGGATGAGTTTGATGCCATCACGTAGCCATTGGACAGATGAACCAGCGACGAACACAGAACCTTCAAGGGCGTAAGTGATTTTATGATCTAAGCCCCAAGCGATGGTTGTGAGTAACCCATGTTCAGAGTTAATCGGTGTTTCGCCGGTATTCATGAGCATAAAACAACCAGTGCCATAAGTGTTTTTAACCATCCCTTTTTCAAAACAGTTTTGACCAAATAACGCCGCTTGTTGGTCTCCCGCAATCCCAGCAATCGGTACTTTTACACCAAAGAAATGGTGTGGGGTAGAATGACCATACACTTCAGAACTGGATTTGACTTCAGGTAACATGGACATGGGTATATTTAGAATGGAAAGAATTTCCTCATCCCATTTGAGTTCATGGATGTTGTATAAAAGGGTTCTTGACGCATTGGTATAGTCGGTAACATGAACTTTTTCACCGGTCATTTTATAGACAAGCCAAGTATCGATGGTTCCAAACATCAAATCGCCATGATCGGCTTTTTTTCTCGCACCTGGTACATTGTCTAAAATCCATTTCACTTTGGTTCCAGAGAAATAGGCATCGATTAATAGACCCGTTTTGGCTTTAAATAATGGCCCATAACCTTTTTCATTCAATTCGTCACAAATCTTCGATGTTTGACGGGATTGCCAAACAATCGCGTTGTGTACGGGTTGTCCTGTATGACGGTCCCATACCACAGTGGTTTCTCTTTGGTTGGTGATTCCAACAGCAGCGATGTCTTGTGGTTTGAGATTGGCTTCAAGCAATACGCGCGCCATGACCGCTAAGACAGACACCCAAATTTGATTTGGGTTGTGTTCTACCCAACCAGGTTGTGGGTAGATTTGGGTAATTTCTTCACTAGCCATCGCGATGATGTTGGAATCATGGTCAAAAATGATGGCTCTGGTACTGGTGGTGCCTTGGTCTATCGAAAGTATGTATTTCATAGATTTACCCCTTGAGATGAAATGGATTTGGTTGCGATGATATCCACACCAGTGTGGCATGCATCCGCAACGATTACATCTCCTATTTTAACATTTTTTTCAACAACAATACCCTCTAAAGTGGCTAAAATATCAAACATTAAGGATTTTGGTACAGGTTCTTTGGTTTTTACCGATAATCTTGGGCAGTCTTCAAAGATGGTTCTGACCGTGGTTGTAATCATCCGTTTGGGAGATGTCATTTCAACGATGGCGTACTTCTCACCTCTTGGACAACGATTTCCCACCACTTTTAAGGATTCATCCACGGATAGGTGACAACCAACGGGACAAACGATACATGTGAGTTCTTTCATACGATTTCCTCCAAATGAATTTCAATCGGGTCTGTGGACTTTAAATCCTCTGGTTTGATGATGAGATTCTCCATTTCAGCTGGGGCGATGTGTTTCGCTTTTTTAAGTAAAATGACTTCCCCATTTTGGACAACTTTAAACTGGCCTTGAGCCATTTTTTTGGTCACTCTAAAAGCGCATTGAATGGGTTCTGTGAGGTGATTATAATCAATTAAATGGGGTACAACATAGCGAATATTTGACCCAGGTGCGATGGATTTTAAATCCTTTTCTTCGTGTTTATGTTCGAGTAAATAGGCTTTAGCGGCTTTACCTGCTTTTTCGCCTTCTTTAGACACCCAGTCAACCAAATCATGGACATGGAGTGCATTCCCACAAACGAATAATCCCTCCACGTTGGTCATCAAGGTTTGATCGACAATCGCACTCTTGGTGATGGGGCTTTTCTTCATTTGTAAAGAATCAAATAATCCCACATCGGGGATAAGACCGATGGATAATAATAAGGTGTCTACTTCAAATACTTTTTCAGTCCCGGGGATGGGTTCAAATTTGTCATCAACCTGTTGAATCGTGATTTGTTCTAAACTGTCTTTACCTTTAATGTCTGTGACGGTATGAGATAGATAAAGTGGGATATCAAAATCATTTAAACACTGAACGATATTTCTCGTCAGTCCATTGGAGTATGGCATCAATTCTGCTACCCCCAATACTTGTGCGCCTTCTAAAGTCATGCGTCTGGCCATGATGAGACCGATGTCACCACTACCTAAAATGAAGACACGTTTTCCCACGAGGTAGCCTTCCATATTCAAATAGCGTTGGGCGCTGCCTGCAGGCATGATGCCTTTGGGTCTTTCCCCTGGGATTTGAACGGCACCACGGGTGCGTTCATAACAGCCTGAAGCGATGATCACCGCTTTTGATTTAAGGTGTTGATACCCATTGGCTTCACTGGTCAAAGTGATTTCAAAGTCTGTTTTCTTTTGAATATCGATGACCGTCGTCCCTAATAGTATGTCGATGTTCTTGTCTTTTAAAGCTTCGATAAATCGGCTCGCGTATTCTGGACCGGTGAGTTCTTCTTGAAACATATGTAACCCAAAACCATTGTGGATACACTGATTGAGAATACCACCCAAACGGGGCTCTCTTTCTATGATTAAAATATTCAATTGAGGATCGATGGCGGATAGAGCAGCGGCTAATCCTGCTGCCCCACCGCCAATGATGGTGAGGTCTGTTTTCATCATTTTGTCTTCGTCTCCTTTACAAGGATGGGTGTGTCTTTCGCATAGTAATTCACTTCGTTGGGTTTAACCTTGGTTTCTCTCGCAATGATTTTTAAAACTTCAGATTCACAATAACCACCTTGACACAAACCTGCACCAGCGCGTGCACGTTTCTTTATCCCTTTGATGGTATCATTACCAGTTGGACTGTGAATCGCGTTGATGATGTCTTGTTCAGTCACCTTTTCACACTTACAAACCAAGTGACCATGTTTTGGGTATTTTTGAATCTCGATTTGTTTTTCTACCTCAGTTAAGGTATGGAATAACGTGATTGGTTGATGGATTGGATCAAAATCAGGTTTCATCGGAAGGTCGATGCGAATGACTTCTTCTACCAAGTATTTAGCAATCGCTGGGGCAGCTGTCAACCCTGGTGAATCGATGCCAGCGACGTGGTAAAAGCCTTTATATGTTTTAGATTCTTGTATGTAAAAATCTTCATACGTGGAGGTTGCGCGAACACCAGCAAAGTTTCGGATGATCATATCAAATGGGATTTGATTGGATAATGGCTTCAAGTGTTCTTTGATGTATTTCATACCCTCTCTTGAAGTGGATTCATCTTCGCGATTACTGATTTCATAAGAGGTTGGCCCCAATAAAATGTTGCCATGGGTTTGGGGAACGATTAAAACCCCTTTTCCGGCTTTGGTAGGTAGCGGATAAATCACATGGTTAAATAACCCAACAGCCTTACGATCTAAAACAAAATATTCCCCTTTTCGCGGTTTGATTTCGAATTCAGGGTTATCTTCAATCATACGAGCGATGAGGTCACTCATGACCCCAGCTGCGTTAATGACGTGTTTTGATTCTAATGTTGTCCCATCTTTTAAATGGAGAACGAAATGATCTTCAACTTTTTTAATGGAAATGACATGGGCATTACGCTTGAATTCAGCCCCATTTTTGATGGCGTTTGAAATCGCATGAATCGATACTTCCCATGGAAAGGTGACTTTCGTGGATGGTAATGATAAGACTTTAGTGATGGTTTCAGATAGCCTTGGTTCAACTTTTCGTGCTTCATCACCACTTAAAAAGTACGTACCCAGTACGCCGTTTTGTTTCGCTCTTTGATGAAGTTCTTGAAGCATTTGTTCTTCGAAATTGTTATGAGCAACCACATAAGCCCCTGTTCTTAATAGTGGGATAGCAAGCTCATGTTCAAGCGTGTCATACATGGCATTTCCTTCAACACAAAGGCGTGCTTTTAAAGACCCTGGTTTGGGGTCGTGCCCAGAGTGAATGATCGCGCTGTTCGCGATGGTTTGATGAGAAGAGATGTCATTTTCTTTGTCAATGACTAAAACTGAAACTTGGTATTTTGATAATGTTCGGGTAATGAGGGCACCGATGATGCCTGACCCAATGACGATATAGTCTTTCATGAAGGCCTCCTATAATATAAAAAGAGAAAAAAGATGTAAGGATACATGCGTTTTTTCTCTTTATTCTCTGATTGAAAGATTAACTTGTTTAGATCCAAAACTGAGGGTTGCTGGTGGTGACACCGACCGCACCTGCCAGTAAACAGGTGGCGATTTGGTCTTTGGTTCGAATGAGTCCACCCATCATGATGTCACAATGGATGCGTTGTTTGATTTCAGGGATGATGTCTGTACATAGCGCTGGCAAGACTTCTAAGTAATCCGGGTTGGTTTTACTCGCGACTTCTAGGCTTTGTTCAAGGGATATCGAATCTTTAAGGAAGAACCTTAAGATGCCAATCACTTTTCGCTTTTTACAGACTTCGATGACTTTGGGTTTAGAAGATATAATCCCATCGACTTTTAAGGTTTGAATGAGGTATATCGCCCCGTATTCATCGGCGGTCAATCCTTTGATCAATTCCGAGTGAATTAAGACTTTCTTGTCTTTGTTTTTCATCTCTAAAACCAAATCGGGTAACTGTGCCAACTGGAAATTCATCAAGATGCCATAGGTTAAGTTGGTTTGTAAGAACAGCCTCAGTTCTTGGTGGTTACTGATGGCCGGGATGATTCGTTGATTGCCTAACATACGATATAATCACACCCTTATTGAAAATAAATAGCAAAATCAAAACGCTCATGAATATGCATTTTATGGATTTTGCTCTCGACTCTCGCTATCTTAAATTCTACTTTAATTATAATATCGGATGTGTCATATGTCAAGGTATAATCCTCTGTTTTATCCGTTTGACATAGTAAACACTTTTTCCCCTTATAAGGGGATTTCCAAGAATCCTATTATATTCAAACATATTCTATCAACGAGATATTGACAGTGTTTATAAAGCAGTGTTATAATGTCGTTGACAACGTAATGTAAGCGCTTAGAGAACAAGAGCGGAGGCCAAGGATCACGAAAGTGATTTTATAGGTGTCGTTCTTTTTATATTTTTATAGGGGCCTAAATTACAAAAATCAACAGAAAAGGGAGAGAAAAGATGTTACAAAAAATGTCTAAACCAACCAAATGGTTGGTGATACTATTACTCGTCGTATTGGTATCAAGCTTTTTCGCTTCAACGGTTCAAAACTCATTCTTCTCAGTCAAAGTTGACAAGATTAGTTTTGAAACCGAACGTGGTACGCTATCGGGTTACTTATATACACCAAGAGGTGTAGATGATAACAATCCAGCGCCTGCGGTTGTCCTTACCCACGGGTATCTCAATAACGCTGAAATGCAAATGATCGGTGCGATTGAATTATCTAGAAGAGGCTTTGTTGTCCTCGCATTTGACATGTATGACCATGGTGATTCGACTTGGGAAACCCCAGCTGCATTCAGCTTCTTCCCACGTGCTGTATACGACGCTGTACAATACATGTATGATCAAGATTTCGTCTTAAAAGCTGCGAATGGCGATGGTATGATTGGTGTATCCGGTCACTCCATGGGTGGCTTCTCATCCACTTACGCCGTCGTATTTGACGAAATGGATTTCGCTACCAACGGTTATCGTAAGATTGCAGCCGCATTACCTGTCGGTGCAGACTTTAGATACATTGGTGTCGCTGACCCTGAAACCTATTTTGGCCCACGTTCTGCCGGTGTCATCGCTGCGCATTGGGACCAATTCTTCTTTGATAACGTCACAGCATCCGCTAACGGTTCTGTTCGTTACAAAGATTTCGTGAAAGACCCAGTCGGTTTGAAGTTCTTAGGTAGAGACGATGAAGGTACTGCAGAAGCGTCTGTTTGGTACGATCGTGATGGTGGTCAAAGAATCATTTATACACCAGATGAAACACACCCACAAAACCACTGGTCACTAGAAACTGGTAAAGCCATGGTTGATTTCTTCAATGATGCATTCGCATTCCAACTTGGAGAACATGCGGATTTAGGTTCATTAACCTCTTATGGTATTGAGATCAAATCTGGTCAAGTATGGTGGTTAAAAGAAGTCTTCACAACCATTTCTTTAGTTGCATTATTCTTAATGATTGTCCCTGCATTCTTAGTCCTTACTCAAGTGAAAGTATTCAATAAGGTCTATGCAGAAATCAAAGCTCAACCTCAAGTTGAATTGAATCATAATTTGAAAGCCTTGAAGTTCATCGTTGTCTTATTGGCAGCATTACTCGGTGCCTTCTACCTCAATATTTTCATGGACCGTCAAGTGGCTGGTTTAACCTTATTGGCTAAAGCCATGCATTACATCATTGGTGGTACATTTGTTGTGATCATTGGTGCGTGGTTGATGTCTATGGCTAAACCTGAATCGGTTAAAGTTGCACAAAAGGTTACCTTAGGTGCAGCCTTAGTCATTTTAGTTGCTTTAGCATTCCGTTGGTTCTTATTGAACCCAACCATCATTACCAAAGCAACCTATTGGAGTGCACCTTCAATCAATACCATCGCGTATTGGGCAGTGGCAGCTGCTGGTTTAACCTTCCTTGTTGTATTTGGTACAACCCCAGTATTCAATGCAGGTCTTAATGTGGAAAACCCTTATGGCTTGAAAGCTTCATGGATTCAAGTTGGTGCTTCCTTATTAACAGCCATCGTATTGACATTCGGATTATTCTTAGTCGTTGGATTGATGGAATGGATTTTCTTAACAGACTTCAGACTATACGCTTACGCGATTAAGATTTTCAATAGCCAACAATTTGTTGCAGCACTCAGATACATGCCTTTATTCTTCATTTATTACTTAGCATCTGCTATCGCAATCTTCGTCAATACCAAGGGTATGAAAGCTTGGAAAGCCGATTTACTAGCTGCATTCTCATTGGTTGGTCCGGTATTATTCTTCTTGGTTTATCAATACTTCGTACTTTACAACACTGGCGTAGCCGCATTCCCAACCTTCTCATTGTCTTCTATCCTATTGGTTGGTATCGTGCCTACATTGACCGTGGCTGGTATTGTCATCCGTCGTTTCTCTGAAAAGACTGGTAACATTTGGACTTCTGTCTTCTTCACTACCGCATTCTTCACCTTGGTTGCTTTAGCGAATACCGCTGTATACCTCATCCAATTTAGATAATATCATCCCAAAAAAGAGAAAATCCCTATCGATGTAGGGATTTTTTCTTTGGATTGGTTTGTGGTAATACTGCTGCAATCATATAGATTAAGATCGTAAAGACCATCACAAACGTATAGGTGTAATAAAATAACGTACCTGCGTAATTAAGCCAATACCATATAAATATGAGGACGCCAATCGGTGGGATGTAAATTAGTGCAATTTTAACGGCGACAGCTGTCTCATAACTGTTTTCTTTAATCTCATAATGACCCATCAAGGCGTTGATTCCAGTAACGACAAGTAATAAAATACTACCGATGAAATGGTTGTGTCGTTCTGCGATGAAATAAATGATCCAATGGTGTACGAATATGGCCATGGATAATGATAATGATAGTAAAAAACCTAACTTGAATAATTTTTTTCTCATTTTATACCATTTTATTTTATCAATCCCGCAACCAAATAATTGATATTCAGGATGCCCAACCCTGTGATATAGAGGAATGTATAACCAACCAGTAATGTGCCGGTTTGTAGCCAAATGAACACGAAGAATACCATGGGAATCCTATACAATAAAGATATATTCGTGGCGGTTTGTTTATCGAACTTCTTTTCAAGATAATTTTTTCGTGTAAGTAGTAAACAAACCAACATATAAGCGATGAGAAACAAAGAAGCATCAAACAACCATTGACCATATTTGCCAACATTGAACCAATATTGCGTATACAAAACCATCGTCATGATCAGTGATACATAATAGCCGGTTTGAAAGAGTATTTTTTTCATAGATGCACCTCTACTTAAGTATTCCAGCCATCATATAATTGATGGCGAGTAAAAACAAAGCTCCTATAAAATATAACCCAAACGAAACAATTTCAAAACCATTGATGATGGTCAAAATCAATAATGTTATGGCAGGTATACCAAACCATAAAGATGTTTTAAAGGCATTTTTTCGTTCAAAATAGCCCTCTTTATATTGTAATCTGGTAATCCAAATTGAAATCAAAAGGTAGATGAATAGTAAGGATACCCCATTATCCATCCAATGACCTATTTTACCAATCGTGTACCAAAAGTTATTGTTTAAAGCGACAAGTAGCACAATGGTACCGACATACCCGATAATATATGTGTATTTTTTCACTAGACCTACCTCATTCATAAAATTGATGATACTCTACTAATAAAGCTTCTAACGATGCTTCTGTGAATCCATGTTTAAGCTGATTTAAGTTATCATGATGTGCACAAACATACAATGGTCTAGTTGAGTTTTGGATGGACATACTCACACAAAATCTAGGATTAGCATAGAAATCGATCATCCATGTATACAAATCTTTCGAATCCATATAAGCGTTGATCAATGTCTCTTCATCTACAATAACCTGTTGATAATCGAAATAAGATATGTTGTATCGATGCAAGTATGGATTATTTTCCTCACGGAGATTGAAATTTAGAAAATCCATATTGTCTGTTAAAAGTGCTTTGATTTTATTGTAGTTATAATTGTTGTAAAGATTATAACGCGTTTTACAAAACTCACCAATGTTGATGTCATAGTGACAGCTTTCTTGACTTGAAATAATGAACTCAATAGAATCAACAGTCGCGTAATAGTTTGTAAAATGATAATCATACTCAGTTATACCCGATACAGTATTTGGATTTACATTTACATCGGTTCGATCTAAATACGTTTGGATATAATTGATGACCTCATCATAGTTATGAGGTGTTTTTTTGGAATCGTCTGGAAAATCATATTGACAGCCCGTCAATATTGCAAGTGTGAATCCGACTATAAGTAAATTAAGTATCTTTTTTTTCATCACTTTCACTTCCACTCTATGTATTTATTATACAACTTTCAAAATCCGATGAAAACACCAAAAAAATCCCTCGATTTGGCAGACCAAATCAAGGGATTCTGTTTTTATATCATTAATCTACCAATAACGCTAATACAACAGATCCATCTGGATTAACTACCCATAAGGATGAGGTCGCGATATTGTTCAAATTAGTGGTCCACCAAGCACTATCGGCTGGTACAGCACTGTTGGTTAATGCGAGTGCGTTTGAGTGTGGGGTATCGTTGGTGAAACTACCAAAGATACTGGATTGATCGAGTGGTGTCACTTGGTCACGGTTGTATCCAATCAAACCAGAACGTTCATTATTCACGAATGTCACTTCGAAATAACCGTCCATGAGATTGGCGGTACCTGGATAACGGTTATAACCCACAAATGCTGCTGCGACATTACCGTCCACAGTGGTGTCTAAAACCACAATACGTACACCTGAGAATACAGAGTCAGCGACGTTGGCGATATAGCCAACAAGAGCGGACGCAGCGACATCGGAGGTGTTCGCGCTGTTGGATTTAACGGTCACGTTTGAAACGAAGATATCATCGGCGATGACGTTTGCGCCACCATCGATTCTACC
>DJWH01000114.1 GCA_002441525.1 Acholeplasmataceae bacterium UBA6235 | reverse complement strand
GGGTATGCGACCCAAAAAACCAAAGCGTATTTAGACTCTAAAAACATAACCAAATACATGATTAATGCAGGTCGTTCAAACATCATCGTCGGGGTTCATCCGGATGATTCTGATACCAATGCCCGTCCGTTTAGGGTTGGTTTAGAAGATCCTTTAAGAATATATCAAAATGGTATTTCAGGTATCCTTGAAGTGAGAAACAAAGCTGTGGTTACATCCGGTAACTATGAACAATTCGTAACCTATGAAGGAAAAGTATACCACCACATCATTTCACCGTTTGATTTCGAACCTAAACAGTATTACCATGTTGTTACCATTATAGGGGATGATTCTGCGCTATTAGACTCGATGTCAACCGCACTCTTTTCGATGCCTCTAGATCAAGCAACGATATTGGTTCAAAGCCTAGGCATAGAAGCGATATTTTATATGTATGATGGTTCGATTGAAACCGTCAATCTGACACAAAACTTTAGACAAAGCGAACCCCTCGCCAATGAACCGAATGACTTAACCAACCTCTATATTATTTTAGGTGGGGTGATCATCGTCGGTGGTGCACTAATCATTGGTATCAGTGTTTACGACAAAAAGAAAAAAGCTAAGGGGGATGTTCGTGAAGACAAAAACGAAGCATGACACCTTAGTGGTTGGCCTATTACTCATTTTATTTGGTGCTATTTTAATCATCTCTTTAGCAACCCGTAAGAGTGGAGAACAAGCATACATTAAGTATAAAAATACCACCATGTTTGCCATCAACTTAGAGAATGGTGAATTCACCAAAGCCAATAATCAAACGGTATACAACGTGGAGGCCTTACCAGATATTCAAGGGGATCAACTACTGATAGAATCCATTGAGTTTACGGATTTAACTTTAGGACAAGGCATTGTAAAATACCAAAATAACTATTTTATCTTGGGTAACCTTGGCTACATTTGGATTGAATACAAGGATAACAAGGTGAGGGTAAAAGAAGAAACCAGCCCATATAATATTTGTAGTAGGGTTGGGTTTTCCGATTTACAACCCATCATTTGTTTACCCAATTATGTCACCATCGAGTTTAGGGATTTGGGATTGGATGTGATCATGTAATGACTGTTAAAAAATTAGCCATGATCGCCATCTTTACCGGTGTCGCATCCATCATCAATATATTAGAGTCTTATGTTCAATTGGTTCCAGGGACAGCCTTTAAGATTGGTTTTTCAAACATCGTTACACTCATTATTTTGTATGTGTACGGGCCGAAAGAAGCCGTCACTGTTGTAATCCTCAGACTGATTGTTACCGCCTTATTCGCCCCTGGCACATTCAACGGAGTTACATTCACATTGTCTCTCTCAGGTGCCATTTTCTCACTCATCACTTTAATCATTTTAAAGAAACTTGATTTCTTTGGCATTATAGCTGTCTCAGCCATTTCGTCTGTCATGCATGTCATCGGGCAGATTGTCGCGGCGAGCTATGTGATTACTGAAGCGGCTTTATTCTACGCACCAATTATGTTATTCTTATCGGTACCCGCAGGGATTCTGACAGGTATACTTGCGAAACGCTTTTTGGATAGCACGAAAGAACTTTTTATCGAGAAAAAATTCTAATTTACAGGCAAATTCTATAAGAATAGCCTGTTTTTTTCTTATATTTATACTAATAATAGATAAGACAATCAATTCTTTCATTTTTAATTAATTTTATAAGAAGAATCTGTGCTATAATGTCCTTACCGAAAAAAACGAAGGCAGGATTATAAACAATGAAGTTGAATAGGGTTTTTGTCGTTTTATTGATTTTGTTTTTAAGTGGGTGTACTCAAAAAACACCACAAAGTATCATCGAAGGTATCGAAATTCAGTATTCCAATAATGAAACCAAAGACTCGGTCATCAGTGACTTTAGTCTACCAACTGCGATTCACGATTATACCATTGATTGGACGAGTGACAGCATTCACGCAGTCATCGAAAACAACAATGTAAAAGTATCTAGACAAACCAATGACGTTACTGTTAAATTAACCGCAACCATCACCGTGAATGGGATTGTTGTAGGTAAGTCGTTTAGTTTCACAATTTTGAAATCCCCTGTGGATTTTAATGCGCTATTCAATGCCATTGAACTCCCATCACAAATCGAGGATTCCATCGTATTACCTACCACGATTGATGGACACAGCATCTCTTGGAAAAGTTCCAATGAAGCATTGTTAACCAGCAATGGTGTGGTCACTTTACCAGAATTTAATCGAATTGTATTCTTAACAGCATCCATCACAGTGGATGGCATAACCCAAAGTCATTCATATACAATCACAGTCATCGCACCTTATGACTTCGATTATGATGCGTTTAGTGATTATTTAGCTGTCCCTACAGAAACTGAAGTTGATTTGGTCTTAAAATCAACCTATATAGGCAATCCAGTCACTTGGCAATCAGCATCCCCGCTAGTGATTTCAAATACAGGGTTAATAACCAGACAAGCCGAAGATATGGTTGTAGAATTGACCGCCACAGTCACGATCGATGGTGTACCGTATGAAATCACCTTGGATGTTAAAGTCATTAAGGCAGAACCCATTACTCCAGATTATCAAAGCATCTTAAATCAAATCTCAGTACCATCACAAGCCAGTACTAATCTAACATTACCAACGACCATTGAAGGGGTTCAAATTCAATGGACATCCAATCATAACGCGATCAATAATGCTGGTGTTGTCACAAGACAAAATGTAGATGTGACCGTTGTTTTAACCGCGACTATTGTCGATAATAATCAATTTACCAAGACATTTAGTGTATTGGTACCTAAATTAGCCGATTTCCCTCAATCCTCTCAAACACCGATTTCTGAGGTGCGATTGAAAGCACAAGGCACTGTGGTTACCATCCAAGGTGTCGTCACCAGTTTAATGACCAATGGCAATTTCACCATTCAGGACGCAACAGGTGCAATCCCTGTTTACATGAATAACAACACAGGCTTAGTTGTCGGAACTGAATACGTGATTGAAGGTACTTTAAGTCAATTCAATGGCCTAATACAACTCAGTTCACCAAAGATCATTCAAACCTTAGGTACCCATACCCTTGGTGAAGGCATTGACTTAACCGGATATTCGTTGGATTTTGATGACGTTATTTTATACGAAGCCAATGTCATCACCTATTTAGAGTTAGAAGTCACTTCAATCGCGACACCAAACAACGCCATTGAACTATATTTAAAGAATAGTGTTGGAGAACAAACGTTTGTCAGATTAGACAAGCGCGTGAACACAGCACCTTACCTATTTGACACCATTAAAGTCGGTGAAATCGTTGATTTATTCAACATCACTGTTGGACAATACGCTGGTAAAGCACAGTTCTTATTTACCAACCGTAGTTCCGTTGTTTCAAAGCCAAAGAATCCAGATATCATCAGCATTTATGGTACAACCAATATTAACTTCACCATTGGTGATGCTACCCCTAATTTCCTTGCAGGTATTACCGCTAAAAATGGTTATGGCGATGATTTTACATCCTTGTTAGGTGTCGATACATCCTTGGTGGATTTGGACGTACCTGGTGATTACGAAGTCACAGTCTATTTAAATAATTATCAAGATGTCATCGCAACTTATACCATTTATGTTAGAAACCCAATTGAAATTGGTGTATATGAAGGCTATTACCTAAGTTTAAATGGCTTAACAGGCAGCAGTTTCACTCAAGCATTACGCTCGCTGATAGTCAATAGCGGCAGCGCGACTGGTTCAACATCACAGGTTCAGTCGATTGACCGCGTGGGTAGTAGTTACTACCTCATCTATGATGGCATGGGCTCTTATGGCAATCGTGAACACGTTTGGCCACAATCCAAATTAGGTTCAGTCAAAGATGACTTACATAATCTAAGAGCAGCAAACACCAACACCAACTCAGACCGTGGTAATTTACCATTTGTTGAAGATAATCGTCCGTTTACTGGCAATCAATCTTATGGAAAATTCGGTAGTGGTTGGTACCCTGGTGATGAATATATTGGGGATGTTGCGAGAATTGTCCTATACATTTCAATTCGCTATAACCTAAATATTGACGTTGTAGGTAACCTCCAAACATTCCTTCAATGGCATGAATTGGATCCGGTCAATGACTTTGAAAAAACCCGTAATGACCGTATCTATGGTATTCAAGATAATCGAAACCCATTCATTGATCACCCTGAATTGGTAGACATTTACTTTGGTCAAGGACAACAACCTATCCACATGTCATTGGCACTCTTAAACACATCGGTGTATATGCTGGTAGATAACAGAAGATACCCATTCTAAAAACAAAGGTATCCATCTACAACGATGGTCAAAATTTTAAATATGTATTTCAATCTATACCGATAAAAAAATGAAGATTATGTTTGTATATTGGTTTTAACTATGTTATAATACCTACGCAAACTTACTATGGACGTATGTCTATGGCGGAAGGAGAATGGATATGAAAGCAAAAATTCATCCAAAATACCAAGTGGCTAAAGTCCACTGTGTAACTTGTGGTAACGAATTTGAAGTGGGTACAACAGCGAAAGAAATTCGCGTGGATACTTGTTCAAATTGCCACCCGTTCTACACTGGCGTTGAAACATTCACACAAGCAGCAGGTCGTGTTGAAAGATTCAATAAACGCTATGGTGTTGAAAAAAACGCAAAATAAGCTAAGAAACCAAACACGGGCAACCGTGTTTTTTCTTTTATAAAACAAAAAAACAGCTCGAAAGCTGTTTTTATTTTCTCATAATTTCGATGCCGGCCTCTTTACCAGTATCTTCGTAGATTAGTACGTTCTTACGGTATAGTTTAATTTCAACTTGACCAGATAAACCTTCTTTAATCGTATGGTCCATCGCACCATTGATGGGCGAAGCCAAATCAATTTGATCTTGTTGAATCGCTTTGATTTCAAGTCTATATTTACCCTTTTTTAGGACATAAAAAGCTTGTTTTGGAGAGATTTCTTCTTTTAAAACTTTGGAAAAGTTATAGGTTGCGAAACGGTATTCTTTTCCCTTGTAATATAAATTACATATCAAACCGATGAAGTAGAATCCTAAAAATGGGATGTCAGCGTATGAAAACATTAAAGATGTGTCTGGCTCTTTGAAGTGATTGGTTTGTAGCCAAACATAGGCTCTAGGGAAACTCTTCCCCCAGT
>DJWH01000115.1 GCA_002441525.1 Acholeplasmataceae bacterium UBA6235 | reverse complement strand
GGACTTCTTGATTGTGTTGTTAAATGACAGTCATTTAAACAAACAACACCAAACTGAGTGCCATGATGGCCATCCCAGTGATCAATCCATAAATGGCGATGTGGTGTTTCCCGTATTTTTCAGCGGTAGGTAAGAGTTCATCGAGTGAGATGTAAACCATGATACCTGCCACCAAGCCAAAGACGAATCCAAACATCGCATCCGTCAAGAATGCACTGAGCAGGAAATAGCCCAATAAAGCCCCTATCGGTTCGGACAACCCGGATGCGAAAGAGTATAAAAATGCTTTCTTTCGTGAACCAGTTGCTTGATAAATAGGTACGGCTACAGCGATGCCTTCAGGTACATTGTGGATGGCAATCGCTACTGCAATCCCGATCCCCAAGGTTGGGTTTTGAAGGGCTGCGATGAACGTCGCTAAGCCTTCAGGAAAATTGTGTATCGCGATGGCTAAGGCAGAAAATAATCCCATTCTTAATAATTTATGGTCTTTCGCTTTCATTTCACTCACATCTCTAATTTCATGTGGGTTTTCTTTATCAGGTACCAATTTGTCGATCAATCCAATCAAGAATACACCTGCAAAAAACGATAGCGTGGTTAAGATATAACCGTTTTTAACACCGAAATCTAAAATGAGTGCGTCTTTAGCTTTAACAAATATCTCGACAAATGAAACATAAATCATCACCCCAGCAGATAAACCCAAAGCGAAGGATAAGAATGTCTTTGAAGCAGCTCTTTTATTAAACGCTAAAAGCGATCCAATACCGGTAGATAACCCTGCAAATAGGGTCAGAAAAAATGCTTGTAATATGGTCATAGTATAAACTCCTTATTTGTAATTATTTTACATAGTAATGATAATCGATTTCTATTTCAACTTCAATACTAATGAAAATAATTCTAAATAGTTACCATTTTTATACTAAAAAAGAGGCTATTTAGGCCTCTTCATGTTGTCTAGTTTTTTCAATTTCATAAATATATTGATTCTTGCCCATACGTTTCGCTTTATACAACAACATATCGGCTTTTCGAATGACATCTTGACGCATATCCGCTTGAACGATACCCATCGATACAGTCATTCGTGTGTTTGAAATTGGCGACTGGATTTGTCGGACTTGGCTTAAAATACCTTCTGCCATTTCTCTAACATGGTCTTCTGTATCAAATAACAGTCCCACAAATTCATCACCGCCATTACGATAGAAATGTTTTTGATCGTTTGAGTAACTTTTCAGGATGTTGCTGAAGGCGATGAGGCATTGATCACCAGCGACGTGTCCATCGTGATCATTGACTTCTTTGAAGTTGTCGATATCGAGATACATCACATGAAAGTTCTCATTTTTGTATCGTTTTCCATAATGAAAATCGAGGGTGTATTTATTGAATAAACCTGTTAAGGAATCACGATGCGATTTCGCATAGTTTTGTTCTTCCGCATCCATGACATCACTGACGTTGGTGATGAAATAGGCTGATAGTGCCGGATTTGCATCCACAACAAATCGCGAAACCGTAACCCAAACGCGTTGTTGTTCTGCTAGAATCGGGAAAGTTACACTGGTTTGTGGTCTTCTACTGAACAATTCACCATAGACATAACCATAATAATCCGTTTTTCCTGCCACATCAGCGTATGCATTGTTATATTCAAAACGTTTGAGTAAATCCGTTAGTTGGATGGATGACGCTTCTGCGAGTCCAATCAATTGTAAGGTACCTGTGATGACATATAATACATTGTCCTCAGATAAATTACTTTCCCCATACAAAATCACGCGGTCTTTGCGCACCAAAAGAATGTCTTCAACGACATCGACATTAAACTCTTCTTTTAGTGTTTTAGAAACGTGATCTAAATACGGATTGTTCATATTTCTCCCAAAAACGACTATACGTGTTGTTCATACAATTCAATAATATAATCGATAAACACTTGTTTGTCAAAGTTTTCTGAAATTTCATTCACATGTCTAACTTCACCATAGTATCCGATGCCCTTAGCTTCAAAATAAAAATTGAGCACAAATTGAAGCGGTGCACCGAATTTTCCAGCAGGGGTTAATTGTGTTCTGATGATTAAATCCTCATGAATGATTTCTTCATTGATGTCATCACCTTTAAACAATTGTCCCCCGGAACTTCTCGATTCTTCTCTTTGTAAACTGAATGTCGTATGATACGATAAGCCACTATGTTTGATTGAGTATAGATATTCATAAACAACATCACTATCCGTATGAAAGCGAATGGTTGCTGGATAGTCTAATGTTTCACCTGGATGGAGTGTTAAATCCAATATAACGATTGCTTCATCATTCTCTAATATACGATAAAAATCATCTAGTGAACGATAACTCTCTGAATAGGTATAAGTATTCCTATAAAAACCAAAACAGCTGTTTAAACTGACCAAAACAACAAATGATAAAAAGATTAGTTTTCTCATGATGGCATCTCCCATGTTTTATTGTATAAAGCACATATGAGTGACACAATACGGTTGATTTCACTACTTGGAATTTTCTGATCATTGAGTCGACGTATGAGGATAAAACTATTACGAGTCCCTGATACATTTATGTCAAAGCCATCGGATGAAATGTTCACAAATGACATCACCTCTTGGCCCTCTTTTAACCTTAAATGGATTTCAAAATGATAATTAAGTGTGGAATCTTTACTCTGATAAATGAAGTATGGTCTACCATCCGATTCATAGGACTTTCGATTACGAATGTCGTGTTCAATGACATAACTGACATAGTAATCGTCTCCTAAATCCACTTCGGTGCTCGTAAAATAAATATTTTCTTCACCAATATAATAATCCACCCCATTGAGAAAAGCTTCATAATTATGGAACGCATCAAGATAGGGTGCTTCCATCGCTTTCGTACTTGAACTAAATGAGATTGTGATGAACAATATAACCAACAATGACCACATTTTTTTCATCAGAAGACACATCCTTTCAACGTTACTTTAACATAAAAATTGGTTGAATTAAATATATTTTTGATAATGTCACCACATTGTCACAAGAAAAAACCACCCTATGGGATGGTTCACATCTAACATATAATCGAATTAACTGAGCACTCGATAGTGGTTGCATGTCCAGATAACCAACCATCCAATTACTAAAATCATCATCCCCAAGATAAATGTTACCTCCATCTTTTGAGCTTAGAAAAGATACAACAACTTTTTCGAACTTGTCATGTGAACTACCCACCACTTAACTAGAAGTGGTGGGTAGTTCACCCAATTCATTTCGTTATCTTAATTTCCCAGTTTTAGCATACTTAATGGTTTTTAATACAAAATAAAAGATGAATAAAAATAAATATAGCACCAAGTTAATCGGTTGAGTGTAATTCAATATTAAGTGGATGAAGAGTAATAAGTATATGATATAAGCCAATGATTGAATCTTATACCACGTTTTTGAAGACATCTTCTTTCTGATTTTAATGAATGATGTAATAAATAGTGGCACCATTAATAAAAAGCTGATGAGTCCAAACCATTCTAAACTTATTGTTCCATCTAAACCTTGAATGGTATAGTTAAGTGCATGTGGTGTGATTACGATGAACCCAATGATCGAATATTCTTTTCTCAAGGTGACAAATTTTGATTTGATTTTATACTTCTTGTCAATTGCACCTGTGATCATCACAATATAGAAGAAACTTAAGCCTAAAAAGCCTTGAATGAACGGCGTTGCGATTGGTTTATCTTTAAATATAAATGCGAGAATCGCTAATAGGGTTGCTACAATATAAAGTTTGGTGTTGTGTTTACGAATAAACGGATTTGCATAAATGGCTAGTAAGGTCAAGATTACTAGAAAAAGTACAACAATCATATGATAATATTGCTCCTTTATATGTTAATCATATTTAGATAAGGATTCAAATAATCCTTTTGTTCATTTTTAGTTAGTGTGTGATAGCTTAAATCTGACATGACTGCATACTTTAATAGCATCCCAACCATTAAGTCTGCTAATGCATTAGCGTCTAGTGATAATTGGTTATCCTTGATGTATGTTTCAAGTTTGTCAGTGATTTGCATATAAATCATTTTTGTGAACGCAAGTTCACTTGGTAACTGGTTGGCTAATGTTTCGCGTATTAGCATTTTAATTAAAGCATGATGTGTGGATATACTTAAAAGCTTTTCATGCAAGATATCTGCCACAAACATTTTTAAAGGCTTGCCTGAATCAATTGTAATATCATTTGTGAATGATTCACCAACTGCCTGTTTAATCGCACTTAAAAAGAGGTTGTTTTTCGTCTGAAAATGTCTGAATAATGTCATTTCCGACACACCTGCTTTCTTAGAGATTTCCAGTGTTGTTGTCAAGGTATATCCTTTTTCTGAAAATACCTCAATGCTCGCATTTAAAATCATGTCTTTTGTGTCTTTCATCCTAAATTCCTCGCTTTATGATTCTGTTACTACTGTCGGTACTTTTTCTTGATTTATCATGATAGCCATAATGGTTGGTAATACGATGAACATTGACAATAAGGCTAATGATAGATTGACCAAGGTCATTATACCAAAATTCGATAAAATGACGAAATCGGATAGGATTAATGCACTGAATCCACCCATCGTGGTTAATGATGATACCAAGATCGGATTGGCCATTTTTGATAAAGCATTTTGGATTGCTTCACTTGAAGACGCGGATGTCTCTAGTTCTTCTTCATAGCGTTCAATGATCAACACTGTGAACTCTGTCCCTATCCCCATGATCAATGCGCCAAGGGTGGCTGTGAGTGGTGTATAAGCAATCCCAAACAAAGACATGACTAAGCCACTCCAGCCTACGATTAAAATGACTGGTAATATTGGTAGAATCGCTCGATAAAAAGATTTGTAAATAATCAACAGTGCAACGAAGATTAAAGATAAGCCAATGATAGTCATTTCATATCGACCAGTTGTCAAAGCTTTCATCATTTCATTATCAATCACAGATTGCCCCGTGATTGATATCATTTGATTAGCATTTGTCATCGTGATGTCATCAGATAAATCTGTTAAAAACTGTTCAAATGTTTCATCCGACATATCATGTAGAGATAGATTGATTACCATCATGGTTCTAGCATCATTTATAAAGAGTTTTACCTGATCTTTGGGTAAATTATCCAAAGCCCCATCTAAATCTCCTTCATATGAGTCTATACCACTATAGCTAAGTAATGTTGTTAATGATTGTGTTTCAATCACGCGTTCTTGATAATCTGTCTTTATTAACAATTCAATATCACTAACTAATTCAAGACTACGCTGTGTCAATACGTCATCGTCTTGAATCATAATTGCGATTTGTTCTGTCGAACCAATGATTTCTCTTAGTGTTCTGATGTCTTCAAGTGCTTCACTATCTTGGGGCATGAAGTTTTCTAAATTCGTTTCTGCTTTCGCATCTAAATCGAAATAGATACCTAAACCTGCTAGTATCATAGCAACGAATAATATCACGTATTTAAACTTCATTGAAACGAATGCCAACTTATGGACAAACTGGTTATGTTTGACTATTTTTTTTGGTTTATTTTTGATAGGAGTCGGTAAATGTTTGTCTCTTATATATAGAAATGGTAAGAAAATCAAAACACCAATGATAAAAGCGAAAATAATCCCAATCGTCAACATCGATCCAAAGTCATTGATCATTGGGACTTTAGAACCATATAAACTCAATAACCCCAGTGCGGTTGAAATCATAGCTGTTAGAACAGCAGGTACGGTTTTCTTTAATGTTTTGATTAATGCTTGTTCGTGATTCATGATTCGCTCCTTTCGATTTCATATCGTGTTTGAAACTGGATGAAATAATCAATCCCTAACCCGATTAAAACCGGGAATACGGCCATAGAAACCATGGTTAATCCAATATTGAACCAACCCATGATGCCTACTGTGACAACCACAGCGACTAAAATCATGACAATTGGTAATAAGCGCATTTTCACACGATAAGTGAGCAGTAGAATGACGATCATCGCTAGAATGGCAAACAGCATCATATTTTGCATACTTGCCATCATGGAAGATTTGATTGCGCGGTCTAATATAGGTTTACCTGAGACTAAGACTTGATCACTTTTGTCGTGTTCTAAAATAATTTGATTGATGGCATCACTGATGTCATCCACTGCTTTGTCTGTGACATCGCCTTCTAAAACAAGTACCATGCGCAATTTCCCATCCACTATGAAACCTTGAAACATATCTTTCACTTCGCCATCTTTATATATCATTAGATCTAGGGTGGCTTGACTGGTTGGAAAACCAGGTTCAAATGCATTGAAGTTTTGTTGGATAGCATCTAAACTTTCCCCCATCTGTTTGAGATTTGTCCCCATGGTAGATAAGGCCATTGAAAGCTGAGCCATACTGGTTTGTTGTTGTTCGAGTAATGATGATAAATCCACCATTGTCAAAAGAATTTGACCAAGTGCTGCTGCAGTATTGGTAGGAACATCGGTTAAAGTAGATTGGTTAGTTAGATTACTTATGCTGGTTTCTAGTTGACTGGTGCGCAGTAACATGTCATCTACTAATGCAATTTCTGTCGTCATACTTTCATCTAGACTAACCTTTAACGTGTTTAAGTCAGATTCTAAACTGTTTACGCTACTACCCAACGTATCCATGACATTAAACATGTTCACTAAACCAGTTCCTAGTTGATTTTGAGCTGTAATTAACGACGTTAAATTGTTGCTTAATGCCTCTACATCAGGTGTTGCTGGTTGATTGGTTTGTAGCTGAACCGATAAGGTTGTTAACTGATTGGAAACCTCAATTAAGCCTTGTGCCATTTGTGCCAAACCTGAATTGGTTTGTACATACATGGTTTGACTAATTTCTTTAATCAACGTCACAGGACTATTGATGGCATAAATGCCAGCCATGCCTTCTGTTTCTTTTTGAATCTCATACATGAAGGCGAGTGTTTGTTGATCGTATAACGAATCCTGATCAAATATGATAATAATGGGGTCTTTACCAAAAGCCGTTTGATACGCCTCATTATCTTGATATAAATCGGTTGTATCTGAAATCAGTGTGTCATTACCTGTTTTTAATGATATATTAGTTACCCCGACAAACAAGCCAACTAACAAAATCGATGTTGTTATCATGGTTTTGATTGGATACTTTAAAATTAAAGCGATTATGTATTTCATTGCTTCCTCCTTTTATAATAGTTAGTACTCACTAACATATGATACACTTAAAAAACCAAATTGTAAAGTAGAAAGTTGGTTTATGTTTTAATTCAGTTCACTAGCTACTAGTTTTAGTGCATGTTCAACGATAACATGCATATCTAAATATTGATAGGTAGCTAATCTACCACCAAACAAATATTTAGACTCTTGACGTGTCTTTTCCAAATAACGTTCATAGATTATACTATTCTTTTTAATACTTTTTTTAAAATGTCAAGTGATTTTTTAACTTTTTACTTAACCGATGACTAAAAGTTATGTCGAATAGTGAAAGATCACTGTTTAAAAAAACTCATTTTTAATTAAATGAAATTATTACACTATTATAGTTGCTGCCTGTTGGTCTATCATAAAAAATATTGCGATTGTTAACTTGTTAGGAAATTGTTCAACGTTCTTATCACTATTGTACTCATTAGTTCACAAAAGAAATTTATATAATCCGCCAATTTCCGCCATAGGGGATTTCGACTCTTCACCTAAGGAATCTGAGAGTAATCGTGTAAATAGTTGGGTAATCGTTAAAAGGTTGGACTGTGACAAGATATCAGACAAGAAAAACATATCATTTTGGCTTATAACATTGTCGCGAAATTTGGAATATAGGGAGAAACCTCCCTTTCTGCATGAAAAAAAGGCTTGACACAATTGTATCAAACCAATGCTTCTTATATGGGTTGTATGACCTATTTTGATACAATTTTACACCCCCACCAGGAAAAATTACACCCCTAAATTATGTCCTAGTTTAGCCTTTTTATTTTGGACTAATTTTCAAGCAGTGGTTTCTTTGTATCAAAATAGGTTATTCAACTATCTGCTTAATAATGGGTATTGACCCCACGAATGCGACTTTGAAGGTTACATCATCTCAAAAAGATACATGGGCCTAGAGATTATTTACCTTCTAGTTTTCCAACTTCTTTATAAAGCATTGTTATTCGTATAACTATAAAAACAAAAATCACTATTGCGATAAGACCAAATATCAATGTTACACTTTTTTCTACTTCAAACACTTTTAGCAATATAGAAGTTATTGAGGTAACCCCTCCCAAAATCGTATAAATAATTAAAGATTTTATAATTTTCTTCATATATAATGTTTCTTCTTCAGTCAAATACTCATTCTCTAGACCTTCTGGAATAATGTCTACAGATTTGTAAACCGTCAAGTAAAAGTGAGCCACTTAGACAACAAATCGTCATTTAATTTTGAGCCACCTTCATATTTTGTAAAGCTTCCTTGTGTCTGTGTGACTCACCACTCATATTTAGTATGATAGCTCGATGTGTTAGACGGTCTATCAACGCTGCTGATAATGTGTTATCTCCAAACACACTTGGCCAATCTTTGAATGTCAGGTTCGTTGTAATGATGGTCGATTTGAACTCATTCCTCATCGAAAAGAAGTTAAACAGTAACTCAGATCCTTCTTTATCAAAACTACAGTATCCTAATTCGTCCGCGATGATGAGGTCATAACTCATCAGTTGTTTCCGAAAAGAGGTCAACCTGTTCTTACTCATGTTTTCCTTTAACTCTGTAATGAGGTAAGGAATGGTGATATATAAGACCGTTCTATTCATCTCACAGGCCTTTAAACCTAGTGCGATGGCTAAGTGAGTCTTCCCTACGCCTGGATTACCAATCAATATGACATTCTTACCTTTATCCAAAAAACTCATATCTGATAACTCTCTGATTTGTAAAGCTGTCTGAGGTTTATAACTGGTTAAATCGAGATCTTCATAAGGTCTTATATAGGGGAACTTTGCGAACTGTTTTTTCAATCTTATGCCGTTTTGATCACGCTGTTTAACTTCGGATTCTAATAACACTTCTAAAAATGTTTGATACGTAAAGCCTTTTTGTTTCGCTGTTTCTAAGATGTCTTTATAGTTTGATCTTATGAAAGGTAGCTTTAATCTTTTGGCTAGTTTATCAATCTCTACCATAACTAACCTCCGGAATTAAGGCGTTAAACCCTTGAATCTGATTTTCTAGTATCCGTGCCATTTCGTTGTCTTCTTTAAGCGCTACTTTCCCATAGAGATGCTCTAAGAAGGCTTTAGGGTCCTCATGACAAAACGTTTCGTAATAGCGCTTTGTTTCCTCACTGGACACCTTTAATAACACTGAATTAGGTAATGCTCCTGGTTTTCGTTTTAATGTCTTCTCATAGTGACCTAAACTCATACTGTGATCATTTCGACCACTTAAGATCCTGTGTTTGCAGATGAGTTTTGATCCATCATAGAGTGCGATGGTCTCTGTTGTTTTAACGTATCTAATTGCCTTACCTACATATTTTTCAGGCACCGAATAGTAATTGTTGCTGATGGTTACCAATGAATAGCTGTTGACAATAGAGATACCTTCACTTGCGTAAATATATCTAGGTACTTCTAGTCGCTTTATGGACGCCTTTTCTACTTCGAATTTGGTTGTCTTAGAGTGGTTGATTTTTACTTGTTCAGATGCGACATAACTCATTAATTCGGCTTCATCATCAAATCGATAGTTCAGTGAGAATAAGTCTTTTCTGACATACTTACCGCCATTTTCGACACTGCCTTTTTCCCACCCTGATCTTGCGTTACAGGTGATAATCTTAAACCCATAATAGGTGCTCAGTTTAATCAGTTCTTCGTCATAGATCTTGTCTTGTTTTCGTAGTACATAATGTTTCACTAATGGGGATAGATTGTCAAATACCATACTATCAAAGGTACCCCCTATAAACTCGATGAATTCGATGATGCTTTTAATAAGCGTTTGTCTAGTTTCATCGTGATACAGTTTAAACCAATAAAAATCTGAGTAAGGTAACGCGATGGTCACTTGATGATAGGTTTTCTTTTCACCTTCAACAATCACTTTTACTTGATGAAAGTCATACTCAGCCCGTTTGCCGGGTTCATAGGTTTGTTTGATATACACTTCTTTAGGCAGCGTTTCTTTATAAGCTCGAAACGCTCTTTCTACAGTCGATTGACTGACTTCATAACCCTTTTTTCTCAATTCTCGATAAATCTTCGCTGCACTGATTTTTTGCTTATTGTCACCCAATAACTCATCACGTCGTTTATCTTGTTCAATCATTTGCTCAAACGCTATCTTCATTTGATCAGTGAAAGCACTACGATTCGGTTTTGTTCTTTTATAAGTGGGTTTGCCGAAGAGGGTTTGTTGATGAACTCGACTCTCATAGTCATGTTCGCTTTCTTTTAATGCTTTCAAGTTCTTTTCGTATTCAGTGATATATTTGTCTACTGTGTTTCTGGATATGCCTAATATCCTTGAAATTTCTCGCTTTGATTTACCTTCATGGATATGCATGCTGATGATGCCATTCTTTTCTATCATATTGATCATCCTCTTTCCCTCCTCATTTACTATTTATTATAGTTTAGAAGAGGTTTCTAGGTGGCTCAATTTTAAATGACGATGGGTGGCTCAGTTTTATATTACGATATACAAGATTCTTTAATGTCATTCATTTAATAATCTCCTTGTATACTCAGTTTATGGTTATAGTAGTGAAGTGAGTATACATATCCTTTCCAATAATCTACTATAATCTAATTAAGGCGCCGTGGATTTTTTTCATATATTTAACGCTAGACGTTTATAAGAGGCAACTACCACGGCTCTCTTCGATGTAAAATAGTCAAAATACACACTTTTTATGGTAATTTAACTTTTGATATGTTATTATTTTAACACTAAGTTATTATAAATGGAGAGAATATATGAAAAAATCTATATTTAGAAATTCAAATTTTTATTACCACTTATTTACATCTATTGCACTACTTGAATTAGTCGCATCTATTTTAGGTGTCATCTTAAAAACCAATATTACTTCAAGGGATAGTTCAATCAACAATATCTTCTTATCGTCATTAGTTATTATCTTAATGAGTGTACCTAGATTCCTTAAATCAAAGTTCAAGCTCGTAATTACAAATGCTGTAGAAATATTTGTTTTAATATTTTTGTTTGCATCAATTGTCTTAGGATTCATTCATAACTTCTATGAAGATGTTTATGGATACGACAAATTAGTTCATGCTGTCTCAGGTGTTGTGATTGCACTATCGGCGTTTGAAGCGATTCATATATATAACCAAAACAGTAAGAAGTATGTGAAACTACCGCCTGTATTTGTCAGTATATTTTCTTTTACTTTTTCGATTACATTATTAGTTGTATGGGAATTCTATGAGTTCTTAATTGATACATTATCATATAACTTCACTTTATCAGCTTCCAACATGCAACGCTATATGTGGATGAATAATTATCAACTATTCCCACAGGATTATGGTCTGCTTGATACGATGCTTGACTTGATTGTTGGTGCCATTGGATCACTAATCATCTCAGTCATAGGTTATCAGTTTTTAAAAAGAAAAGAGTTAAAAAATACAGTTAAATAATTAGTCTAAACCATGAAAATAAAATTCGTGGTTTTTTTTATAATTTTTCATATGCTTCAACGACACTATTAATTAAAGCATCTAAACTTAAGTCATCATACGCCAAATTGGTTTTTTGCAAAAAGATATGTCCAAAATAGGTAGTTCCATCATATACATACGAAAATGAAACATAATAATTGATTTTTGATATGCCTTCATTTATTTCATGACTTCTAATGATTAAGTCATCAAAAAATATTTCATTGACTAGAAAATCGTTAGCCGCAAACAAAGACATTCCATCCATTTGTAGATCATATTCTGATGAAAAATTATAATTCCCTTGATATGGTCCATGATATATACAATAATTAAAACCCACCAATTTTTGTTGGTCATTTGTTCTTTTGTTTCACTACTACTTTTTTTTACTGTGCTTTTATGTCAATAAAGTGGACACATTAAGTGAGAATTACTTTGAGTAATACACTTGATAAGGCGTTTGATAATCGATTGAACTATGGATTCTTTTACGATTATAAAACCCTTCAATATATTCAAAGATAATCATTTTGGCTTCTTCGAATGTTTTTAAAACCATACGACTTAAACGTTCTCTCTTGATGATAGAATGAAATGTTTCGATCGGTGCGTTATCGTAAGGCGTTCCTTTTCTCGAATAAGAATGAATCATTTCATAATTTTCGATGAACTGTTCAACATCATAACTCAAATACTGGCTACCCAAGTCTGATTGAACAATAATACCTTTTGTTTGTTTTGTCTTATAGACCGCTTGGCGTAATGACTCTAATACGATTTCTTGTTTTATGTGACGTTGATAACTATAACCAATAATCATCTTTGAATGAAGATCCATGACAGATGCTAGATATGTCCATCCATCATAAACAGTCCAGATATAGGTGATATCCATCACCCATTTCTGGTTAGGATATAATGTTGTGAAGTCTTGATTCATGATGTTCTCTTTATCATCAGGTGCTTTAGAAGATGAGCCTGGCTTATATTTCTTGGTAATGATGGATCTAAGCTCTAATCGCCTCATATAGACGCTGACGTGCTTAAGTGAAGCGTAGTAGCCCTGTTTAATTAGCTCCCTACGAATCTTTGGTGCACCGTAGATGCTATCAAACTCATTATAGATTTCAGTAATCTTGGATTCGAGTTTTAATCGTTTGATATCTCTATCAGACATTTGATGCTTGAATATCTTATAGACAGTGCTACGGTTTAAATGAAGCACTTTACACATCATCTTAATTGGATAGATATGCTTGAATAACTTGATAAAGTCGACTTTTTCTTTTAGGGTAATCGTTTAGAATATGGCGGTCGCTTTTTTTAGGATTTCATTTTCCATTTCAAGTTCCTTGATTCGCTTTTCTAATGCTTTTACTTCTTTAGGTGTAACAGTCTTACCATCCTCAGTGATTACAGGTGTAAGTTCTTTTGTCCATTTATAGATTGTCCCAGTTGGTATGCCATACTCACGGGACAGCTTGGATACTGATTGCCCGCTTTGAAATAGTTCGACGATTTGTTGTTTAAATTCGTTTGAATAACGATTGCCTGTTGAAGACATGAGATCAACTCCTTCCTTATATTCTAACATAAGTAGGATTCTTACTCTTTGTGTCTACTGTTCTATATTAACAGCATCTAATAGT
>DJWH01000008.1 GCA_002441525.1 Acholeplasmataceae bacterium UBA6235 | reverse complement strand
TGATTATTCAACTATATTATAACATATATTTATAAGGTTTTGTGAAATAAAAATGAAAGAAATAAACCCATCAATTCATCCCACTACCTAAAGAGGAAGGGGACTTCTTGATTGTGTTGTTAAAACCTCATTTAGTACCATTGAACTAACTTATCGAAATGATTTGATCATGAAATATTCAATGTCTCATTGGGGTAAAAAATATCGATTCAAAACCAAAATAATGAATGATTATATGATTGACCAATTAGGTGATACCTTCACGTTATCTAGACGTAATCTCGACCAGCAAAAGGAAATCATTGGTAAAGTCGAAGTCAATGAATTCGTCAATGCTTTTGTCCCGAGTGGCGTCGCTATCGTACATGTCATCGATGATACGGTGTACGAATTGATGGTAATGTTCGCCATTGGACTGATGTACTCAATGATATACTCAGAGAGTTCAAGTCGTTCAGCGAGTTAATAAAAGCTCAGCGGGGTTGCCGCTGAGCTTATTTTTTAATGGTTTTATTGATATGTGCGACTTCTTTACAATATGGACACTGATACTCGTATTCATATTTATAGATAAACACAAATTGACCATAACGAATTTCTTCATCTTGATTGATGAGTTTTTTGTTAACCAATTTCATGTTCTTACGACACGACTTACAGACGGGTTTACCTGTTTTTTGGTAATACACAATCATGAATAACCCCACTGCTAATGAGATGAAAAACAGAGGCGTATATATATAATAAGATACGTCGTAAAATACTCTAAAGACGACAAATCCTAACATGATTATTATGGTGTATATAAGTGTAGTGGTAGCTTTTTTATTTAAACTCATATTTGAATCCTTTCAACGTTTATCATTAATTATAACCTCGTAAATTATAACATGAAAAATTGATTTCACAATATTAAATAATAAATGTGTTAATATTTTGATAATGTATTTCAGTGCTTTATTTTTCGAACGTCACACGTACCAATCGTACTTTATACATGATGAACGCTAAGATTCATTCAAGCGTATTTTTTTAAAATTGATAACCAGTAATATACGTAAAGCCTCCTGTAATTATTGGTAATATTTTTACGACATAGAATCGATATATCGGTATTTATGGTTAATTCGGAAGATAGGTTGGAACGTCCGGTTCGGTTTGAACCGTCTCAATTGGCAGTTCCGTGTATCGTTTTAGATAGAATTGATACCCCATATATGGGAATACAATCAATCCAAATATAGCCATCAATATTTCAATCCATAAAGGCATATGGTTGAACATCGCATGGAATAAAATGATGAATATATAAACCAAGACGAAGGTCGGATGGTATAGTTTGTGAAAGTCGACTTTGTATGACTTAGATAACCCTGCGAGGGTCGCGAAAATAATGGCTGTCCAGTAATGGTGTCCAATCCCAAAGGACAGTACACTTCTAAAGGCGAGGGTAATGGTACCTTGGAAGTAGTCCCCCGTAGAGAAAATGGCGTTGATGCCATACTCCATGGTTTCGAATGCGTCAAACCCAGCGCCGATGGCGAAAGCTAAAACAAAGGCTGTGTAGACGTTTCTAAACTTGATTTTTCGGATGAAGACAATGGCCGTGATGAGTTTAGCGGTTTCTTCTACAAATCCCGTCATTAAATCGCCTGCTAATCCGTCTGGATAACCAGTGAACATTCTAATCCAATAGGTAATACCCATTGATACAATCCCACCTACCACAAATAAAACCAATACGTCCCTTAAATTCAATTGATCGTGTTTATCAAATTCATAGACCAATATAAGTAATGTCAACGGTATAGATAACCCTAACGCAACATTTTGTACAACGGTTAAGTCTGCCATCAGATAACTCAATCCGAAAACCAATAACAAACTGATCAATACTTGTTTATAGATAAAAGGCTCAGTATAGCCAAAGTTTTTCTCAAACAAATGTTTAGGAGCAAACTCACGTCGATATTCTTTACTCGTTCTTGTAAAAAGATTGGATAATAAATGACGTAAAGCCCTCATGGGTTGATTAGGTACGCCTCTATTCGGAAAAAATAAGGAAAGCGGTGAACCAATCGCTGTTTCAGTTTTCGGTTCAGTATAGCCAATGTAGTATTTATCAATACCAATGAACTCGATAAAATCGATGTATCGTTCATCTTCAAAGAACGGTTTACCGGAAGCGTACTCTCTGAGTTGTTGTTCAGATAACACCAAAAAGCCCATCAACTCCTGTGGTGTGATGGTTAATCTGAGTAAATACTGTTTGATTATCTCCTTACGTTGTTTAACTAACACTAAAATCACCTACCGACTTAAATCAATTATACTAAATATTTCATAACTTTCAAAATTATCGTAAATTCCCCATCAAATTGTTATATACTTAGGTTGGATGGTGATATAAATGGTCAAAGTAAACTACTTGCCGAATGACGATGTGTTGAAGAAATTATTGAAACCTTTGTGGGTAAAAGATATTTTTGTACAAACGATCTATTTACTCATAATGGTTATTTTCGGATGGCTTTTATTCGATGTGGATGATGCTATCAACTTAGGCATTGTATTGGCTGGTGTCTTTTATTACGCTCTTAGACTCTATGATATCATCAAATATTATGTTCGAGCTCCGAAAAGGTTTTTTCATCATCTAAATGAGCTCGAATTCATCCTAAACGAAAATGATCTTGTTATTACATATAGATTTAGTGATGGTCAAAGTATTCATAATAAGTCTTTATACGCCATTACATGGGTAATTTATTCAAATGAAGGTCTTCTGATTTCTACGGGAACGTCTACTTATTTTGTTCACGCAGGGAAATTTAGTGAAGGCTCGTTTGAAGACATAATAACGGTATTCAAACAGTATCCAACCATCAAGCTTAAAAGCGTTTAAAACCAAAATCGATTGATTTTGGTTTTATTTTGATCTATGATTTCGAATACGTTTGATCCATAGTTGTGTGAGAATCATCCCGATAATGACACCGGATAAATCAATGAGTACATCTCTGATTTCACCACTTCGATTGGGTGTGAATAATTGGATGGTTTCATCGACTGAGGCTGTGATTGTCCCATGAATGATGACGATTAACCATGGTTTAGTTGGTTTTATGGTCTCTATATATAGAATGCATAACAATAGACCTAGGATGAAGTACTCTGTAAAATGGGCTAGCTTGCGAATAAGGAAACTAAAATCATTCACTTGAATCGTAAAACCCATTTTATTGACCAAAGGATATAGAACATCGACAATAAAGCCACTTTGATCGGACGAAATATCCCCAGGTAATAGGGATTGCGTAAAAATGAATAGTGTCCATAAAATTGTGATGGTTATTAGAATATGCTTCTTTTTCATTTTTACACCCTCAATCTTGAATTGAACAAAAGGCACACAAGTTTGCGTGCCTTTCAACCTATTTTAAGTTACTCTCGAAATGCCAGGCGTCTCTGACCATATCTTTAATGTTGAGTTTCGCTTCCCATTGTAAGAGGTTTTTTGCTTTGGTTGTATCAGCGTAAGATACAGCGATATCACCAGGTCTTCTTGAGACTATTTCAAAAGGAATTTTAATGTTATTCTCTTGTTCAAATGCTTGGATAATTTCTAATACGGAAGTACCTTTACCTGTACCTAAATTAACGGCTTCAACGCCACTGATGTTCGCTTCTAATGCTGCAACATGGCCTTGAGCTAAATCCACGACGTGAATATAATCTCTAACCCCTGTACCATCAATAGTATCGTAGTCATTACCAAAGACATTGAGTTTTTCTCTTAAGCCTTTCGCAACCTGGGTGACATAAGGCATTAAGTTGTTTGGAATACCATTCGGTACTTCACCAATCAATCCAGATGGGTGAGCACCAATTGGGTTAAAGTATCTTAGTAAAACCACATTAAAACCTGGATTGGCTTTAGCTGCGTCGGTTAAGATGCGTTCACTCATCGCTTTGGTTTCACCATACGGATTGGTTCTTTCTAGTAATGGCATGCTTTCATTGAATGGGGATGTGCCATCACCATAGACGGTTGCTGATGAACTAAAGATGAATTTAGGTACTTGATTGATCACCGCTAGTTTTGCAAGATGAATGGTGGACACTAAATTATTGTAATAATATTCAAGCGGTTTTCTCACCGATTCACCGACAGCTTTATACCCAGCGAAATGGATGATGCCATCAAAATCATAGCTTTGAAATACATTTTCTAGTGCTTCATAATCCGTCGCGTCTAGTTCATAGAAAGCTGGTTTTTTTCCAGAAATGCGTTCGATTTTGTGTAGCGTACTGATTTGGCTATTATATAAGTTATCGATAATCACGACTTCGTGTTTGTGGTTTAACAATTCAACAACGGTATGTGATCCAATAAATCCTAAACCACCTGAAACTAAAATGCGCATAATTGGTTACCTCACTTGTATGAATATCATACCATAATATGGCCTTCGAAACTATGTCAAAAACTAAGGCTTTTCAAAAGAGAATCGGATATCTAACTTTAATAGATCTCTGACTTGTTTGAACTCATTTTGAAGCTCTTCACCAATCGGAACACCTTTATCTTTACGCTCTAACCAAGTGAGGTACTCTTTTTCGCCTGCGGTGTAGATTCGATCATGGTTCGGGGCCTTTTCGGAGGCTCTGAGTTGTCTTAAAATTTCACCTGTGGTGTGTTTCAAATTTTCCAAACCCATGAAGAATTCTGGGTTGATAGCGAGAAAGAAGTGTCCGACTGGAATTGGCCTTGCTGTGCCATCTTCAGCAACCCCACTGAGTTGATGAAGGAAGGAACCTGCTTGTAAAGCACTGGAAAAAATCTCTACCAAAGTGGCGTAACCATAGCCTTTATACCCTGCGAGTTCTTCACCGATACCACCTAGGGGTGATAGGGCTGCTTTTCCACTGACTAAATCGGATAATATTTGTTTACTATTGGTTTGAGCTGTGCCATCTCTACCAATGACCAATCCAGCTGGGGTTGGTTGTTGATTTCTGGCATAATATTCAATTCGACCACGTTGGGTAATCGAGGTTGCTGCATCTAGTATAAATGGAAATGCTTCGTCGGTTGGGACAGCGAAGGTGAGTGGGTTGGTGCCCAACATATTTTCTACCCCAAAGGTGGGTGCGATAGACGGTCTGGCATTGGTTCCAGTCATACCAATCAAACCATGCTCTGTCGCCATCGTTGCGTAATATCCAGCTATTCCATAGTGGGTACTGTTTCTAACAACCACCATCCCTAGACCCAATTGTTTGGCTTTAGTGATGGCCATACACATCGCTTTATGAGCAATCACCATACCCATACCATTGTGGCCATCAATGACAGCGGTGGTTGGGGTGTCTTTAAGTATTTCTAAATGCGTCACAGGTTCTTGTATCTTTTTTAAAATACGGTCAATATAAAACGGTTTAAAGCGATTGATGCCATGGGATTCAATCCCTCTTCGATCGCTTTCTAATAAAACATCTACACAAATCTCAGCGTCTTTTTGAGGGACACCTACTTTCATAAANNAAAAATAAAACATCCCAATCAATGACTGGAATGTATCAATGATTAATTTGTTTTTAATTATCCAATCAACATTCGATCATTGAATGAATGCTAACTATTCAATCGATTTAAGGATATCTTGCAGGTATGTTTCTGACTTGACGACGAATAAATGCGTATCACCCAATTGATAGGGTTTACCTGATTCATTGAACAAAATAGCCCCTGCTTCTCTACATAACAAGACCCCTGGTCCTAAATCCCAAAGATTTTTAACGGATGTATAAAACATGGTGAATATGCCTTCTGCGGTAATGGATAACTCTAATCCAATACTGCCAAGCATACGTAGTTTAACTTGGTTCTTTAAAGCGAACTTCAATAGTTTTTCATAATATGTTTTATCGCTATTTTTATTGGTATAGCCCACCATGGACATCATTTTATTGGATGGTTTTTTATTGTCTAATACATGGATACGTCTATCATTCAAATAAGCCCCTTCACCTTTGATGGCGTAATAGACTTTCTCATTGCTTGGCACATAAATAAAGGATAAAGCCAAATCATCTTCGTCATATAAAGCGATTTGAACCACATAAGCATCAAAGTTCACAGCATAGTTCGAAGTCCCGTCAATCGGGTCAATGAGCCAAGCACGATTGACCAATTGACCATCTTTATGAAATTCTTCACTTAAGAATGTATCGTTAGGAAAGTCTTGTTTGATGACTTTAATCAATTCAGATTCTATATATAGATCAGTGGTTGTAACAAT
>DJWH01000080.1 GCA_002441525.1 Acholeplasmataceae bacterium UBA6235 | reverse complement strand
TAGAGTGTTATTATTTGACGTCTACTCTCAATGTACTAATTAATTCAAAAGTGTACGCAGATAGGGGGGAAATCTCCCTTTTTGCATGAAAAAAGGTCTAATACTTGAGGCGAATGTAGATTCGCTTTTGTATTAGACCATTGCTTCTCATATGGCGGAGAAAGGGGGATTTGAACCCCCGCGGCGATCTCTCGCCCTACTGGTTTTCGAGGCCAGACCCTTCAGCCGGACTTGGGTATTTCTCCAGCATTTTCAATTATAACACATTCTTTGATTTTTCCAATAGTAAGTAGAAAAAATCCACGAATGACCGTGGATTTTTGTCTTATATTTGAACTCTTTGTTTGTATTTCTTGAATAACACATAAATCAGTAAGCCATTGACGATAAAACCTAAGATATAGTACCAAAACTCATTCAACAAATAATCACTTGGAATTAAAGACATTGATACAAGTCTGGCTGCCCAAAATCCAGGAATTATCCCTAAGAAAAGTTCTGTCCAATTCGTTAAGAATAAGGATGCGATGGGGATCATCACGAGGATACCGGTAGCTTTCATGAAGACAAAGCCTTCGACTTTATTGCTTGCGAAAGCATTGATAAATAACGCGAGCATTGGGGCTTGTAAGGCTGCTAATAACGATATGCCGATCATGTTTAAGACAGAGGATTCAAACAGCTTGGTGATATAAACCAATAAGAATGTGGCTAAGAAACCAAGTACATAAGAGAATAATAACTTGATACCCACATAATGGGATACCTTGATCGGTGTGATCTTTAATGAGAACAAGACATTGTCATCTTGGTCATCGAGCAAGGTAAACCCCGTAATCGCACCAAACATGAAGGAAGTCATTAAGACAAATACCAACGCGACGATGTTCGCTACCAACAACCCCACTTCTTCTCTAAGATACGGGATTAAATAATAGGCAACGATACCAATAATGACTGGATACACCATAAAAAACAGATACATCTTATCTCTTAAGATGTTTTTCATTTCATGTTTCAAGACACGGATAAACATATTATATGCCCCCTTGTCTCACGGCGTAAGCTTTATACGCTGGTTTGATATAAAATATATAACCTAATGTACCCGCGACAATCAACCACACCAAACTGATGGCGGATGCGAGCGTGAACTCACCACCAAAGCCTAGTGCGATGAGCTCTGCAGAGGCTTGGGCTGGGGTTATGAGCAAAGCATAACGCCAGAAGTCACCTTTGAAAAGAATATTGAACTGATGTAAAATCGATGGAATGGATAAGAAAATGATGAACATCATGACACCTAATAACATCGATGTAAAATCTTTAGAATGGTATGAGAAGACATACCCTAATAAACTATGGAATGCGATGGAGATGATTAAAATGGGAAACATCCAAAAGAAATTCACAGTCACGCCTTTGACAAAATAGAATACCAAAATAATAAGCATCGAAGATAACAACATATGAATCGTATTCGCGATGACTTTCGATAAAATTTGTTCATCGGTCGAAGTTGGTGTCACCAATAACGTCGAAATGGTTTGTTCAGACTTTTCGAAAAACATGATCGAACCAATGAAGATGACGCTCATCATGGTGGCGTCAATCATGATGATCATCGGCAACATTTGTTCTAATATGTCCATATCATCGATGAAATATAGCACCAATCCCCACACAAAAGCCACCAATAACGATACCGTGGTTACGCGGTATTTGTTCAATCGAAGGAGTTCACCTTTGATTAAAAATGCCATTCTAGGACTCATGACTTAAACCAACCCCTGTCACTTGGATGAAGATTTCTTCGAGTGTGGTTTCCCCACTGTGGATGGTTTCAATGTCTTTGGTTTGAATGAGGTTCACGAAGTCCTCATTTTGACCAATCTTGTCCATTGGGAAACTTTGACTGAGGGTATGTCCTTGTTCTTTGTATTCGACTTTGATGGTTCTTTGACCATATTTGATCTTTAAGTTTCTTGGGGAGTCAATTTCTTTGATTTCACCATTCACGATAAACGCGACACGGTCACAGAGTTGATCAATATCAGCCATGATGTGGGAGGTGATGAATACGGTACCCCCATTTTGTTTGTAGGTTTTGATGAGGTTTTTAAGAATCATCGCGTTCGCTGGGTCTAACCCGTTGGTCGGTTCATCTAAGAACAACATTTCAGGGTCATTGAGCATAGCTCTCACGAAGTTTAAACGGATTTTCATACCTTTAGAATATTCAGAAACCAATTTGTTTCGGTCTTCCCACAAACCGACTTTTTTCATCAAGGATTCTACATCGATGTTCTTCTTATAGAGTTTCTTAAAGAATTCGATGTTTTCCATCGCGGTGAGTTTAGAGAAGTGAATCGGCATTTCAAAAGAGACCCCAATGTTTTCAAAGAAGCTTTGGTCGAGTTCTTGAAGGGATTTACCATCGTAATAAATCGCACCTTCATAGCGGTCTAATAATTTGATTAAAATCTTTTGAGTGGTACTCTTCCCTGCCCCAGAAGGTCCTAAAAATCCGAAGATTTCTCCTTTTTGGATATCAAAGGAAATACCTTTGATGGTAGGTAAGTCATTCTTTGGATACGTAAATCTCAAATCTTTTACACTAAACATGGTTTAATATTCCTTTCTTGAGGATGTCTAACATCTCATCGAGTTTGTGTTCCCAAACACTTTCGTCGTATTTGTCATATATAAAACTATCTAATGATATCCGAGTAGTCATTTCATTGATCAATTCAGACAACATTTTCGAATCAATCGTTTCACGGATGATGCCTAACTGTTGGTCTTGTTTGATCCAAACTTCGTAAGTATCTACAACTTTATTCTCCCAACCGCCTTTGATCAAGAGGTCTTTGTAGTAGTCGCTTTCATACATCTTTTTCGCAACCTCCACCAATTCAGGGTACTTCTTTTTAAACACCAATCCCTGTTTGAATAAGGTTGCAATCCGTTCGAAGAATGTCATCGTCGAACTCATGAAGATGTCCTTAAAGTAATCCATTTTCAATGATGCGATGTGGCTGAAATAGTACTGATAGAGGTCTTCTTTGTCTTCAAAGTACTGATAGAAAGAACCCCGGGGTATTTCTGCATCTCTGACAATATTCGCAATCGATAAATGCTCAAAGGTATGAATCGATAGTTCTTTGGTCATCGCCTGCATGAGCTTCTCTTTTTTATGTGGTTTTAGGTTGATGAACGTTTCCTTTGGCATATGTCCTCCAAAAGTGACACGCTTGTCACATTTATAGTATAGACCTAAAAAATAGTCTTGTCAATAAAAAAACACAGCTTTTGACTGTGTTTTTAGGCTTTTTCAATATCTTGATTGAGTTTCTTTACGAGCGTTTCTATGAGAAACGTCATGAGGACTAAGATGATGGTGATGGCGAAAATTTGATCGTATTTCAAGTTCACTCGCGCTTGATAGATGAGTCTACCAATCCCGTTTTGAGCTTGGGTGATGAATTCTGCCATGACAATGACTTTGAGACCTAACCCCAAGGATTGTAAGAACCCTAGTAGGATGAATGGTCTCGTCATTGGAAAATACAAGTATTCAATACTCGAGAAAAAGGTCCCTTTTTCGAGTTTATAGACATCGATATAACTTGGATCGATGGCATTTAGTCCACTCAAGATGGCTTGATATAAAATCGGAAAAATCATTAAAAATGTGATGATATAGGTGGTTAAACTGAAATGAACCAAGACAAATGTGATGAGAATGACAGAAACCAAGGGGATGGTTCTAAATAAAACCATGTACGGATGTAAGAATGTTTCCATGTGTTTAAATCGATAACTCAAAAAGGCCAGTATCATTGCTAAGGCAAGCGAGATGCCGATGCATATGCCAAGTCGCACGAAAGTGTGCATCATTGCAAGCACGGCATCCCTGCTGCCGAAAAGCCTGAATAAAGCCCTGATGGTATCTTCGATCGATGGCATCAATAGTGGGTGATCTACCCACAAATAAATGAGATACCATACGATGAAAATCGATAGAATTGAAGACAATCTCATCCAATGTTTCATAGTTTACCTGTAAAAATCGTCGTTCGGTATTTGTCCGATAAAGTTTGGGTTAAAATCATAAATGAGTTGATAAAAGGTGTTTAGGGCATCTTTCGCATCCGCACTGACTAAAAAATCAATGTTTGAACGATTAATCGCTGGATTAAAAGCCGCTTCTGGTAATTCTATCCCGAGTGATTTCAAAACGGTTAAAGCGTCGTCACTGTGTTTGAGTTTATATATGGATTGAATCAGTCTCGAATGAAATAAATCCAAATCCAGTGTGGGGATATTTTTATGTACAAATACACCGGCTTGAGGAAAACCCGTTTCTCCTGTGATGTTTTGATACTCACTTTGTAAATCGACATATTGAAGCGTCTTTTTGGTTTGTAAAATACTCATGCTCGGTTCTGCGATCAAATAAATCTTGGAGGAATCCAATAAATACGCGCTTGTGATACTCGCGACAGAATCGAGGTAAGTGATGTTCGCTTCGATGTCATGGTGATTTAAAATGTATTTCAACATGAAGTCTGGTATTTGGTTTTCCCCAAACGCAGTGATGTCTAATCGGTCTACGACGGATAGATCGATTTCTGACGCACTGATCAAATAATAGTTACCCCAAGTGATGACACCTGAGAGTTGATAATTGGGTTTAGCAGCGTATAGTTTCGCCCCCATATTGACTGGGGCGATGATGATGTCATACCCAATATCATTAAAGCCTGCTGTTAACGCATCTGCACCGCTCACGACCGTGACGTTGTATTGTTCACTTTGTTGTATATAGGCAGCGGCGTATTGAGGGCTACCCGTAGGTATTAAGATGTTTAATCTTTTAGACTCACATCCGAACATTTGGAGACTCAACGCTAGGATTAAAACCAATAAATAACTTTTCTTACTCCACGCTGGCATAAATGTCACGCTTCTTATATTTGGTGTGTAACAATTCATGGGATTTTTTCGAATGTGGTTTTTCTAAGAAGTTCTGATAGAGTTCTTGAACGAATGGGTTTTGATGGCTCTTACGCATGCGTTGTTTTTCGTCAATCTTGTATAAAACGCTCGCACGTAAAGCACGAACATCGTAGGTTTCTTGGTCTCTCGCGGTAACAACCGGTTGGCCACCACCATTGATACATCCACCTGTGCAACCCATGAATTCAACAAAATGATATTGTTTTTCGGTTGTTTTAAGGTTTTCTAAAAACGCTTTGGTTGCGGCACCGCCATGAACAACTGCGACGTTGATTTCTTTCCCTTGAAGGACATAAGTCGCTTCCTTAATGTCTTGTGTCCCACGCATTTCTAAGAAATCGATTGGGGTTTCTTTTTGTTCTAGGATTTCTGATACGGTTCTGAGTGCGGCTTCCATCACCCCACCGGTTGCGCCAAAGATGGCACCAGCACCAGTATATGTGGCGAGCATCCCAAACGGTTTGGAATCTTCAAGGTTTCTAAAATCGATCCCACGACGTTTGATGAGTCTCGCGAATTCTCTGGTGGTTAGCACATAATCGACATCTTGGTACCCATCTCGACCCATGCCGTCACGTCTCGCTTCTGCTTTTTTCGCGATACATGGCATGATGGAAATCGAAACGATGTCTTTTGGATTATAGCCCATCTTATCGGCGTAATAGGTCTTGATTAACGCCCCAGCCATTTGTTGTGGGGACTTACAAGTCGATAGGTTAGGGATAAATTCAGGATAATATTGTTCTAATAAGTTGACCCAACCTGGAGAACAGGAAGTGAACATTGGAAACGGTCCACCGTGTTCGAGTCTATGTAAGAATTCTGTGCCTTCTTCTAAAATGGTTAAGTCCGCTGTAAAGTTGGTGTCCATGATTTCATCGACACCCAATGCCTTCAATGCTTGGAACATCTTGCCTTCGACATCGGTTCCAATCGGGTAACCAAACGCTTCACCCAATGCAGCTCTCACCGCTGGTGCGACTTGGACAACGACTTTCTTCTTAGGGTCTCTTAAGACACGTTCGACATTCTTGATGTCGTCTTTTTCTCTTAAAGCGCCGGTTGGGCAAGCCCCAATACATTTACCACAATAGATACATCCTGCATCATCTAGGCTATGAAATAAGGCTGGTCCAACATAGGTTTTATTCCCACGATTGTTAAAGTGTAATACAGATAATCCCGATTGTTTTTCACAAGCCGATACACATCTGCCACATAAAATACATTTACTAGAATCGATGATCATCACACCATTATCGTCTTGATAATAGTAGTTTTCTTCATCAAACATCCCGTAAAGCTGTGAGAATTCATTATCGATGGAGTATTTTCTGAGTAAATCCAAGAATTCACAATTGTCTTCTCTGGAACACTTGAAACATTCGAAATGGTGACGATGGGTTAAGAGTTCTAGGTTCATACTAACCGTATCGTAGACTTCTTGGTCGTCGGTGATGATGTTCATTCCTTCAGAGACCAACGTCTTACACGCTGGTTTTAAGTTTTTTTGACCTTCGATTTTAACACTACACACACGGCAGTTCGCTTCTTCATGGACATCTTTTAAGAAACAAAGGCGGGGAATGTAGACATTGTTTTTAGTGGCAGCTTCCAAGATGGTTTGGGTGCTGTCAACGGTATATGGTAACCCATTGATGGTAATGTGTACAGGTTTCATAGGGATACTCCTTTATGTAATGGTTCAGAGGTAATCGCACCCACAGGGCAGGCTTTCTTACAAGCACCACACTTGATGCACAACTCTTGGTCTAAAATATGGACTTGTTTTGGCCAACCTGATATGGCATTGACAGGACAGTTCTTCGCACATTTTGTACAACCAATACAGTTGTCATGAATGACGAAGTGGGTGAGGTTAGAACACACACCTGCTGGACAGGTTTTATCGACCACGTGGGCGATGTATTCTTCTCTAAAGTGTTTGATGGTCGATAATACGGGGTTTGGTGCGGTTTGACCGAGCCCACAAAGGGAAGTCTTTTTAATCATTTCACCCAAACGTTCGAGTTCATCGATGTCTTCTAATGTGCCTTCACCATCACAAATCTTGTTTAAAATATCGAGCATTTGTTTGGTTCCCTCACGACAAGGGGTGCATTTCCCGCAAGATTCATCGACCGTAAAGTCTAAATAGAATCGCGCCACGTCGACCATACAGTTATCTTCGTCCATAATGATCATCCCACCAGAACCCATCATCGAGCCAAGAGCGGTTAAGTTATCAAAATCAATCGGGGTATCCAAATCTTTTTCGGTGATACAACCACCGGAAGGTCCCCCCGTTTGAATCGCTTTGAATTTACGTTTTTGTGGGATTCCACCACCGATGTCGAAGACAACTTCTCTTAAGGTCGTTCCCATCGGTACTTCAACGAGTCCCGTATTATTGATTTTACCGCCAAGCGCGAAAACTTTGGTACCAGGTGATTTAGCGGTACCGATGGATCTAAAATAGTCTGCACCACGTAAGAAAATCACTGGCACATTCGCGAAGGTTTCGACATTATTGACATTGGTTGGTTGACCCCATAAGCCTTTGACAGCTGGGAATGGGGGTTTGGAAGTTGGCATTCCACGATAACCTTCAATCGATCGAATGAGGGCGGTTTCTTCACCGCACACAAAGGCACCGGCACCGAGTCTTAAATCAATATCGAACTCGAAATCTGTACCGAAAATGTTTTTACCAAGTAAGCCATATTCTCTGGCTTGACCAATTGCGTGGTACAAACGTTCAACCGCCACTGGGTATTCCGCTCTGACATAAATATAGCCTTGGTTAGACCCAATCGCGTAACCACAAATGGCCATCGCTTCTAATACCGAGTGTGGGTCACCTTCTAAAATCGCTCTATCCATGAACGCACCTGGGTCGCCCTCATCAGCGTTACAGATAACGTATTTGACCTTACTTTGAGAACTTCTCGCAAACTGCCATTTCATGCCGGTTGGGAAGCCCCCACCGCCACGACCTTTGAGTCCAGATTTGATGACTTCATCAATGACCGCTTCAGGACTCATTTCAGATAAAATTTTACCCAATGCCATATAACCATCTTTGGCGATGTATTCATTGATGTCTAATGGATTGATCTGTCCGCAGTTTCTTAACGCAATTCTTTTTTGTTTCGAATAAAACTTAAGTTGACTCATTTGTTTGATCTTTGTTTTCGCAATCGGGTCATTGACCATCAATCGTTGAACCGGACGACCTTTTAAGAGGTGTTCTTCACAAATGGTTCGCACATCACCTACAGTGACGTGTGAATAAAAGGTTTCATCGGGATAAACGACCAAAACGGGTCCTTTTTCACACAACCCAAAACAACCCGTTAAGACCAAACCCACTTCGGATTTGATGCCCAATAGGGTCAATTCATCTTCAAATGCTTTTTTGATTTCTTTCGAGTGTGAAGACATACACCCGGTTCCCCCACAGATGAGGACTTGAATACGTTCTAACATCGTTTATTTGTCCTTTCTTTCGGAGAGTAAATATTTCGTAATCGGTTGATGGTTCACAATGTGTCTTTCGACAATTTGTCTGACCATCGGAATCGTGAGCGCACAATAAATGTAGGATTGTCCCGATTCATCGATGATTTCAGCCATCGGTTCGTGGGCACATTCACCCATGCATCCCACTTGGGTTACCGTCACATTTTTCAATTCACTGAGTTCGATTTGTTCTAAAAATGCATTCAAAATCGGTCTCGCACCACTGGCGATGCCACAGGTACCCATCCCAACTTGAATTCTAAAGCCATCCTTTTGATAACGCATCGTCATCTTTTTTAAGGATTCATCACGTAACTGCTTGAGTTCATCTAGTGTTTTCATTTGCCACCTCTATTAATTTTTCTTGAACGTAATTGTATAATTGGTTTCTTTGTTTGTAGGATTTATTGGTTTGATTGAGTCCTAATGATTCGAAATCCAGTTTAAAATCATCTAAGCTGAACACCAAATTCTCTACCCCTTGATGCATGTACAAATCTGCAATCAAAGCCGGAATATCGCCCATCTCTGGAAAATCGATGTGTTGATCATCAAACCCTAAAGATAGGGTTGTCCCCACACCCAATTTGGATGTGATTTCAAAGTAACCATTCGTTTGAATCGTTAAATCGTGGATCAGGGAAAGGCCTAATCCCACAGTTCTTGTTTTTCTGGAAGAATAACTGAATGTTTTGACTTTCATCAAGGTGGCTTCATCCATCCCAACGCCATTGTCTTGGATGGTGACGCGTAATAACCCTTGATGCTTCATGTGCAATTCGATGTTTGACGCTTTCGCATCAATCGAATTTTGAATCAAGTCATATAAGTAATCGGTGAATTTAGTCATGATGGAAATACCTAAAGAATGCTTCTATGGATAATTCATCAAGATCGATTTGATTGTGTTCTGTATTTTCTAATATATCGATGATTTGATGGGCATCGCTATTTTTTAAATGGTTTTTGGCCTGTTTTAATTCGGGATTTATGAATTCAATGCCGTCGAGTGGGTATTGTTTGACATAATCCTTACCACTACGACTCTTTTTGTCGAGGTGTGCATAGATTGAGATGTGTGGAAATGCTTTTAGATTTTCGATGAGTTCTTGTAGAGTCCATTCAATAGGATTAATGAGCAGGTATGGTGCTTCTGCCACAAAATCATCATGGATATCACAGATGTATTGCTCACCGAATTGTTCTGGTTGATTCATAATTTTCGGTAAGGCTTGTTCGAGTAAAAGGTCAAAAGCCAACGCGTCGTCGATGTGTTTAAAGTAACACAAGACGTCAAAGTCTTCTTTCACGGTGATTTCTACCCCTGGGATAAACAACAAATCATAGCTTTGAGATAGCTCATGACACACCTTCAATTGTTTTAAAGAATTGTGGTCAGTGATGGCGATGATGTCCAAGCCTTTTAAAGTTGCCATATTAAAGATGTTATTGGGTGTCATTAAGACATCCCCGCAGGGTGATAAAACGCTGTGGATGTGTAAATCATATGCATAGGTCATAAGAGACCTCGTTTCACCAGGTCAATGATGACTTCATGGGTTAGATAATCGGTTTTAACCAAGGTGATGTCTTCTAATGTCGCTTTATGGATAAAGGATTCTGTTACTTCTGCATCCTTTGTCAAAATGATGATATTAAAGTCCACCATCATGGCTAGATTCAATGTCGAGTTGGTCGAAATCAGGGTGATGAGTGCCATGTCTGGTTTCATGTGTTTAATCGCTGTCGATAATAAATCGGTCGCGTAAACCCCTGTAAAAACGCGGTCTTTAAGACTTGGGTTTAAAATCGTATAGTGTGTATTTTCAAGGAGAATGGACAATTTAGGCATCGCGTTCACCTATCGTAAAGATCATTTTTAAGTGGGTCCCGCGTGGGGTTGAATGGATGGTAAGTCGGTCGGAAAGCTCTTTGATATTATTGAGTCCCATCCCCGCGCCAAATCCATTCAAATGGGCAATTTGACTCGCCGTTGAATATCCTTTTTTCATCGCTAATTCGATGTCTGGAATCCCAGGGCCATCGTCATAAAAATTCAGTTCTATCGTAGTTTCACTGACTTCATAAGTCATATACCCACCGACGGAGTGGATGACGATATTGATTTCAGCTTCATAGGAAGCAGAACAGACACGATTGACATACAATCGAGGGTAGGTGGCCATCGATTTGAGCAGTCGTTTGAGGTCAGAGGACGCCCTACCTGCCAAATCAAAGTTGCCAGCTATGATTTGATGTTCTTTTACCATTGGATGTTATATTTAACGCCGCGGATGCCTTTTTCAAACAAAATCCCACTCGCATTGAACATCGTGGTTTCGGTTGATAACAACATCACTTGCGCTTCATGTGCCAGTAAAATCACTTTTTCAGAGGGAATTTTACCTCTGACCAATAAAACCACATCGACATCGAGCATCTCTGCAGTTCGAATCGATTGTTGTGTGGCCAATCCGGTGATTAGGATGGTATGTTCGAGGATGGTTGGGTCTTTCACTGAATTCATGATGACCAAGGCATCGCTCATCAAATCGGAACAAAAAGCAAAGTTGATTTCTTTGTCTTTCATCAGAGATGGTGTATAGCTTTTCGCCGCCATCAAACCCATGAGTTCATTAAGCTTCATGATGGATTTCCTTGAGTTCTTTGATGATGTCTTTGACCTTAGAGACGTTGGCGTTCCCATGAATCGCACCGTCTACAGAAAAAACCGGTGCTAAGCCACAGGCACCAATACAACGGGTCGCCACCAACGTGATTTCGCCATCTGGGGTGGTTTCTTTTTCTTTGATTTTGAGTTCGTTTTCTAATGTTTCCATGATGTTCTTAGAACCCCTGACATAACAAGCGGTGCCTAAGCAAACAGAAACGGTATGTTCGCCTTTAGGTGTAACAGAAAAGTTGCCATAAAAGGTGACAACACCATTGATCTTGGCGATGCTTTCACCAAGTTCTTCAGAAATGATCTTTTGAATGGTTAAAGGAATATAACCGAAAATCGATTGCGCATCATGCAGTGTTGGCATGAGCGGTCCCGGTTTTTGCTTGTTTTCCGCCATTCTAGCATAAAAAAGGTTGAGCTTTTCTTGACAAATGTGGTCTTTCATATTCATTTTTCTCCTGTAATGTATCGTAAATTACACCCTCATTGTATCATAAGATATAGTAAATAATAGACACTAATTTAGAAGTTTTACATATAATTACAATGATAACGGTTTCATCATAATAACGCCAAAAAACGATGATAAATAGAACAAAAAAGTCCGATTATTCGGACTCTTTAGAATGATTATAAAATGGTTTAATTGGCATAGGTTAACCCATACCCATATGGGAACAGATAATCTTCAGGGTTATAATTTGGATTTAACATCGTATCTGCTGCTTGTGACGCATTGAGTGGATAGGTATAAGGGAGTTTCCCAACAAAGTTATAATCCCCATATAAGACATCGGTAATCCCTGCCCCTTCAGTGCCCGGTAGGAATGCCATGACAAACGCATCGAACCCGTCAATGTAATCTGTCACTAAGAGTGGTTTGGATGACAACATAATGGCGATGACTGGCTTACCTGTGTTTTTGACTTGGTTAATCCAAGTGAGGTTTTGAGGGTAGCCTGTATCGTCGATTAAGGATAATCCTACGGAATCACCCATCATTTCAGCGTGTGGTCTTTCGGATAACACCAAGACAATCGCATCTGCTTTATCGACATCGGCCATATTCGTATAGATTTGTCCAGAAGTGGATTCCCTAAACGCTTTTAATATGGAAGTGCCAGCAATATTTAAGTTGTCACTGCCTTGCCAAGTCATGGTCCAGCCACCAGATTGGATACCGATGTTGTTTGACCCTTGACCTACCACCAATAGATTCATATCTTTGGATAATGGTAATACGTTTTGATCATTTTTTAATAAGACTAAGGATTCTCTCACCGCTTGTCTCGCGACTGCTAAACTCTCGGCGTTTCTTAAATCCGCTGCAAGTCGTTCTTTAGTTTCAAATAAACCCAATTCATATTTTACGGTTAATATACGCGATACCGCGTCATCGATGCGTGCCATTGGGATATCACCGGTTTGAACACCGATTTTGATCGCTGCGATGGTGTCTTCAAAATTATGGGGTTGCATCAACATATCGATGCCTGCATTGATGGCTGCAGCCACTTTCTGTTCAAAACCATTTTCTGCAATGTTATCAATCCCGTTATAATCCGATATAACAAACCCCTTAAAGCCCATTTCACCTTTTAAAACATCGGTTATCATGTGGGCATTCTCATGCATTTGTAATCCATTTAAACTGCTATAAGAAACCATGATGGTTTTAACCCCAGCTTCAATGGCTTCACGGTATAACGGTAAATGGATATTCTCTAAATCATCGAGTGTAATCGTCGCGTTTCCGCGGTCTAATTTACCGCCTAAACCCGTCCCATACGTGGTGTATCCATCACCCACAAAGTGTTTCGCAGAGGCTGCGATCCCATAGGTTTGTAAGCCTTCAATGTAAGGTCCAATCAAATTCATTGGAACGGCAGGGTTTTCACCAAAGGTTTCATAGGTTCTACCCCATCTTTTGTCTTTAATGATACCAAGTGAAGGCGAAAAATTATACGTTAATCCAGTTTGTGCGATTTCATACGCCGTAACTTCACCAATCGCTCTCATAAGCTCTGGGTTGTTCGCAGCAGCTAACCCAATGTTGTGTGGGAAAATCGTCGCGTTTTGTAAGTTCCCATGACCATGCACCGCATCTACCCCATAAATCAATGGGATACCTGAAGAACTGGTAATCGAGGCTTGATAATACGATTGATACATCAAGTACCAACTCGGTACATTGTTGGTTGCAGGCACATTCCCACCCCCATTTAAAACAGAACCGATGTTGAGTCTTCTTGCGTCATCGACAGAGATCCCGTTATTGTTATTGATTCTTTCTGCTTGAATCATTTGACCTGCTTTTTCATCTAAGGTCAAATTAGCAATCCACCACTCGACTTTTTCTTCGATGGTGTCAAAATCTTCAGGTCCATCAATGACTTTAGGGCTTTGGTTGGTACAGGCCATCAATACAACCAATAATAAAATCACTTGAACCAAATTGATAATCTTTTTCATACATCCTCCCAAATTTTGAATCGTATCGTTTGTGTTTAGGAAACCGATTTCACAAACATCCAAAACCATTATAACTGTTATCGAAAGGTATGTAAACCCATAGAAAGCATAAAACCAATCCGCGGGTTCGGATTGGTTTGCTTATTTATGTATTTAATAAATAGTTCAACACATCTACAGCTGAATAACTATACGATTCAAGATCAACAAGTGGTCCTAAAAATAACAAATCATCCCCTGAGGTAACTAGAGGTAATTCATCATGACCATCTTTGCGTTTTTGACCTAAACCAATACCGGCTACTAAACCATTGCATAGACATTTACGACCAAAGGTATCTTCGACTTTGCCACCTTTACGGACATAATCTTCAACCGGTTCAGATGGGCATCGATAGCCAATGGAGCCATTATCTTTACGGTATGCTTCACGCAAATACCCTAAATCACACACACGTTTTCTCGATGTGTATGTATCATCTTCTGATAATGTACCTTCAATGTTTGCCACTTTAAATGGGAACCCGGTTGGAGAGGCTTTAATGTCGGTTTTAACACGAACCTTACCCTCAGTCACCTGACGTAACACGCGTTGTTTTAAAGTAGCTTCAAAGCCCGATTCATTGGAAAAGGCGAAGGCTGTACCCACTTGAATGCCGACTGCACCTAGAGATAAGGCTTTTTGAAGACCTTCAGGATTACCAAACCCACCAGCCAACCAAAACGGCTTGTTGATGGCTTTTAAGGCTTCAAAATCAACCACATCACGCGCACCATAAATCGGTTCACCAGACTCAGTGAGTGCGTAATTACCACGAGGTGGTGCATTGTGACCACCAGCCACAGGTAATTCCACCACGAATCCGTCAGGTGAACCAAATTCACTTTTCATCAAGTAATTGGCCAACGTATGAGACCCAATGATGGCTAAGAATTGTGGTTTGGTGAGTTCAGGCAACGCTTCATCTTGGGCGAATGCTTTGGGTGAAAAAGTCGATAGTTCAATGTCATTTTGTTGTTCATTGGCAACCTTAATCGGTAGACTCGCGTCTTCATGGTTGATTAGTTTTTTAATCACATCCGGAATTCTATGCGGAATACCAGCACCCATCAAAATATAATCCACACCGGCTAAAATAGCCCCGTAAATGGATGCTAAAGTAGGAAATTGGATTTTCTCTAAAAAGTTTATGCCAACGACACCGTTGTGACCTTTTTTGGCTAAATGAACTTCAACAAAGTTCGCTACCACGATGAGTTCATTCAAATCTTCTGAAGGATGAATGGTCGGCATTTCAACCATTTTGAACGGATCTTGATCATTTTTAACTGAAAACTTCGCTTTGATCTTTTCAATCACTTTTTTAAAAGGGAAATGGTTCATCGCTTCTAAATAGACTTCATTGCCTTTTTGCATGAGTCTTCGAGCGAAGGTCAAACCGAGTGCTGTCCCTGAGACCACACCGAGTTGTCCAGCGCGTGATACGGTATTGGCGAGTTTTGTCGAACTCACGCCCACACCCATCCCACCTTGGATGATTTTAGGTAAAAATTTAGTCATTACTGTTCCTTTATTGGGGGTTGCCCTAATGTGTAGATAGTTCGTATACGGATGGCATTTTTTGGTACACAGTATGTGCGATGACCACTTTTAAGATGTCTAATGGCACAAATGGAAGTAATAGGGTGATGCCTTGAATATAGGACATGGATAGAACATAGGATAACCAAATGGCTGAGACAGCGTATAATAACACAATCCCAAATCCGAATGATACAAGTAAATCCACAGCCATGTGTTTGTCTTTCGATTTAAATCTAGCAATCAAATAAGCTATTAAGGGAAACATCATCAAAAACCCACCTGTGGGTCCAAGCAGAGCGGTTAAACCACTACTACCACCAGAAAAAACGGGTAAACCCATCACACCAATGAGGATGTACAGACTCAATGTCCATAACGCATCTTTGGGTGTAAACAAATAGGCAATTAAGAAAATGATGAATGTTTGAATGGTTAACGGTACCCCACCAAATACGATGATGGGTGGTACCAAATATACAGATATGCATAAAATAGCCGTCATCGCGGCTATTTTGATCCAATGGTTGAGCTTCGTCATTTTAGTCACCATAGGTAGATAGTAAGGATTGAATGAGCGATTCAAACACGCCATCTACATCGAGATTATGTTTTAATTCTAAAGCCATGGATGTCGCATTTAAGCCTTCAAAGTCGGTTTGATTGACATTGAGTCCAAATCCGATGATCACATAATTGAAGCGTTGAGCATCGCTTTTGGATTCGGTCAATATGCCACAAATCTTCTTTGTCCCAATATAGAGATCATTGGGAGCTTTGAAGGTGACGCTTAAACCTTGGTTTTGAAGGTATCGAATGAGCCCTTGTTCTACCCATTTTTTATGAAACTCGACTTTATCCAGTGCGATATCCTTTAACAGGATGGAACACAGGATGTTGTCATTGGGTTTCGATGACCATGTGCGATCAAACTGACCACGACCGGCCGTTTGGTGACGGGTTCTCACGATCGTTAAATGCGATAAGGCTTCGTAATGGGTTTTTAAAAATGTATTGGTAGAATCGAGTGTCTTGTATTCTAAAATGGTATAGCTCATCAATTGCCTACAGCGAATGAGATGTTGGCTTCACATACCAGTTCACCATTCACATACGCTTTGCCGGACCCAAAACCGAACGGTCCACGGACTTTCGTGATTTCGCATTCTAAGACGAGTTCATCGCCTGGTAAGACACTTTTTCTAAATTTCGCGGATTCAATACCAGTGAAAAACGCGATTTTGCCTTGATAGCTTTCAGAAGATAACAACGCGACGGCACCGACTTGTGCTAAGGACTCAATGATGAGGACCCCAGGCATCACTGGTTTAGAGGGGAAATGACCTCTAAAATAGTCTTCAGTCAGTTTGACATGTTTAACACCAATAGCTTTTTTAAGGGGTTCTAAAAGCGTGATTTCATCGATCATCAAAAATGGGTCACGATGCGGTAATATTTGTTTGATTTGTTCTTGATTGAGCATGTCTACACCTTTTTAAAGATGATGGCAGCGTTTTGACCACCAAAACCAATATTGACGTTCATACCGTATTGGATATCTCGCTTCACAGCCACATTCGGTGTGTAATTGAGGTCACAATCCGGGTCTGGTTTTTCATAATGGATGGTTGGTGGAATGATACCCGTTTGTAAGGCTTTGATCACAGCGATGGTTTCAATCGCACCCGCAGCACCAAGCGCATGTCCAGTCATCGATTTGGTCGATGAGATGTTGACATCATACGCCGCTGGTCCAAAGGCTTTTTTAATGCCCATCGTTTCGAACTTATCATTCAAAACAGTCGATGTGCCGTGGGCATTGATGTAACCCACATCTTTTGGTTCAATACCCGCATCTTGAAGGGCTTGTTTTAAACATAGGGTAATCCCTCTGGCTTCTTCATCTGGTGATGTCATATGGAATGCATCGGTTGAAGACCCATAACCCACCATTTCGGCGAGAATCGGTGCACCTCGTTTAATGGCGTGGTCATACGATTCTAGCATGATGATGCCTGCGCCTTCAGCAATCACAAACCCACTGCGTTCTGCGTCAAATGGAATCGATGCACGGTCTGGATTGTTTGAGGTATTTAAGGCTTTCATCGCGGCGAATCCACCGACACCAATGCCATTCACTGGGGCTTCTGCGCCACCGGTCATGGCGATGTCTAAATACCCATCACGGATATAACGGAACGCTTCACCAATCGAGTTGGTTGCGGCTGAACATGCCGTGACTTGAGGTAGATTTGGTCCATAAATTTGATATTTGATCCCTATCTTCGCCCCGATCAAATTGATGATGGAGTTTGGAATAAAGAATGGCGACATGCGGTCTTGACCACGGGTCGCAAAGGTAGATACTTCTTCTTGGATGGTGGTTAATCCCCCAATACCGCTACCTACGAATAGTCCAAATCGAGTGCGGTCAATGTCAGCACCTTCGAGTTTGGCTTGTTTATACGCTTCATCGGCTGCGATTAAAGCGAGTAAGACCGCACGGTCTGAACGCTTGACTTCTTTACGGTCGATGAAATCCTCAAAGTTTAAATTTTTAACTTCACCAGCCAGTTTCACTTTCCAGTTGGTGGTATCTTCTAAGGTAATAAAGTCAATCCCGTTTTTACCTTCAATCATCGCTTGAAAGGAGGATTCAACGGTATTGCCTAAAGGACTCACCAGTCCCAATCCTGTAACAACAACTCTTCTTTTCATCTACATCACCAACCCGCCATCAACTTCTAAGGTATGACCTGTGATGTAAGCCCCGAGTGGGCTTGCAAGAAAGGCCACCACTTCAGCGACTTCGGTATCTTGTCCAAAGCGTTTGAGTGGGATTTGAGCTTGCCATTGGTTTCTGACATCGTCCGATAGTTTTCTCGTCATATCGGTCTCAATAAAACCAGGTGCTACCGCATTGACTGTAACTTCACGGGATGCGAACTCTCTAGCCAATGCTTTGGTTAACCCAATCACACCTGCTTTAGCCGCGCTGTAATTGGTTTGTCCTGCATTGCCTAAAACACCAGATACAGATGAAATATTAATGACACGACCATAACCGGATTTTAATAAGGTTTTGGCTGCGTTTTTAGTCACATTCCAAACCCCTTTAAGGTTGGTATCGATAACTCTGTCAAATTGGTTTTCACTCATACGTAAGATGAGTGCGTCATCTGTGATGCCTGCGTTATTGACCAAAATATTGATTGTACCAAAACGTTCAATCGTGGCAGCCACCAATTTTTCAGCATCTACAAATTTTGAGATGTCGGCTTGGACGATGAGGGCTTCACCACCAGCCGCTTCGATTTCTTGTTTTAAGGATTCTGCTGCTTCTGCAGAACGGTTGTAATTGATGACCACTTTCGCACCGTAGGCTGCCAAAGTTTTTGTGATGGCGCGGCCGATACCAGCGGCACCCCCTGTGATAATCGCTACTTTATTGGATAAATCCATGGGTTAATAACCATCCTTTCAAATTGTCTAATTCACTATATTTGCCAAAACTAAATGTTTCGTGTTCTGGGTTGATTTTCTTGACCAATGGCCCCAACACTTGTCCAGGTCCAATTTCTAAGAAATGGGTAAAGCCATCCAATGCCATTTGTTCAATCGTTTGTTGAAAACGAACCGAACTATAGACTTGTTTGGACATTTCAGATTTCAAGGTGTCTAGCAACAGCGGTTGGGCTGTGGTATTTAAATACACCGGAACAGCTGGGTTTTGAAGCGTCATTTGGCTTAAGTAATTCAAGAGTGATTCACCAGCGGGTTTCATCAAAGGCGAATGGAATGCCCCTGATACTGCTAATTTAATCACACGTTTCGCACCAGCGGCTTTTAACAGTTGTTCTGCTTCTACAAATGCTTGTTCTTCACCACTAATGACGGTTTGGATTGGGCTATTGTAATTAGCACAAACCACTCGACCAGTGGTGACTTTAGATAGGGTTGCATCGACATCCGAAGCACTTAGCCCCAAGACCGCTGCCATGAAGCCTTGTGTTTTTAAAGTTTCATTTTGCATCAATTGCGAGCGTTCATGAATGAGTTTAATCGCGTCATGAAGCGTTAAAACATTGGATGCATAGAGTCCTGAGTATTCCCCTAAACTAAAACCCGTTAACCCTTGATAGGTTGGCTTTAAGTCTTTTACAACCTCTAAAGCCAATATGGATGTTAAGAACACCGATAACTGAGTATATAAGGTTTCATTTAAGCGTTCACCTGTGGTTATGGCACTTAAGATATCCAAGCCTGTGGCTTGTTGTGCCGTATTGAATAGCGCTTGATGATTGGGAAAATCTAACCCCATCCCGATCGATTGTGCCCCTTGACCAGGGAATAATAAACCGAGTTTACCCATTATAATACACTCAATTGTTGACGGTATGCATCGACACCATCAAATAGTTCACTTAAGACTTGTTGAACTGGTTTAACTTCTTTGATTAAACCAGAGATTTGCCCTGCCATAAATGAACCACGATCAACGTCACCATCGAATACCGCTCTTCTCAAAGAGCCTAAGGTTAGTTTTTCAAGTTCAGCCAGTGGCACGCCTTGTTCAGCAATTCTTAAATATTCCACTGCCATTTTATTTTTGAGTACACGGACAGGTGCGCCAGTACCTCTACCAGTAACCACAGTATCGGTATCTTTCGCATCGACCACAATTTGTTTGTAGTTGTCATGAATCGGGCATTCTTTGGTAGCCAGTAACACTGTGCCGACTTGAACCCCTTTCGCACCTAGTGCAAACGCAGCTAGGACACCTCTTTGGTCGGCAATCCCACCTGCCGCAATCACTGGAATACTAACCGCGTCAGCGACTTGTGGAATCAACGCCATGGTCGTAAGTTCACCGATGTGCCCACCAGATTCTGTCCCTTCAGCGATAACCGCGTCGACACCAGCACGTTCCATACGAACCGCTAAAGCCACTGAAGGAACCACGGGAATCACTTTAATGCCAGCGGCTTTCCATGCGGGAATATAAATCCCTGGAGACCCTGCACCGGTTGTAACAATCTTCACGCCTTCTTCAATCACCACTTGTGCAATGTCTTTCGCATGTGGACTCATGAGCATGATGTTCACTCCAAACGGTTTGTCGGTTAAAGTCTTACACTTTTGGATTTCGGTTCTAACCCAATTGGCGTCATAACCGCCAGCCCCGATTAAACCAAGCCCACCAGCGTTTGATACCGCACTGGCGAGTACTGCATTGGCGATGTTCGCCATACCCCCTTGAATGATGGGGTATTTTGTCCCTAAAATCTCTGTTATATTTTTCATATTAAACCTCTACGATGGCCGAACCCCAAGTGAAGCCGCCACCGAACCCTACCAAAAGGACTCTCTTATTTTTATATTTTTCTCGATATTCAGCAATCAAAATTGGAATGCTCGCTGCCGATGTGTTGCCATAGGTTGCGATATTGAGTTCAAACTTTTCCATGGGAATGTTCATCGATTTCGCCACCGATTGGATGATGCGTTCATTCGCTTGATGGGGTAAAATCGCGTCAATATCGTCAATCGTTAAATGATTGACCTCAAGGATGTGTCTGATGCTTCGTTCAACCACATCGGTCGCGAAGACATAGACCTTTTTACCATCCATGCGAATCGTTTTATCCACGGTTAAAATGTCAGTCATATCGGCTTTCGACGCGTTGTAATACGATGCTTTGGCTAGTGGGTTTTGTTCAATCACGACTGCACCAGCACCATCACCAAATAGGATGCAGGTATTACGGTCGGTATAATCTAGTACAGAAGATAATTTTTCAGATCCGATAACCAATGCACTTTGATATTGATTGGTTGACATGAGTGAGGATGCGATTTCTAAGGCATACACAAAACCAGTACATGCCGCATTCACATCAAAACTCATGATGCCTTCTTTTAAGCCCAATCGGCCCATCACTAGATTAGCGACCGATGGGGTTTGACGTTCAGACGTGATCGTTGCGACAATCACCAAATCAATTTTGGAACGATCATAACCTGAAGATTCTATCGCGTCTTTCGCGGCGAAATACGCCATATCCGTGGAGGTTTCTAACTCGGCTTTTCTTCTTTCTTGAATACCAGTTCTCGTTCTGATCCATTCATCGGATGTTTCAACGATTTGTTCTAAATCTTTATTGGTGACGATTTTTTCTGGGGTATACTTCCCAGAAGCCACCACTTTAACGTTGTGTAAATTCACTCGATACTCCTTCTAAAAATACGCCCATTTGACGGTATTTTTGATATCTTTTTGGCAAGATTGTTGTTATTTTTTCTTGGGTGATTTGAGCCATCTTACTGCTCAATGCACTCTTTAAATGGAATAAACCTTCTTTGGATTCGTGTAAACCAGCCCCTTCAGGGATGATTTCATCGATGATATTGAAATGCAGTAAATCCTGGGCTGTCAATTTCATTAGCGATGCAGCATGTTCTGCTTGTTTTGCATCTTTAAATAAAATGGATGCGAACCCTTCTGGCGATAAAATCGAATAGATGCTGTGTTCAAACATCATGACATGGTCACCCACGCCAATCGCTAAAGCACCCCCGGACCCACCTTCAGATAATACAATGACTAAGATAGGCACTTTTAAACCCATCATTTCTTGAAGGTTGAACGCGATAGCTTGTGCCTGACCGCGTTCTTCTGCCCCTAACCCTGGATAAGCCCCTGGGGTATCGATGATGGTGATGATCGGACGTTTGAATTTTTCAGCTTGTTTCATTAATCGTAACGCTTTACGGTACCCCTCAGGGTGAGGCATACCAAAGTTATGTAGAATTTTATCGTTGGTAGAATCGCCTTTTTCTTCAGCGATGATGGTAACTGGAATGCCGTTTAAAGTTGCGATACCGCCAATGATGGATTTATCGTCACTGAATTGACGGTCCCCGTGAAGTTCAATGAAATCATCGAACAAGGTATTGATTAGGACACGGCTGGTTGGTCTTTTTGGATGTCTCGCTAACAAGACGTGTTGCCATGCGGTATTAGACATGTTGACCTCCATGGAACAATAATAGTTTTGCTAACGTAGGACGGATGTCATGTCTGGATAAGACCAAATCCACTTGACCTTTGTCGAGTTGAAACTCTGCAGTTTGAAAGTGTGGGGGTAAATCTTGTTTGATGGTTTGTTTGATGACCCTCGCACCTGCAAATCCAATGGTGGCTGTTTTTTCAGCGATGTTGATGTCACCTAACGATGCAAAACTCGCGGCGACACCTCCAGTGGTTGGGTTAGTCATAACGCTGATGAATAAAACCCCAGCTTGATTCAAATAGTATAAAGCCCCAGAGGTCTTCGCCATTTGCATCAAAGACAAGATGCCCTCTTGCATACGCGCACCTCCAGAAGCGGAAAATAGGATGATTGGGCGTTTATCTTTGGTTGCGCGTTCAATCAATCGAGTGACCTTCTCGCCAACGACACTGCCCATCGAACCCATCATAAAATAACTGTCTAAAACCCCAATGTAACATGGATAACCAAAAATCGTGGCTGAACCACCCACGAATGCTTCATTTTGATGGGTGAGTTTCTTCGCGCTTTCCATTTTGAGTTCATAATCGGGCATCTCTAATGGGTTGGTCGATGTGAGGTCTTGATCCATTTCACAGAAGGAGTTGGGGTCTACTGTAATCGTGATACGTTTACGCGCGCCAATTCTAAAATGGTGTCCACAGTTTGGACAAACCGATAGTTTTTGTTCCAATTCTTTTTCATAAAGTGCAGCACCGCACTCGTCACATTTAACGAAGAGCCCATCGGGAATGTCGATGGGTTTGTTTTTACCGATGTTCAGGAAGCGTTCTTTAAATTCCTGAATACGCTTCTTGCGTTCGCTTATGAAATCACTCATTGCGCTTCGCCTCGTATCTCGCGTTGAATTTTGCAATAAAGCCCGTGTCATATTGACCCTTGATGAATTCTAAGTCATGCATGATCAAATATTGGTATTCAATGTTGGTTGAAATGCCTTCAATGACAAACTGTTCTAAAGCAACACGCATTTTTTTAATCGCTTCTTTACGATTCGGTGCGAACACAATCAGTTTCGCTAACATCGAATCGTAAAACGGTGGTACGACATACCCGGGATAAATATGGGTATCCATTCTGACCCCATTCCCACCTGGGAATAATACGTTTAATATCTTACCTGGGGTAGGGATGAAGCCCTTACTTGGGTCTTCTGCGTTGATACGACACTCAATGGCGTGGCCTAAAATAACCAAATCTTTTTGTTTGAAAGACAATGGCTTACCATAAGCGACTTTGATTTGTTCTTTAACCAAGTCAACCCCTGTAATCAACTCAGTGACTGGGTGTTCGACTTGAATTCGTGTATTCATTTCAATGAAGTAATAGTTGCCTTTGGGGTCAACTAAAAACTCCATAGTTCCTGCATTTTCATAATTGATGGCTTTCGCAAGCTTTACAGCCGATTGGCCTATTTTTTTACGCAATACTTCATTTAATACAGGTGATGGGGCTTCTTCAATCATTTTTTGATTTCTTCTTTGCGTTGAACAGTCGCGCTCAAAGAGGTGAACGACATTACCAAAGGCGTCCCCCATGATTTGGATTTCAATGTGTTTTGGTGATTCAATGAATTTTTCGATGTAGAGTGATTTGTCACCAAAGGAAGATAAAGCTTCCAATTGGGTACGCTCAAAGGCACTCATGAGTTCTTCATCTGAGCGTGCAATACTGATCCCTTTACCACCACCACCAGAGGTGGCTTTAATCATCACTGGATATCCAATTTTTTTCGCAATCTTAATGGCTTCGTGGACATCTTCCAAAATCCCATCAGACCCTTCAACCACAGGCACCCCATTGGCTTTCGCAATCGATCTTGCGCTGGCTTTATCACCAATCAATTGGATGGTTTGTGAGTTGGGGCCGATGAATTTGATTTGGATGGATTCCACCATTTCAACAAATTTAGCATTTTCGGATAAAAAACCGTACCCTGGGTGAATGGCATTACACCCAGTAGCGACAGCTGCTGATAACACTGCATTCATGTTCAAATAAGACTCTTTAGACTTCTCTTTGCCGATACATACGGCTTCATCCGCGAGTTTCACATGCAGTGCGTCTTTATCCGCTAAGGAATAGACTGCGACCGTTTCAATGCCGAGTTCTTTGGCTGCTCTGATAATCCTAACAGCAATCTCGCCACGGTTCGCGATTAAAATTTTATTTTTCATGTTCCGACACAACCATCAGTTCGTGGTCAAAACCCACGACTTCGCCGTTTCTGACGAAAATCTCTTTGATTACACCGTCGAAAGGTGAGGTGATTTCATTCATGATTTTCATCGCTTCAATGATGCAGACGACTTGGCCCTTTTTAACGGGTTGTCCAACTTCTACATAAGGATTGCCATTGATGGTTGCGGATGCATAAAATGTCCCGACTAATGGGGATTTAATGGTGTTTTTAGGTGTATTTAGGGATTGTTTTACTTCAGATACCGGTGCAGCAGCTACTGGTGTTGAAACCTCAGGTGCGACCGGTGTATTCACAGTTTGTACGACAGGTGTTGGTTCGAATTTGTTTTTCGATAATTTGAGTTTGAAATCTTCCATTTCAAGCTCTAAAGTCATCAAAGGTGAATTCTCAATGTCTTTGATGATGGCTTGCAGTTCTTTTATGGTCATAATTCTCTTTCTCTTTCTATAAAGTGTGTTTACACAACAGAGATCCTTCGCTTAAAATGAGCTTTGCCCAAGATAATTGGTCTCTTTTGTGGTGAAGCAATTCAGTCTGGTATTCTACGTGGATAGATGTTTAATGTTCGATATATTATAATGATCCGCGGTAGAATGGTTACCATCTCCCCCGTTAACGTACAAGTTGTTTTGATGTTCAAAATATACGTGCATGCACCTATTTTAGCACCATCAATCCACCTTGTAAACCCCCATTAAATTGTAAGCGTTTTTAATATCTTGAATTTCAAAGTATTTTCCAAAAAAACATAAAAAAAAGCACCGTATAATTGCTTATAGGTGCGAAAAACCATTGTTTTTTTATTTAATTAGAATCTTTTCAAATAAATCGATTTGAACGATATTTCATTAAAAAAATTTAACTTCTTTATTCGTTTACCAACGTGCCTACCACTGGTAATCCAGCCAATACAGATTTGCCGTGTGGACTCGATAAAATGACTGCGGATGCATCTGTACCAGCCAAACGTTGACCATTATGAGAACCGTTCGTCCAGTTGTCTGCATTTGTAACATCATATACCACACCATCTACTGCGACATAAGCTTGTCGACCGCTTTGACCATCGAAATTAGCCAGTTCCGCCAGTGTAAATGTTTGTTCTTCTACTTCTGGGGTATTGGAGGTACACCCTACTATAAATGTCATTGTCATCAATAATCCAATCAATAATAATACTTTTTTCATCATAAAGCCCCCTTTTTACTGTAGTTTATCGTAAAGTGTTTCAATTTCAAATTGGTTTGCTCAAGCATGTCAATGAATCCAATCATCAACTATCAAAATAAACATATGCTTATAATGAATTTGATAGCATTTAAATGGTTATGATTACATATTAACACCATAATTCACGTGTGTAAATATAATTAATATAACAAAAAACCACTCAACAGAATCAACTGTAAAGTGGTATTTTTCTTGATGAATGGTGGAGGCTAAGGGGATTGAACCCATGACCCCTTGCACGTCAAGCAAGTGCTCTCCCGCTGAGCTAAGCCTCCACGCATAATCTATTATAATGAATATGATTCATTTGTCAAAGACTTTTTTGATTATTTGTCTTTTTGATAAGCCAAACGCATCCTGTCGGTGGTTTGATTGAGGTAGATTTTCCCACAATAGGTGAAATCCATCTTCTTGAGTAAGTTTTGCATCGGCACATTCAGTTCATGGGTATCGATGCGAATGCTTTTTGCCTGTAAACCGGTAAACACATAATCAATCAATGAAGCTGAAATACCTTTACCATAGTGACCTGCTTTGGTTGCGATACGGTGAATGACTTTATAAGGCAAATCGGACAGCCATGCCCCTTCAATCACATCATAGGTAGGTTCATAATCAAATACGGTCATGACCCCTAAGATTTCTGTATCCTCATACACATAGAGTGCTTTTTGTGCGATATCGGCGTAAGTGATTTCAACCACGGGGTGGTTGTTTTGCCACTGCGGTGAACCATAGGAAGCGATAAGTGTGCGTCCATCTTTATAAATGGCTTGGATGGCTGTTATGTCTTGTCTAGTTGCTAATCGGATCATAAATTCTCCACGTAATGTTTAAAAGTAACCATGTCTTCTTCGGTTTTCTTCATGTATTCGAGTTTGTCTTGACCATCGTCTTTGGGGAATTGGAAGGTCACGTCCATCGTCCAAAGTGTCCCTTTTTTCGTATCTACGAAATGAGATATGCACTTGTTCTTCACTTCACCTAAGATGAATAATTGATGAATGCTGTTAGGCAAATCACATTCTACGGTGATTTCTGCCATATGAATCTCTTGTTTTTTATACAGATAAACCAAATCCACAATGGCACCTGGCTGTAAATATTGACCTTGTTTTAAGGCATATGACTGTAGCGGTGGTTCTTGATAATTGACAAACTGATCGTAGTCAAATAAGTTTTCAACGACCGTTTGACGTGGTAATTCGATTTCAATCGAAATGCGGTATTGAAAGGATTTCATGGTAAATTATTCGACGGTTCTTTCTAAATACTCCTGAGTCAATATGATGTTTAAATTGCCATTGATGACCCTTAAATCATCGATGAATAGTTTTTGGTTGATACCATTCTTCATATTGATCAAATAGGTAAGTTCGAATGTGGTACCAAAATCGGTCGTCTTGACTTTTTTGAGTTTCGCATACATACAATAATTGTTCAATACGGGTTCAAATGCACCGACATAATTTAGACTTTCAGGTACCACAATTTTGAGTTTCGCATGGTTGTCTTTGATTTCATCTAATTTTACAAAATGGATGAATAATAACAACGCGATGATGAAGGCTGTGATGATTAAAGCGTATCCGATATACCCCATCCCAGTCGCTAAACCAATCGCGACGGTTGAAAATACAAAGGTGATGTCTTTGGTATCGCTGATGGTGGTTCTAAAACGTACTAGGGTGAATACACCAGCTAAACTGAACGCTCTCGCAACGTTATCCGAAACCAACATAATGATGATTGAAATGATGAGTGGTAACAACATCAACGTAACCACAAATGAACGGTCATAGCCTTCTTTACGGCGAATATAAGCAAGTGCTAAGGATAGTAACATCCCCAAAACAGTGGTAACCACCAAGACAATGATGACGGTGGTATAAGTGATATTTGTCATCGGTAATTTTAAAAAGTTTTCCATTATAATTCTTCTCCTTGTATACTGATACGATACGCTTCCCCATATTTAGAAAAGCTTCTCGCAAATAAATTCATTTGTGATAATTTGTGTGCCAACCATACCGGGAAATTTTCACCGGATTTGATTTCAATTAAGTAGTGATCCTTCGGTAACAACGACTGTCCACCACTCAATAAGAAACTGACATCTTCACGGCGTATATCGATACGTCTATCGATGGTCACTCTCAGTAGGTTTTGTGCATCGGCCATCGCTCGACGTTCATAGGCGATGTAATAGTTCGGTTGAACTCGATTACATTTCAAATAATAGTCAATTTCATTCAGCACCTGATTAGACATATAATCAGACACCTGTGGTTTAATCCCCTTCATGACGAACCGATTGGCTTCTTCATAGGTCATGATGAGCCGTCTCTTAGTCACTTTACCATCGATTTTCTTTTTGATTTCTAAGAATACCAAATCGGTCGGTTGAACAGGACAGGTATAACTTCTTAGTCTCAATTTGGCTTTATAAGGCGGTTTATCTACAGATTGTCTAATGATATTTTGATCGACCGTATCGTAATAAATGTTATAGATGGTGTAATAATCGTCTTTTGAATAGTCGTCAAAGGTTAAATACTGTGATAAAAAACCGACGAGTTCGTCTTTTTCTGCTTTGGTCACCAAATATTTTTTTTCAAATCGATTAAACGATTGGCCTAATGACATACGATAAAACCTCTGTAATTCATACTGTATTTATTTTAACACAGACTTTACAAATTCTTGACGATTATCAAAATAAAAACACGATTCCCTTTTGAAAGAGAATCGTGTTGGATTAAATGAGTCCGATACTTCTTAGAACAACGACAATACCAAAGATGGTAAACACCGAAAATAAGGAGGTCCAAACGACCAATTGGGCTGCCAGTGATTCGTCGGCTTTCATCTCAGAAGCCATGACCGCTGAGGATACCGCAACAGGGGAAGCGAATAACGCAATCATGCCTGCAAAATAGCTGCTTTTCATTTCAAAACCAGGGAAGATCGCATCCACTAAATAAATGAGTGAGAAGCCTAAAACAGGGGCGAATATGAGACGTCCAATCACCCCAATAGAAACTTCACGCATCATACTAGCGAGGGCTTTAAACTTAAACTGTCCCCCCAATACGATGAGGGCTAGTGGGGATGCAATGTCCGCGACATACTTCACGCCTTGATATACGAATGGTAAATCCGCTTTGATAGAGAAAACCAATTCGCCATCCACTTTAGGTATAAATTCACGAATGATGAGTAATATTGAGCCCACAACAACACCAATGATCAGTGGGTTTTTCACCACGTCTTTGGCTACTTTTTTGAAGGATAGGTTGCCGTGTTCTTTGTTGAACATGGTTAAGGACAATACAGCTAGAATATTGAACAATGGAATGGTAAAGGCCGCTAAAATGGAAACCAGCGCAGCGGCTTCTCCCCCGCCCAATGAGGTTGCGAGAGGCAAACCAATGATGGCGAAATTGGATCTAAACAAACACTGTAAGACCACACCTTTTCGTTCATCCTTAGGGACCAACCAAATCACAATACCTAAACCGATTAAAAACAATAAGAATATCCCTACAAGAGCAATCATCACAATGCCAAACTCAATTTGATCAATCGACCTAACATCATAAATATTCTTCGCTAATAAAACAGGCAAGGCAATAAAAAACACAAATCGATTCGCCATTTTCAAGAATTTCTCATCGAAAAAATGGACCCGCATCAACCCATAACCGAGAACGATCAATAGGACAATCGGCATAATGGCGTTGATTGCAAACCACAATGTTGACATAATTGTATAAACCTTTCTTTAGTTCGACCCAAAATTGAGGTAGGGGGTCTTCTTTATTCTACCTTGAAGTCTAAGGGTTCGAAACTAAATCCAATCGAATCTTCAACTTTCATCGAGAAACACAAACCTCTGGCTTGGGTACTTACCCCATACTTTGAAGTCATAGCTCTCATTAAATCATTTTTTTGTGTTTCTTTGCATACGACCATCAAAATATCTTTTTCAGAATGAATGGTAATCCCAAAGAATTTTTGTTTTTCTGTAGACACGCTACTTCTGCCATGGATGATGGTTCCCCCACGGGCACCCGCTTTTCTCGCTTCTGCCATGGCATCATAGGCATAACCATGATTACAGATGAATAGAATCACCGATTGTGCTTCCATCATACTTATTCCCCCTCCATTTGGTATAGGAAATCATAACCCAATTTCCCAATTGAATCGACATCGACGGTAAAAGCTACCCCAATGTGTGAATTTGTGAAATCCAATGTCTCATTTAAATCATCGAAAATTGGATTAACGTCTTGATCATCAATCATTGAAAACAAGACTTCTTTGTCGGGATTACCCATACATAAGATGTCGATGATTTCACTTGGGGCTGTGCCCACACCCAACATGGTGGTTTGAAAATGAATCATCCCTTGATGAATGATTTTCGCTACCGCATCGGCTTTACCTTTGGCAACGATGGTAATGAGTAGTTTCATGAACGTTCTCCTTTCAAATCGATGATTTCATCTTCCACGGATACAACCACACGATGGGCTGTCTTTCGCTTCGCAATGATCCCTAATATTTGGATGGTAATGAGTGGTGCTAAGGCAACCAACGCGACCAAACCGAACGCATCGGTTAGAGGGTTTGACCCTTCAATAGCGCTAGATGCCCCTAAAGCCAGTGGCATTAGAAATGCGGAAGTCATGGCACCAGAAACGGCCCCACCAGAATCAAATGCAATGTAAGAAAAGATCGGTGGTGACACAAATGTTAAAGATAAAGCTATCACATAACCCGGTAGAATGATCCACCATATGCTGATGCCTGTAACCACCCTTAATAATGCGAATCCAATGGCCAACGCTACCCCTGAAGACAACGCAATCATCATCAATTTACGACTAATCGCACCCGCAGATACTTCTTCAACTTGGTGATTGAGCGCGACAACCGATGGTTCGGCTGAAACCACCATGAAGCCAAAAACCATTCCGATTGGTATTAAAAACATGACTAAATTTTCTGCGAAATAAGCACCGATGTACCCGCCAATATTCACGAGTCCACCATTGGCTCCAGTCAGAAACAAAACCAAGCCGATATACGTATAGAAGAAAGCCACAAAAATCTTGATTACGCGGTTTTTTGATAACTTGAAAGCCACCAATTGAAATACGACGAAAAACAGTATAAACGGCAATATCGCAATCGCCATTTGAATTAAATTGCTTAAGAAATAATCGAGCAAGGTTGAACTGGTATCCACCATTGGCGCGCTTGGTTGATAGAACAACCCTAAAATCAACACACTCAAGATTGGGCCAATCGAAGCAATCCCAATCAACCCAAAGGCATCCAATTCCGATGCACGGTCACCACGGGCATGGGATATACCAAAACCCAAAGCCATGATGAATGGCACCGCCATGGGACCAGTGGTTACCCCACCAGAATCAAACGCGATGGGGATAAAGTCAGGACTGCTCATCGAGACCGCAATCGCGATGATGAATAATACCCCGTATGACCCTATGAACAATGCCCTTAAAGGCACTTGAAATAATATACGAACCAATGCCAAAATCAAGAAGAATCCAACACCAATCGCAACCGTGAATATCAACACAGTTTGTGGGATAACCGCTTTAAACTGATCGCCCAATACCCACAATGCTGGTTCTGCGATGGTAATCATGAACCCTACCAAAAAGGCAATTACGATGAATAGACCCAGTTTTTTACGCTTGGTGATATAAATACCAATGTCTTCAGCAATCGACACCATCGAGGCGAACGCCCCAATTTGAAAGATGGCTAATCCGAGGATCAGTAATACCACCCCAATGGCGAAATGAAGGATGTCATCAGTATCAACGCCGATGGAAAGACTGATGATGAGGATGATGGCTGATACCGGCAAAATCGCAACAGCTGATTCTTTGATTTTGTCATATAACAATGCAAATTTCATCTCATCCCTCCTCCTGCATTACACTTATAAGTGTACTAGAAAAAGGGTTTATTTAAAACCAAAAAGAGAAAAAAGTGACCAAAAGGTCGCTTTAGTCTTTGAGATCTAATTTTTCAATACTATGATCTATTTTGCATAACAACATCGCACCGATGCCATTACCGATAACCATAATGGTTAAGTAAAGTAACGTTTTAAGCGTGAGTTGTCCACCGATAAAGACGTACGCCATATTCGCGACGCTGTGCTCAAATTTAGACAAGATAAAGATCATCACAGCAAAGATGACAAAAAGAACTTTCGCAGTTTCCAATTTTGCTTTACGGTAACCTTCCACACCCAAATACATCATCGCACCACAAAGGATGGATAACAAGAGTACTTTAAGTGGTCCATTTTCCAATTTGATTTCTAATAGAGCTTCGGTTTTAGATATGATCGGTAGTTGCATCAACCTAACCATGAGTCCAATGATGAATGTCCCAACCAAATTACCTAAAATGGTCATCGCTAAGACTTTCGTATAGTTCTTTTCCTTCACCCAGTAGCCGACTTTGCCTGTGTAAAGATAATACCCGGATGATACAATCATGAGGAGGCCGAAACTAAATAGTAGTGACCCTAAATAGGCATTATCTACCGATAAATAGGCAACTGCCGCAATACCAATCAATAATCCTGCGTACAACGCTTTTAAAAAAATAGATTTCATGTTTTACTCCTTATATATAATTATTTATAATTGAATCTTCACTAATATAGAATCCTTACCATATCATTTTAACCCACTCAAAGGTTTTGTTAAAATAGGGATGAAAGGAAGATGATTATGTATATAATTGCACGGGTTTTAAAAGTTGAAAAAGGTCAAAAAGCGGTTTTACAAGAACGTTTCAGTCAACCATTCCGTTTACAAACCATCGCTGGTTTCGTCAAACGTGAAGTATGGATCGATGAAAAGAACCCGCAATTTGATCTAATTCGAATTCAAATATACTGGGAAAGTCGAGAAGCTTTCTATGCATGGGAAGGTTCAGAAGAACACAAAGCGTTACACAAAGGTGGCAAAGGTCATGGTGAGATGCCTGGTGTGATTGAGTCAACCAAAGAAACTTACTTTGAACTTGCGACCGTTTATGCAAAATAAAAGCCAAGTGAAGTGGTTTTTTTATTTACTAGGAAAGTTCGTCTTT
>DJWH01000043.1 GCA_002441525.1 Acholeplasmataceae bacterium UBA6235 | reverse complement strand
TCTGTGAAAATGAGGACTTCCATCAAATGGTCATTGACTGGTTTGGATGTCGGTTGAATCACGAATACGTGATGACCCCTCACCGATTCGGTGATGTTGACACCAATTTCACCATCGGCGAAACGTGTGACTTCACATTCAGATAGTGGAATCCCAGATTCCTCGCTGATTTCTTGTGCTAGTTTTTTGTTCGATGACAAACTAAATAGTTTGACTTTCTTTCCATCTACGATTGACATAAGATATTACCCCCGTTTTCATTATAACAATTATTGATGTTCTTGTGTATCGATGATTGTCACATCATCGATGTTTTTTAACACGTTTTTTTGATCTTCGGTTAAATTGAATAAAAAGCAGGTAGAACCACTCCCGGATAAATGAGGTTTAAGCCCCAAAGATACGAGGTATTCATAGATTGCTTTCAACTTAGGTGAAACTTTAAAGGCTGGTGCTAACAAATCGTTGTATAGTAATGACTCTTTTTTGGTCACCAAATACGTATTAAATACGATTTCAAAATCATGGTTTACGTCTTTTTCAAATACATTAAAAACGTCTTTGGTGAGTACAGGTATATTCGGACAAACCAATGTGATGTTTTGTATGGGTTTTCCAGGTGGTAAAATCGAAATTTGATCACCACGTCCATAAATCACAGCCCGTTGATTGTACAAACAGAAGAGTGTGTCTGACCCCAGCGCGTTCGCTAGTTGAGCAAGCGCTCGATTGGGTAAATGTAAACCCCAAAAACGATTTAACCCACGAATGGTCGCGGAGATGTCAGCTGACCCACCAGCCAATCCCGCACCCAGAGGAATGCGTTTATTTAACGTAATCTTGACCCCTTGTTGAATGTGATAGGTGTCTTTGATGAGTTGAACTGTTTTTAATATGGCGTTATTGGGAATATCGACATTCGAAATCAGCTCTACTTGATCTGAAGGTTCAAAATGGAGTTCATCATAAAAATCAATCGGAATCATTAAACTCTTCAGTTCATGATACCCATCGGGTCTTTTACCAACGATATCCAAAATGAGATTGATTTTTGCATAAGCTTTTTCCATCATATTGTCCACCCATTGGCTAGTCGAATGAAATCTTCAATCGACAAGCTTTCTGCACGAGTAAAATGATCATAATTTGAATCCACTGATTTGAGTTTGTTTAGTAAATCATCTTTGGATAATCCAGATAATTCTACTAAATTATTGAGGAGCGTTTTACGCTTTTGTGTGAACGCAGCTTTCACCAACTTCACAAACAGCGCTTCATTCTGAATCAAATCTTGGTATTTGCTGTGTTTGATGATTTGAATGACAGTAGAGTCTACATTTGGGACAGGATAAAAAGCCGTTCTTTTAACCTGAATCAACTTTTTAACTTCCGCTTGATAGTTGATCATAATCGACAATGAACCGTAATCCCCTGTTTTTTCATTCGCAACAATCCGGTCCGCCACTTCTTTTTGAATGAGGAGTGTCGCTTCGCTCACCATCTTGGACTCTAAGAGTTTAAAGATGATTGGGCTGGTGATGTAGTACGGGATGTTTGCGATGACTTTGACTTCTGATCCAATGTGTTCTTGAATATACGCATCCAAATCCACCGTTAATATGTCTTGATAAACCACGTTGAAGTTATCATGTGCTTCTTCAATGGGCTTTAAGTATGACGTTAACGTCGTATCGATTTCAAATGCGGTTAAGGACTTGGCGGCGTGAACCAAATATTTGGTCAATGCCCCTCTACCTGGACCAATTTCAATCACATGATCATCTTCTGTGACTTTGGATTCACTGATGATTTTTTTGAGAATGCCATCACTTTGTAAAAAGTTTTGGCCAAACTTCTTTTTAGGACGATTGATATCCATCCAGTACCTCCTTCACTTCTTGTTGGGTAATACCAAATAAAGAGAGTCTTTGGTATAAACCTTTACCATTGGTATAGCCAATATTGAGTGCCTCACACAAAAAGAGTCTTTTCTTACGTGACTCGTTTTCGCCAATGAGTTTGAGTTCTAATAAAAAATGCTTGGTGATATCTGAACCTGCTTTCGCACTGCGTTTCAACTGTAACGCAGCCAAAATGGTATCGTGGTCAGCATGTTCAATCCCAACCTTCTTTTCATTGTGAGATAACGACAGATTGCGTTCAATGAAGGCGTGTTTAGCGGATGGGATTCTTTTGGTAATAATTCTTCGTAGTCTTTCCCCAGCGTTATCTGCGTCTACGAACACAATGATGTCGTGTGTGGTAGAAAGACGTTCTAATTGTTGTAAGAATGATTCTTCAATGGCGGAACCATTGGTAACTAAGATATCTACTTCAGGTAAAACCGCTTTGATTTTTTGATAATCGTGTCTACCTTCGACCACAATGATTTCAGGCATGGGTTTTGTCTCTATAGTATAATTTTTGATCAGACTTAATACCCGATGTGGATAATCCACGGATGATTGGTGAGATTTGATCGAGGGTTTTAAGCTCGCCGTCTTTTGAAAGTATCAAAATCTTCGATACAGCGATGTCGAACTCATCGACAAGATAAGTTGCTTGAGAAATGTAATCTATTTTATATTCATAAGCGGTTAAATGGTTATGATCGATGATGTCTTTAAAAATCTGTTCTTGATTGGTGTTTACAGAGATGTATTTAAAGAGTTTTCGTTTTAAAAATTCATTGCATAATTCGCTGAGAATCAAATCATCACAATGTGAAAAACGCTTAATAAGGCCATTAACATAATAGTCATCTAATTCAAAATAGGCGTTTTCTTCGAAGCCATTTTCAATAATTATTTTTAAGTAATCGGCATATTCATCGTCGAGTTGATGGCTTTTAATCAGGTCTAAAATACGTTTGTAAATCGATTCTAGCATGACTTCATAGCTTCTCGCTACAGGATGGTAGTAAACTTGCCAATACATGTGGTATCGACTCATTAAATAGTTCTCAATGGCGTGTACGGCACCTTCTTTGAAGACCACTTGATTGTCTACGATGGTGAGCATTCGAATGATACGATCTTTATCTAAGCGACCATACGCGGCACCGGTATGGAAAGCATCTCTTTCCAAATAATCCATACGGTCAACATCGAGTTGTGAGGAAATGAGCTGTTCGATGATGGGGAATTGTCCAGTCTTTAAAATGACACTCGCGATGTCATTCGCTAAGTGTTCATCGTATCGATTTAACACTTCATGGATTTCTGTTTTACCCGTGATGATGAGCGCTGTGGATTTTTCATGTCTCACTTTGAAAACATGTTCAAAGGCATGTGAATATGGCCCGTGTCCGACGTCGTGTAAAAGAGCACTGGCTAAAAATACGATTTGTTCGTATTCAGATAGTTTTTGTTTTAGGATATCGACTTCTTCTAGGACATTCATTGCGAGGCTATATACACCCAAAGAGTGTGAGAATCTCGAATGTTCTGCGCCATGAAAAACCATCGAAACCCCAGAGAGTTGACGGATGCGTCTGAGTCTTTGGAATTCTTTGGTGTCGATCAAATCTGAGATCACCGCTTCGGTCACATAGATGTAACCATAGAGTGGATCTCTAAATACTTTTTTACGTTCTAGTTTAGGAAACACACTAAAGCCTCCTTGAAGAAGAAAAAGCCCTGTGAAGGACTTATTCGTTGATTTTGTAGGATTTAACTAAGATGCAAGTATCCCCAGTATTGAGTTCAAATGCAGCACCGTCATCGGTATCTAAGTGGCAATCTAATGCATACTTAGATGAAACACGGCAAAGGACATTGTTGAGTAATCCGCCTTTACTGTTGTCGATGAAGATGGAAACTTTATCGCCATCTTTGACGCCGTATTCAGCAGCATCTTCTAAAGAGAAGTGAATGTGTCTGTCAGCAACGATGACACCTTCAGATAGTTCGATTTCGCCCTTAGGTCCAACCAACTTACAAGGACCAGAGCCTTTAACATCACCAGATGATCTGACTGGTGCAACAAATTTACCTCTAATCGCGTCGCTTCTTGAGATTTCGACTTGTGATGCTGGTCTGACAGGGCCTAAGATACGTACTCCTGCAATCAATTTACCAGCTGGGCTATAGACGTCGACTTTTTCTTCTGCCGCGTATTGACCAGGTTGGCTTAAATCTTTCATTTTTGTGAGTTGATAACCTTGACCAAACAAGACCTCTAAGTGCGCTTGTGTCAAGTGTAAATGTCTACCAGAGATGCCTACAGGTATTCTTTTCATGTGATAATCCTCCATTACTGCTACATTATAGCACCCTTTGTTTTATAAAACAACCAGGAGCGCTCATAATGTGAACAAAAATTCAGGTTAAATTTAAACATCTATGCTACACCTTTCTTGAAGGGTTGATTATGATATAATATAAGTAAAGAAACGAGGAAAAAACATATGGAATCTGTATTCAGTAAAATCATTAAACGAGAAATCCCTGCCCACATCGTGTACGAAGACGAGTTCGTCATCGCATTTTTAGATATCACTCAAGCCACCAAAGGCCATACATTGGTCGTTCCAAAGGCTCAATATGAGACGATTTTTGATATGCCTGAAGAACTCTCTGGTAAAGTCCTAGCGGTTGCGACAAAAGTCGCTAAAGCGATCCAAAAAGCCTTCAATCCAGATGGCTTAAACATCTTAAGTAACAATGGTGCTTTCGCATCACAAAGCGTTTTCCACTTTCATATCCACTTAATTCCAAGATACCATGGCGATGACTTGTTGAACATGAAGATGGTCAACCATGTCAACGAAATTTCCAAACAAGACTTCGAAAAAAGAAAAGAAGCCATTAAAGCTTCTTTATCGTGAATTTGACGCCATTATCCACATTTTCAACCGATAGCGAAAAGCCAAATCGATTGAACGTCTTTTGCACGATGGACATGCCAATACCAAACTGGCCTTTTGAACCTTTTTCATAAGGCTTGAATCCATCTTTAATGTATTTGTCTTCAATAGCGGGGCCATCGTTATAAAACGATAAGGTCCCGTTTTTCATTGTAATAACGATTTTGGTTTTCGCGTAACGAATCGCGTTATCAATCATGTTTTCAACGGATGTGTAAAAATATTCTTTGACACCAATATATTTCGAATTGTCTAAATCGGTAATGACTTCGACCGAACCAAATCGGTGTTTATTATTTTGAATGACATTGATGACAATGTCTTTGATATTCACTTCTTCTAAGGTGTGGTTCATTTCGATGTTGTTGATCTTATTGAGTTCCAACAACATACGGACTTTGGATTGGAGCTTTTCGGTTTGTTTGATGATGATTTTCGCGTCCCCAACATCGGTTGTACCATCCATCATCGCTTCAGCGTAAGATTGAATGACTGAAATCGGTGTTTTTAAGTCGTGAGAAACGTTTTGAAACATCTCTTGTTTGGTTTTTTCGTTTTCACGAATCTCTAAACGTAAGTCTTCAACACTTCTGGCGAGTTCAGCGATTTCATCTTCACCTTCGAGGTGAACCTTATTTTCATAACCCGTTTTATTAAATGTACTGACTTCCTTTTGAATGTGTCTAATACGAGCTGCGGTTTGTCTACTCCACATCGCGATGATGGTATTCCCAATAAAGACGATGATGGCGAAGGATAAGAATGTTCCCAAGAATGTGGTCAATACTTCTTCACGCATGGTCGAAGCTTTGATGGAGTCGATGTATGAATTGTCCATTACAGCGATCATATACTCTGAGGTTTCAGAATCAATAATGAGACGTTCTTGTATGTCTAGATAGTAAATACCTGTTGAGTCACTATAGATAAAATCGCCAAGGTAGGCTGCTTCAATGATACGGTTAATACGTTCGATATCTCCATCCAACATCATGTTGGCATTTGGCGATACAATGCGGTTTGTCACGTCCGCACGGAACGTGGAAACACGGTTGACAGTCACGAGGATGTAGCCTAAATAATCTTCTCTATCTTTAGGCAATTCAATGCTCGCTTCTAAGTAAGTTTCTACTTGGTTACGGGCCAATCCTAGATAAACCGTTTGGTAATTTCGCCAGGAAATATACCCAAAGATCATCGAGGATAAAATGGTGACTGTCGTAAATAGAATGACTACTTGAGTCGACAGTTTAAACTTTTTCATTATAACAATCGGTATCCATAACCATAGATGGTTTCGATCATGAGGTTCGGCATTTTTTGTCTAAGTCTTCTTAATAGGTCATCGACGACTCTATCGGAACCATAATAATCTTGTCCCCAAACATGGGCGAGAATTTGTTCTCTAGAGAAGGCTTGGTTTTTATTTTCGACAAAGAACAACATCAATTCAAATTCTTTATTGGTGAGTTCAATCACTTGATCGTTTTCTTTAATAATGCGTTTTTCAATGTTGATTTCATAGCTATCATATTTTAATAGGTTAGGACTCATACGATTGGCTCTTCTTAAAATGGCTTTGACCCTTAAGATGAGTTCTCTCGGTGAATAGGGTTTTGCGAGATAATCATCTGAACCGAGTTCCAGACCTCTAATTTTATCTAGATCGTGGTCACGCGCAGAGGTAAAA
>DJWH01000044.1 GCA_002441525.1 Acholeplasmataceae bacterium UBA6235 | reverse complement strand
AATACGTTAACGCATCCAAATCCATGCGTTGATAGAGTTTATCCAAATCTTGATTAAACTTCTTCGATTCTAAGTCTGACAGTTTGTGTTTCCCCATGAAAGTTTCAACGCGATCAACGACGCCTTCTTTTTCACCGTCACTGAAAAAGAGTTCGTTCATCGGTAAGATTGAAATCGATTCGGTTTGTCCAAACGAAATTTGGGTATCCGGTCTAAAGAGTTTGATCTTTTCAATCTCATCAAACCCTATGTCTAAACGATATGGGGTTTCACTACCTATAGGGAAAATATCAATGATGTCTCCACGAACCGCGAACTCACCGGTTTTTAATACGGTGTATTCACGTTTATACCCGTGGTCAACCAAATAATTGACAAAGACCGATTGATTGATGGCGTCCCCGACATGGAGTGTCATCGACGCTTCTTCCCAGTGTAATGGACTGCGTTGTTTTTTGATGACCGCGGTTTGGTGTGTGATGACAACTTTTTTCACACCCTTCAATAAAGTACCAATGGTGTAGATACGTTCAATTTTGAATTCGATTGAGGTGAGTGCTAGGAGTGAGGTCAATACTTCATCGGAAGGATAGAACAACACATCGTCGTTTGTTAGGAGATTGGATAAGCCGTCATAGTATTGTTGTGCCATATAGAGGTTGGGTAGCACGACAAAAATCGAGTGGTTGTTCTCGATAAAGTCACACGCGATGAGTGTCATATTATAATGATCATTGGTTTGATTGATCACCAAATCCTTTTGGGTTTGAATGATTTCCTTATTGGGAATTAAGTTTTTAAAATACTGTAAAAATGCCTTCATAAGTCACCTCTGGACGTGAAAAACCGGAGGGTCTAGGAGACCCCCGGGGTATTGTATTTGGTCATGATATCAACGAATTTAACGCCTTTGATGAAATCCTTCGCGGCGTCAGCTGCGAAGCGATAACTGATTTGCATCGGGGTTTTTTCGTCTTTGTTAAACTTACCTAAAACGTGTGAACAGAGCGATTTATCAGTACCGGATATCCCTATTCGAACCCGTTTAAATGCTTGTGTGCCTAGGTGTGCAATCAAGCTCTTAACGCCATTATGTCCACCTGCTGAACCGGTTTCTCTGAGTCGTAATCTTGCTAAATCTAAGGCAACATCATCGTATATAATGAGGATGTCTTCGATGGGGACTTTATAAAAGTTCACCACAGCGATCACCGATTCACCAGAGAGGTTCATGAACGTGGTTGGCTTCAATAAAATCACTTTTTCTTCTGAGACATTGACGGTCGCAATCAAACCTTTAAAAGCCTTGTCGAGTTTGAAGGTGGCGTCCAGTTCTTTCGCAAGAACATCCATGACTTCAAAACCAACGTTGTGTCTGGTGTGTTCATATTCTTTACCAGGATTGCCTAAACCAACGATGAGTTTCATTATTCCTCTTTGTGGGTTTCGTAAATGCGTTCAAAGATTTGGCTGATTGGTTCGTCATCGATGATGTTGATGACCGCTCTACCTAGTAGCTGGCCAATCGAGAGTTGCGTGATTTTATCGTATTTCTTTAAGTCTTCGATGACCACGGTATTGGTCACAACGACTTTCTTAATCGCAGATTCTTGTAAACGTTGAATTGCGTTATTAGAGAATAATGGGTGTGTCGCTGCAGCATAGACTGCTTTCGCACCAGCGTCAACCAATGCTTGAGCACCAGCCATGAGTGTACCACCGGTATCAATGATGTCATCAACCATGATACAGGTTCTACCTGACACATCCCCGATGATGTTCATGACTTCAGCTTTATTCGCTTCTGGTCTACGTTTATCGATGATCGCGATTGGCGCGTTGAAGAATTTCGCAAAGCTTCTCGCTCTGGTCACGCCGCCATGGTCTGGAGAGACGATGGTGACATCCGGTAGGTTGCATTTCAGGAAGTAGCTTGCAAGTAGTGGCATCCCAGGGAAGTTATCGATTGGAATATCGAAGAACCCTTGGATTTGGGCTGCGTGTAAGTCAATACAGATGACACGGTCAACCCCAGAAACTTGGAGTAAATCCGCGACCAATTTCGCGGTGATTGGTTGTCTAGATTTCGCTTTTCTGTCTTGTCTAGAATAGCCATAATACGGCATGATGATGGTGATGCTCGCTGCAGAGGCGCGTTTTAACGCGTCTGTGAAAATGAGGACTTCCATCAAATGGTCATTGACTGGTTTGGATGTCGGTTGAATCACGAATACGTGATGACCCCTCACCGATTCGGTGATGTTGACACCAATTTCACCATCGGCGAAACGTGTGACTTCACATTCAGATAGTGGAATCCCAGATTCCTCACTGATTTCTTGTGCTAGTTTTTTGTTCGATGACAAACTAAATAGTTTGACTTTCTTTCCATCTACGATTGACATAAGATATTACCCCCGTTTTCATTATAACAATTATTGATGTTCTTGTGTATCGATGATTGTAACGTCATCGATGTTTTTTAACATATTTTTTTGAGCGTCTGTTAAGTCGAATAAAAAGCAGGTAGACCCACTCCCGGATAAATGAGGTTTAAGCCCCAAGGATACGAGGTGTTCATAGATTGCTTTTAACTTAGGTGAAACTTTAAAGGCTGGTGCTAACAAATCGTTGTATAGTAATGACTCTTTTTTGGTCACCAAATACGTATTAAATACGATTTCAAAATCATGGTTTACGTCTTTTTCAAATACATTAAAAACGTCTTTGGTGAGTACAGGTATATTCGGACAAACCAATGTGATATTTTGTATGGGTTTTCCAGGTGGTAAAATCGAAATTTGATCACCACGTCCATAAATCACAGCTCGTTGATTGTACAGACAAAAGAGTGTGTCTGACCCCAGCGCGTTCGCTAGTTGAGCAAGCGCTCGATTGGGTAACTGTAAACCCCACAAACGATTTAACCCACGAATGGTCGCGGAGATGTCGGCTGACCCGCCAGCCAAGCCTGCTCCTAGTGGAATGCGTTTATTTAACGTAATCTTGACCCCTTGTTGAATGTGATAGGTGTCTTTGATGAGTCGTACTGTTTTTAATATGGCGTTATTGGGAATATCGACATTCGAAATCAGCTCTACTTGATCTGAAGGTTCAAAATGGAGTTCATCATAAAAATCAATTGGAATCATTAAACTCTTCAGTTCATGATACCCATCGGGTCTTTTGCCGACGATATCCAAAATGAGATTGATTTTTGCATAAGCTTTTTCCATCATATTGTCCACCCGTTCGCAAGTCTGATGAAATCTTCAATCGACAAGCTTTCCGCTCTGGTAAAATGGTCGTATTTTGAATCGATGGTTTTGAGCTTGTTCAATAAATCTTCTTTGGATAATCCAGACAATTCAACCAGGTTATTGATTAAGGTTTTACGCTTTTGTGTGAACGCCGCTTTGACGAGTTTTACAAACAGCGCTTCATCTTGAATCAAGTCTTGGTATTGATTGTGTTTGATGATTTGAATCACCGTAGAGTCGACATTTGGGACAGGGTAAAAAGCCGTTCTTTTCACTTGAATCAACTTTTTAACTTCCGCTTGATAGTTGATCATAATCGATAACGAACCATAATCCCCTGTTTTTTCACTCGCAACTATCCGATCCGCAACTTCTTTTTGAATTAAAAGTGTCGCTTCGCTCACCATCTTCGATTCTAAGAGTTTAAAGATGATTGGGCTGGTAATGTAGTACGGGATGTTCGCGATGACTTTGACTTTCGATCCAATGTGTTTTTGAATGTAGTCATCTAAATCCACCGTTAAGATATCTTGATAAACCACGTTGAAATTATCGTGTGCTTCTTCAAGGGGTTTTAAATATGACGTTAACGTCGTATCGATTTCAAACGCGGTTAAAGACTTGGCGGCGTGAACCAAATATTTGGTCAGTGCACCTCTACCTGGACCGATTTCAATCACATGATCATCTTCTGTGACTTTGGATTCACTGATGATTTTTTTGAGGATGCCATCACTCTGTAAAAAGTTTTGGCCGAATTTCTTTTTAGGACGATGGGTATCCATCCAGTACCTCCTTCACTTCTTGTTGGGTAATACCAAATAATGCGAGTCTTTGGTATAAACCTTTACCATTGGTATAACCGATATTGAGTGCCTCACACAAAAAGAGTCTTTTCTTACGTGACTCGTTTTCGCCGATGAGTTTAAGTTCTAATAAAAAATGTCTTGTGATATCTGAACCTGGTTTCGCACTGCGTTTCAACTGTAACGCAGTCAAAATGGTGTCGTGATCTGCGTGTTCAATCCCAACCTTCTTTTCATTGTGAGATAACGAGAGATTCCGTTCAATGAAGGCGTGTTTTGCAGATGGGATTCGTTTGGTTATGATTCTTCTCAGTCTTTCCCCCGCGTTATCTGCGTCTACAAACACAATGATGTCATGTGTAGTAGAAAGGCGTTCTAATTGTTGTAAAAATGATTCTTCAATGGCAGACCCATTGGTGACTAAAATATCTACTTCAGGTAAGACCGCTTTGATTTTTTGATAATCGTGTCTACCTTCGACCACAATGATTTCAGGCATGGGTTTTATCTCTATAGTATAATTTTTGATCAGACTTGATGCCTGATGT
>DJWH01000066.1 GCA_002441525.1 Acholeplasmataceae bacterium UBA6235 | reverse complement strand
TAAAAATGACCTATTTGACTATGTTGACCTAGAAATCGAGTTTCTACATTTATTGAAAGAATTGAAGGCTAAAAACACCCCTTTAAATAGCTATTCTTACATTTTTATCGATGAATCTCAAGACCTATCAAATATTCAGGTTGAGATACTAAAACACCTTGTTCATAGTGATACATTTATATGTTTTGTTGGTGACCCCGATCAATCCATATATAAGTTTCGAGGTTCTGCTCATAATATGGTTAATCATATCATCAAAACATTTGGGTGTTCAGTATATGCACTAGATGATACCTATCGTTCTACTCAATCTATAATTAACGCTGCCAATACCCTGATTAAACACAACCATCACAGGTTCCCCAAGGTACTAAAAGCACATCGTAAAGAGGTTGGCATCATAGAATTTCACCAGTTTAATAATACTAAGAAAGAAGCCGATTTTGTTTTTTCAAAAATACGTCATTTTTTAGGTCAAAAACACCCCCAAAAGGACATGATTATTCTCGTCAGAAATCATTTTCAAGCCACTGAAATCAAACGACTTTTACAATCCTCTTACTACTTAGATATCGTTTGCTTGTCAATTCATCAATCTAAAGGTCTAGAATATCGTATCGTATTCATCATGGGCATTGAAGATAAACGTCCTATATCGCGTCAGGAATTAGAAGAAGAACGACGATTGTTTTTCGTAGGAATGACTCGTGCTAAGGACATCCTGATCATGACATCACCAACAACCAACCGTATCCCAAAATTTGTCAAAGAATCTAAAGTGATTGTGACAAAACACTAACATGAGTTGTCAAAAGCTACTTTGGGATCGTGTAAATATGTTATAATATTTACGGTGATTTTTATGGACATTAAGAAACGAATGATGGATTTACAACAAGCCATTGAAAAAGCGAATTATGAGTACCATACATTGGATCGACCAACCGTATCCGATTTTGAATATGACTTATGGATGAAAGAATTGATTGAATTAGAAACCAATCATCCAGAGTATAAAAATCCATCCTCTCCAACCTTAAAAGTTGGCGGGGTTGTTTTAGATAAATTCAATAAAGTCGTTCATGACAAACCTATGATGTCTTTATCGAATGCGTTCAGTGATCAAGACTTATTGGACTTTGATGAACGCGTGTCTAAAGAAGTTGAAGGCTATTCCTATAATATGGAATTAAAGATAGATGGGTTGGCTATTAACCTAAAATATCGAGATGGCATTTTTATCAGTGCGTCAACCCGTGGTGACGGCGTGGTTGGAGAAGATGTCACATCCAATGTCAGAACCATCAAGAGTCTCCCAATGAAACTATCTGAACCGGTGAGCCTTGAAGTACGTGGTGAAGTATTCATGCCACACAAGAGTTTTGAAAAAGCCAACGAAGAACGAGCTAAGGAAGGCTTAGAACTTTTTAGAAATGCACGTAACGCAGCTGCAGGCACCATACGTCAATTGGACTCAGCGATTGTATCTAGTCGAGGACTGGATATTTTCTGTTATACCTTGGTGGACGCAGAAACGTATGGCGTTAAAAACCAATCCGGTGTACTCAACTATCTTTCTCAATTGGGATTCAAAACCAACCCTAATTATGTGGTTGCGAAAAACATACAAGAAGTGATTGAACATATTCATCGATATGATGTACTCAGAAAATCATTACCGTACGATACCGATGGTGTGGTTATAAAAGTGAATGAACTTACTAAGTATGACCAAATTGGACAAACAGTAAAATACCCTAAATGGGCAATCGCGTATAAGTTTGCACCAGAAGAAGTTATTACCAAGTTGAATGCCATCACGTTCCAAGTGGGCAGAACAGGTGTCATTACTCCTGTTGCTGAATTAACCCCAGTACTCATCTCCGGATCGATGGTCGCGCGCGCAACTTTACATAATGAAGACTACATAAAAAATCTCGACATCGAAATCGGTGATGATGTGATTGTAAGAAAAGCAGGCGAGATTATCCCTGAGGTAGTTAGACCTGTGATTGAAAATAGACAATCAACAGTACCATTTAAAATGATTGAAACCTGCCCAAGTTGTGGCGAGCCTTTATACCGTGAACCAGAAGAAGCCGATTGGTTCTGTGTGAATCCGGGCTGTCCTGCGCAACACGTGGGTAAGCTAATTCACTTTGCTAGCCGACCAGCGATGAACATCGATTCATTGGGTGAAAAGATTGTCATTCAACTTTATGAAGAAGGCTATATCAAAGATTTCCTCGATATCTATTATTTAAAGGATCAAAGAGACAAACTCATCGAATTAGATCGCATGGGTGAAAAGAAAGTGGACAATTTATTAGAAGCCATTGAAGTCTCCAAACAAAACAGTTTAGACAAACTGCTTTTTGGACTCGGCATTAATCATGTTGGCGCGAAAGTAGCTAAATTGTTGTTAAAAAAATTCCCTTCATTGGAAGCATTGAGTGAAGCGACCCTTGAACAATTGACGGCTATTGATGATATTGGTGAAGCGATTGCGAACAGTGTCATTCAATACTTTAGTACCGATTACGCGAAACAACTGATTCATACATTACATGATATTGGCATTCAAACTGCCATGGCTCAAAAAACAACCACCATCAGTCCGTTATTCGACGGAAAGACGTTCGTGCTGACTGGTAAACTAGAAACATTTACGAGAGAGGATGCAGCAGCTATCATTGAATCATTCGGTGGTAAGGTCAGTGGATCGGTATCGAAAAAGACCGATTATGTTTTGGCTGGCTCCGATGCTGGGTCTAAACTCGAAAAAGCAAATTCACTCGGTGTGAAAGTCATCGATGAGCTTGCATTTAAGGAGATGATACCAAATGAGCAATAATGATTTTATTGTCATCAAAGGTGCGAAAGAAAATAACCTCAAAAATATCGATTTAACCATCCCTAAAAACAAACTGATCGTCATGACAGGTTTATCTGGGTCTGGTAAATCGTCTTTAGCATTTGACACCCTGTATCAAGAAGGTCAAAGACGTTATGTTGAATCTTTATCGTCTTACGCAAGACAATTCTTAGGGTCCTTTGAAAAACCCAATGTAGATAAAATTGATGGGCTAAGTCCAGCCATTTCTATTGATCAAAGAACCACGTCTAAAAACCCACGGTCAACCGTAGGTACAGTCACTGAAATTTATGACTATCTACGCCTAATGTATTCCAAAATTGGGATTCCTTACTGCCCAGGCACAGATATCCCGCTTTCTAAACAAACGATTGAAGAAATGACCAATCGTGTTTTAGACTTGGGGGAAAATACCCGTGTCATGGTATTGAGTCCGGTGGTTAAACTACAAAAAGGTACCCACAAGAAAGTATTGGAAGGGTTTGTAAAAGATGGGTTTGTAAGAGCCATTATCAATGGTGAGTTGGTTGACTTAGAGCCTGTGATTGATTTGGATAAAAACAAGAAACACGACATCTCGTTGGTCATCGACCGCTTAGTCATCAAAGATGATATTAGAAGCCGTCTTTATGATGCTTTAGAACTCGCTGCCAATAAGTCTGGTGGTTTTGTTGAGGTACAAATCGTGGGTGGTGAAAAACTCACCTTTAGTCAAACTTATGCATGCCCGGATAGTGATTTCACCATACCGGATTTAGAACCAAGACTATTCTCATTTAACTCACCCATTGGTGCATGTCCTGAATGTAATGGTTTGGGTAAAAAACTGACTGTATCGGAAGACTTGGTGGTCAATTTCAACCGTAGTTTAAACGATGGTGGCATCGTGCCTTACCGTAATCAAGACGATGAAAATCTACAAGGATTAGAACTACAAACGGTATGTAAACACTACAATATCGATATGGATATTCCAATCAAAGATTTGGATCGTGAAAAACTCGATATCATACTTTATGGATCTAAAGATAAGATTCACTTTAAACTCCAAAGTTCATCGGGTAGAGTACATGAAACCGTGCGTTTATATGAAGGGGTTATCAGCAACCTTTCACGTCGTTACATTGAAACCAGCAGTACCTGGATTCGCGAATGGATTGAGTCTTATATGACTGAACAAGTTTGCCCAGTATGTAACGGAAAACGTCTTAATAAAGCGGCTTTAAGCGTTAAGATTGATGGATTAAATATCGCTGAATTGACCGATATGTCGGTTGAACAAATCCTCATTCGTAAAGACAATTTCAAACTCAACACCCAACAAACACAGATTGCAGAAAGCATCATCAATGAAGTAAATGCCAGACTGACTTTCTTAAAAGATGTGGGGTTAGAATATTTAACATTATCCCGTGAAGCAGCCACCCTCTCTGGTGGGGAAGC
>DJWH01000056.1:7995-16918 GCA_002441525.1 Acholeplasmataceae bacterium UBA6235 | reverse complement strand
GGTGTATATATCAAATACAACGGCTAATAACAAGACTGTTCCAAGTACGATTGGTTCAATGTTCGCGTTGACGCCTGCGAGTGCCATCCCGTTTTTAAGTGACATCATAACGACCGCACCAATGACTGCATTGACTACCTTACCCACACCACCATTCGCAGATGTCCCACCAATGTAGGCTGCTGCGATGGCGTATAATTCCCAGAAAGGTCCATGGTTTGGAGAGGTGTTTTGTACATAGGATGCGTACATGACCCCAGAAACCAATGATAGGATACCCATGGAAATGAATACGATGATGATGATATTCTTGACGTTAATACCAGATAATTCCGCTGCTTCTGGGTTTCCCCCAACAGCGTAAATACGTCTGCCCAATACGGTTTGTGTGGTTAAGAAATGATAGATACCCACCACAATCACTGTGATCAATAATAACCAAGAAATCCCTTTATAAATGGCTAAGTTATATGAAATAAACAAAACCATTGCGAGCATAAATAATAGTTTAGTGACGAAGATTTCTGGGATTTCAACGGGTACATTTAAGCGTTGGTTTTTAACACGTTTATAGATTGCTAGGGTGAGTATCGCTAACGCGATGAATATACCAACACCAAATGTCAATACATTCAGTTGTCCCACGATGTTATCTGTTAAGTAGCCAACCCCTAATTTGTTAAAGAAATTGTTTGAAGTCGAGATGGTACGGTTATTCGTACGAATCATCAAGAAGCCTTTAAAGATAAACATACCCGCCAATGTGACAACAAATGATGGCACTTTGACTTTCGCAATCAAGAACCCTTTGAGGAATCCAACCACGATGGTGATGATCAGTGCGACCATTAAAGCTGCAAAGACATACCAATTCTTATTTTCAACCGCAACCACCACGAATGCACCAAGGAATGCTCCTAAGTAACCTACCGACAGGTCAATTTGTCGAGTTACAATCACGAGTGTCATACCAACCGCTAAGACGGCAACATACGCGGTTTGATTCAATAAGTTTGTAAAATTAATAGGCCCTAAGAATACACTATTGGTCATGATTTGGAATATGATAAAGATGACCGCTAAAGCAATGTACATACCATAATCACGGATGTTAGATCGGAATAAGGATATCAGTGTTAGGAAATATTTTAAAACTGGATTGATTTTTTTCATTTCTGTTCACCTATAAAGTGGCCTTTTCTAAGATTTTTTCTGGGGTCGCATCTTCAATCTTGAACTCTGCAGTTTGTACCCCTTCAGCAATCACATAGACTCTGTCACACATGCCCATGATTTCGGGTAATTCGGATGAGATGAGGAGAATGCTCATCCCGGATGCAACCAAGTCATTGATGATGGAGTAGATTTCATATTTCGCACCGACATCGATCCCTCTGGTTGGTTCATCCAATATGAGGATTTTTGGTTCAGAAAACAACCATTTACCCACTTGGACTTTTTGTTGATTGCCCCCACTGAGGTTTTTGACCTTTTGTAAAATGGTAGGCGTTTTGATGTTCAAATTCTTCACATATTTTTCAGTGTGCTTCGATTGATGGATGAAATTCAATACACCCATATTAGAGATTTTCTTCAACGCTGTAATGGTGATGTTTTGACCGATATCTTCAGTTAATATCAAACCATCCCGTTTACGGTCTTCAGATACATAGGCAATCCCTTGTTTGATGGCGTCTTGTGGGGATAACATCTCCACTTTTTTACCAAAAACCATGGTACTTCCTGTTAATTTATATTTATCGAGGTTGCCAAAAATGGTATGGGCGAGTTCGGTTCTACCAGCCCCCATTAACCCAGCGATCCCAACCACTTCACCTTTTCTAATGACGATGTTGGAATCGTTAACAACATATCGATTGGTTTCTTTGTTATAGGCATTTAGATGGACTGTTTCAAAGACCACAGGTCCTTCAACATATTTTGGACGTTTCGGGAAGATATCTTCAATTTCACGTCCAACCATGTTACGGATGATTTCTTGTTCATTGATTTGTTCTCTCGATAAGCGGGTGATGACTTTGCCATCGCGGATAACCGTTAGTGAATCCGCAATCTTTTGAACTTCACGTAGTTTATGAGAAATCATGATGGATGTGATGCCTTTTTGTTTTAATGCAACCAACAAGTTCAACAGATTTTCACTGTCGGTTTCATTCAATGCTGCGGTCGGTTCATCGAGAATCAACAACTTCACGTTTTGACTCAATGCTTTCGCAATTTCAATCAATTGTTGTTTACCAACCCCAAGCGAACCTACCAATTTAAACATATCTACTTTTAAGCCGACCATGTCTAAATAGTGTTTTGCCAGTTTTCTGGTTTTATCCCAGTCGACGACGTAGTTACCATTTTCATGACCAACGAAGATATTTTCATAAACCGATAAATCCGGGAATAATGCCAACTCTTGATTGATGATGATGATCCCGCAGTGAACCGAATCTTTGATGTTATAAAAGTGTCTTATATGATCATTGAATACGATGTCACCAGAATAGCTACCCGATGGGTGAATCCCAGATAAAACCTTCATCAATGTGGATTTGCCTGCGCCATTTTCTCCTACGATGAAATGGATTTCGCCTTCTTCGACATACAGATTAACATTATCAAGTGCACGAACACCAGGGAACGTTTTTGTAATGTTACGCATCTCGAGTATTTTCTTTTTCAACGATGTCACCTCTCTATGTTATTCATGGACATCCAAACGAGGAAACAATGCTTTCATCGAAGGATACAGTGTTTTGAATACTTGGTACTTCTTTTCATAATATACAACGTTCGATGCGATGGGTTTAAATACATCTTTCTCTTTAATGATCGTTCTACATGCTTCTGCAACCGATGGATAAACCTCTGCACCAACCATCGCGAGTATGGCTGCACCTAGGGATGGTCCTTCTTCGATTTCGATGGTCGATACGTCGACATTCATCACATCCGCAATCATTTGTGCCCAAACTTTACTTTTAGCACCACCACCGGTAATACGTAAGGATTTGATATCTGTATTCATCTGTTGAATCAATTCAAGGGTTTGTTTAAGGGCGAAGGTAACGCCTTCAACCAATGCCCGATCCATATGCTCTTTACGGTGTTGGAGTTGTAATCCAAAGAATACGCCACGTGCCATTGGGTCGTTGATGGGTGAACGTTCACCACTCAAATACGGTAAGAAATACAAACTATCTTGAAACGGTGTTTTCTCAATTTTATCGAAGAAATCACCATAATTATACGTTTTAAATACTTTTTCACTCCACCAATTCAATGCGCCAGCTGCGGATAACATAACCCCCATGAGATGGCATTTACCATTGGCATGACGGTAGGATTGTAAATACGATTGATGGTCAATTTTGAACTTGTCGGTTGCGACAAACACAACCCCACTGGTACCCAATGAAATGCTGCATTTACCATCTTCGACAATACCCACACCGACCGCACCAACCGCTTGGTCTCCACCACCAATCACGATTTTTATCGGTTTGGTGATGTGTAAATCGGCTGAAACTTCGGCTTTTAACTGACCAATCACTTCATGTGATTCATAGACTTTGGGCAATTGGTTCATCTTTAACCCAAGGATATGTAACATTTCTTGACTATAAGTCTTATTGGCACAATCATAATACAATGTCCCTGATACATCACTGACATCGGTGGCGAACACACCAGAAAGACGATATGCGATGTAATCTTTTGGTAACATCACCTTAGAAATCTTTTGAAATAGTTCAGGTTCATGTGCTTTTACCCATAACACTTTAGGGGCAGTCAATCCAGTCAGTGATATGTTGCCTGTGTATTGTAACAAACGTTCAATACCAATGATTTCATTCAAATATTGATTTTGTTCGATGGTACGTTGATCATTCCATAAGATGGCTGGGCGAATCACTTGATCTTGTTCATCGAGTAAGACCAACCCATGCATTTGTCCGGAAAAGCCAATGGCTTCGATACTAGATTCATAACCTTGGACCAATTCGCTAAGACCATCCATGACTTGATCGTACCAATCGTTTGGGTTTTGTTCTGTCCACATGGGCCTTGGCATCAACAAATCGAAAGATCTGCTGGTTGACTTGACGACCTGTCCGGTGCTTTGTACTAAGATTAATTTGACACTGGATGTGCCTAAGTCTATGCCAATAAACATATGGTATTCCCCTATCCTAAAATATATTGGTTGATGATGGATTCAATGTGTTCTTGTTTGCCAGATTCATTTTGAATTGGTTGTTTTTGATTCAATACATACTGTTCAAGTTCTTTAAAACCAACTTGATTGTTGACGATTTGCTTACCAATCCCTTGTTGATACGATTGATAGCGTTTCGCTAGACCATTTTCGAGGACTTTATCTGCCCATAGACGCGCCGCTACTTTTAACCCTACAGCGAAGGCATCCATACCTGCAATATGAGCTAAGAATAAATCTTCAATGGTATTTGAACCACGTCTGACTTTCGCATCAAAGTTTAATCCCCCAGTTGTGAAGCCACCACCACGGATGATTTCATACATGACCTGTGTGGTTTCATAGACATTGGTAGGGAATTGATCGGTATCCCAACCTAGGAGTAAATCCCCTTGGTTCGCATCCACACTACCCAATAGTTGTTGGTCACATGCAATACGTAATTCGTGTTGCATCGTATGACCTGATAAGGTGGCGTGGTTGGTTTCAATGTTCAATTTAAAGTGGTTGATCAAATCATACTTACGCAAGAATGAAATGACGGTTGCACTATCAAAATCATATTGGTGTTTGGTTGGTTCTTTTGGTTTTGGTTCAATATAGAATTGTCCTTCAAAACCAATTTCTTTTTTATAATCCACGGCCATTTGTAATAAACGGGCGAAATTATCTTGTTCTAAAGCCATATCGGTGTTGAGTAACGTTTCATACCCTTCTCTACCACCCCAGAAGGTATAACCTGCCCCTTTAAGTCTGTGGGTAATTTCGATGGCCTTTTTGGTTTGAGCGGCTGCGAAGGCGAAGACATCAGCGTTTGGTGAAGTCGCTGCCCCATGCATGAAGCGTTCGTTGCTAAATAGGTTGGCTGTACCCCACAACAATTTAATGCCTGTACGTTTCATCTCTTGTTCAATCAAATCCACAATGATATCTAAACGACGATTGGTTTCTTCCAATGTGTCCGCTTCAGGTGCGATATCTCTGTCGTGGAAACAAAAATATTCGACCCCTAATTTTTCCATGAATTCGAAGGCTGCTTTGACACGGTTTTTCGCTTTTTCCATGTCATCTTTGACTTGGTCCCAAGGACGATGCATCGTTTCTTTTCCAAATGGATCGACACCCATATATGTGAAAGTATGCCAATAGGCAACGGCGAATTTCAAGTGGTCTTTCATTGGTTTGCCTAAGACCATTTCATTTGGGTTGTAATACTTAAATGAAAGCGGGTTTTGGCTTTTACTACCTTCGTATTGAATCTGTTTAAACTGCCCTAAATAACTCATCTTTGTCTCCTTGTAATCCCATGTTTGGGTATTTGCTTATCGTTATCTTTGTTATATAATGAGACTTAATAGAAAAGGTTGGTAAGTGATATGAAAATCTCTAATGCCCATTCCATCAAATCTGAAAACACGAAATTGGTGATTGAAAAACTCATTGAACTGAAGGAGACGACGCGTATCGAATTGTCGCGTGTCACCGGTTTAAATAAAGCCACCATCTCTACCATCATGGCGGATTTGGCTGATAAAGACATTGTGGTTGAAACCGATAAAATCGTGAAGACGAGTGGTCGGTCCGCCATCATCTACGCTTTAAATAAAAATGCTGGTCGAATCATCAGCATTGAACTGCTGTATGAATCGGTTTATGGGGTAGTTACTAATCTATATGGAACCATCCTTTATGAGGTGATCAAACCCGTATCGAGTGTTGAATTCCAAACTTATTTGAAAACCCTCATGGAAACCATCGATGAATTGAAGCGTAATACTTATGACTCAACGTATGGCTTGATTGGGATTGGGATTGGTGTCTATGGGATTCTATCCAAACAAAAGAAAATTAAATTCGCGACTTTCAACTCATGGAAGGATATCGATTTGAAATCCATCATTGAAGAATACACTGGCATTGAAACCTATGTCGAAAACGAAGCCAACATCTCTGCGCTAGGTGAACATATGGTATTTACCCACGATGAAAACCTTATATCATTAAATATCGGTGCAGGGGTTGGGATGGGTATCATCATCGACAACAAACTATATACAGGTGAAAATGGGTATGCGGGTGAAATCGGTCATACTATTGTGGTCCCGAATGGTAAGAAATGTGTTTGTGGTAATTACGGTTGTTTGGAAAAGTATATTGCTGAACCTGCCATTATTGAGCAATACGAAAGTTTGACCAAACAGAAAATCACCATCGACGAATTCATTCATCGTTATAAAACCCATGAACCGAACGCCATCAAAACCTACACTGAATTTATTGACTTCTTATCGATTGGGATCAACAATGTATCGTTGATGTTCAACCCTAAGACCATCGTCATCAATAGTAAGATTGTTGAAAGTATTCCAGAAACCATTTCTTTGGTTAAGAATAAGTTCCGTTCACAAATCATGACACTCGAATTATTGACCTTATCTAAGTACCGTTCGAAAACCAATGTGTTAGGATTAACCCATGTGCTTATTCAAAAATTCCTTAATGTTGAGAATTATCGTGTGTTCTATAACAGTTCTATCAAGTGAATGTTATCGCTTTCAAACCTAGTTTAACACTTAAACTATGTTTTGTAAACAAGAAAATTAACAAATTTATAATTTATTTCAACAAGCAAAAAAACACCCAATCATTATCTAATGTATTAGATAGGTGGGTGTTTTTTATTGGCGTTATTTAATTTTTAAAGTGCAATGACAGCCTGTTTTTGAACAGATTCAATCCCTGTTTCAATGATTTCAACAACCATCACTGCTCGTTTTTCATCCTCATCTGATGGTTTGGGATTCACAACGTCATCGTAAAAATGTCTGTAAAATAGATAATGTTCACCTAACTGAACTTCAATCGATGTTTTTTCTGTTGGTGTAGTATAAAAATAGCTGTCATCCATCGTACTAAGGGTATGTTTGTCTTCTTTAATCACCACTTCTGGTTGATCAAACCCATATTTAACGTAAGTGCCATTCGTTCCTACCAACTTCATCTTCGGTTGTGGGTCTCTCGCGTAAATGTGTGCACCAAGGTAACAAATCATCGTTGAATAGATGAGTTGCATCTCAAAATGATCGACAGCAACCCCGTTAGGTCTATCTAAAAACAGTTGATTGAAAATGGCCTTTGGTTTACCAAACAACTGTACTGCATGATGAACCAAGTGTGGGGCTAAGTCATAGTAAATCCCAGTCATATAGCCTGTTTGGTATCGCCAGTTATCTTTTACAACCGGTACATAGCGATCAAATCTTGCATGAAAGGATAGAAGATTCCCAAAGTCTTTTTCCTTCAGTAGCGATTCAATGGTTAAAATATCCCCATCATACTTCCGATTATGGAATACGCGTAGTAAACACCCCTGTGCTTTCGCAAGTTCAAACAACTCAGTGGCTTCTTTTTTAGTCATGACGAACGGTTTTTCACAGATGACATGTTTATGTTTTAGTAATGCTTTCTTTGTATAATCATAATGCGCTTCATTGGTGATGGTTAAAACAATCAAATCAATGTCATCATCATTTAATACGTCATCATAATTCGTAACAATCTTCACATTGGACACCATGGTTTTCGCATCTGCTTGATTTTTAGGATTGCTGGTCAATATGGTCACTACTTGATATTGAGGGTTTTCTTGTAAGTGTGGTAGATGAAATGTTCTCGCAGAAAAGCCAAACCCAATCAATGCGGTCTTTAATATTTTCATAGATATCTCCTTTTTTTCTCATTATAACACGTGATTTTGATGAATAAAGGGTACTACCTTAGTCGTATGTAATACGAAAAAAGTGTACAGCCTAAACTGTACACCTTGATTTATTCTTTTATAACCACATTGACCAGTTTGCCTGGGACATAGATGACTTTTACGATTTGTTTGCCTTCAGTAAAGCGAACGACGTTTTCAGCCAATAAGGCTTTTTGTTTAACGATGTCACCTGCTTCATCTGGAGATACAAATACGCGGTCTCTGAGTTTACCATTGACTTGAATGACCACTTCAATCTCATTTAAAACCAGTTTAGATTCATCAAAACTTGGCCATTCTTGATAAGTCAGTGTGTCTTTTTTATTAAATACCGTTTGGAACAATTCCTCGGTGATGTGTGGCGCAATCGGATTTAAGAGTTTCAAGAACCCAATCGCTTGTTCTTTCGACAAACGCTTTTGTTTGTAAACTTCGTTGACGAAAATCATCATTTGAGAAATCGCTGTATTAAAGGCTTGTTTTTCATAGTCTTCAGTGACTTTTTTTACCGTTTGATGGTAGACAAAATCCAGTTCAGTAGCTGCGTCTTCAATCGGTAAATAGTACATACGCCATACGCGTTCTAAGAATCGTTTAGACCCGTCAATCGCTTCCGTGTTCCATGGTTTATCGGCTTCTAGTGGCCCCATAAACATTTCATAAAGGCGTAATGTATCTGCACCGTAGTTTTCGATGACTTCATCTGGGTTTACGACATTGCCTCTCGATTTACTCATCTTTTGGTTATCAGACCCTAAGATCATCCCTTGATTCAATAGTTTCATGAATGGTTCTTTGGTCGATACTAAGCCCAAATCAAAGAGGAACTTATGCCAGAAACGAGAATACAATAAGTGTCCTACGGCGTGTTCTGCACCACCGATATAAATATCGACTGGTAACCACTTATCGAGTTCTTTTCGCGCTTCTTC
>DJWH01000056.1:7287-7949 GCA_002441525.1 Acholeplasmataceae bacterium UBA6235 | reverse complement strand
TTTTTGATGTTGATCCATTCATAGAGATTTGCTAGTGGTGATTCCCCAGTACCTGAAGGTTTGATGTTGAGCATCTTAGGGAGTTCAAGTGGAAGTTCTGATTCATCTAAAGCGATGGTGTTGCCTTCTTCATCAAACAACACCGGGAATGGTTCGCCCCAATAACGTTGACGCGAGAATACCCAGTCTCGTAAGCGATAGGTGATTTCTTTTTTACCAAGACCTTGAGATTCTAGATAAGCGATGATGGTTTCTTTGGCTTCATCGTTGTTTAAACCATTGATGATACCGGATTCGATGTGAATACCATCGCCTGTATAACATCCTTCTTCTTCGGATTCAATGACTTTAACAATGTCAAGACCATGTCTTAAGGCGAAAGCATAATCGCGTTCGTCGTGTGCAGGGACAGCCATGACTGCGCCTGTACCATAAGAAGCGAGGACATAATCCGCAATCCAAATCGGTACTTTTTGGTTGTTGATTGGATTAATGGCGTAAGCCCCAGTGAATACACCGGTTTTATCTTTATTCAAATCACCACGATCGAGGTCGGTTTTTTGTTTAGTTTGTTCAATATAAGCTTTGACAGTGGATAATTCATCTTGGGTAGTGATGTCTAATACCATCGGGTTTTCAGGTGCCAATACACAATAGGTTGC
>DJWH01000056.1:0-7173 GCA_002441525.1 Acholeplasmataceae bacterium UBA6235 | reverse complement strand
ATTTCGATTTCATCGTTGGCCAGGACGGTACCTAATCCTTCACACCAGTTGACTTCAACGTCTCTTCTTTCAGCTAAACCATGCTTAAAGAGTTGGATAAAAATCCATTGGGTCCACTTATAGTAATCACTATCAGCGGTTGCGAATTCTCTGTCCCAATCGATACCGATCCCAGCTTCAATGATTTGACGTTTGAAGTTTTGAATATTTTTATAGGTAAAGTCTTTTGGATCATTACCAGTTTGTAATGCGTATTGTTCTGCAGGTAGACCAAAAGCGTCCCATCCCATCGGATGTAAGACATTATAGCCTTGCATGCGTTTAAAACGACTCATGATATCGGTCGCTGTGTATGACTCAATGTGTCCAACATGTAGCCCATGTGCGGATGGGTAAGGAAACATGTTCATCACATAATAAGTCGGTTTGATTTGATCATTTTCTGTTCTAAAGGTTTTATGATTAAACCAATAGGTTTGCCACTTTTTTTCAATGGCATTAAAATTATATTCCATAACATCACTCTTTCATATTTTCCATTATAAAACAATTCGTGGTCAATTAAAACAAATTGTCAAAAAAAGCACGACGCATCGTGCATTTTTGATTAATGTGACATTTTTTGTTGAGCCATTTCAGGTGTAATTTCGCCAGCTTTGGTCAGTGCAGTCTTCGTAATGAGTGGTCCAACCAATTCATAAACGAATGTCGCGGATAAAATGATGGCGGAAATCTTAGCTGCATATTCAGGTACAATGTTGGCAGCCACGATGGTTAACCCTATTGCGACCCCAGCTTGAGGTACCAAGCCCCAACCTAAATACTTCTTCACATTGTGTGATCCATGGGCAATTTCTGCACCTAAGAAGGCACCGAAAAGTTTACCAATCACACGACCAACAATGTAAATAACACCAATACCACCCACGGTTAATAACACATCAAATTGTAATTCGGCACCAGAGATGACGAAGAACATGATGAATATTGGTGGGGTGACTCTATCGACTAAATACATCACTGTATCTAAAACATCTTCTTTGGTTAAGTTGGTAAATACCGCACCCATCATCATACAAGCGAGTAAGGTAGAAACCTCAAAGTCTGGCAACACTTGTTCTATCAATTCAGGCATTGCAGCCACTAAAAAGATGAATGCCAGTAATAATGAAATACGATTACCACGACCTGTGAACCACTTGAATCCAAATGAAATCAGTACTCCGGCCAATCCACCAATACCCAAACTCATGACAATTTCAACAAATGGTTTAGAAATCATCCAAGCCAAGTTGATATCGCCAGAGGCATTGCCAATGGCTTTCGCTACAGCAACAAATAATCCAAAGAATACAATCGCAGTCGCATCATCGATAGCGACAACACTCAATAAGTTTTCAGTAACTTCACCTTTGGCTTTGTATTGTTTAATAACCATGATGGTGGCTGCTGGTGCAGTCGCTGCTGCAATCGCAGACAATACCAACGAGAAACGAACGTCATTGCCAAAAGCAATTAATGTAACAAATACTACTACGATGGCAAAGAATGACTCAAGTGTCGCAATTACAATTGGTAATTTGCCTACGCGTTTAAAATAAGATAATTGAAATTCAGTCCCAATTGAGAAAGCAATAAATCCTAGCGCAATCTGACTGATGACATGCAATTCTTCAAATGCGGATTCAGGAATGACATGAACCCCTAACAATCCAAGGATGGGACCAATCAAAAGACCACCCAATAAATAGCCGGTAACGTTTGGTAATTTAAACTTTTTCGCAAGCTTACCAAACAAAAGTCCCGTTAATAAAATAACGGATAAATAAAAGAGAACCATACTATTGCTTGTAACCTCTAATAAAGTCAATTGGAACTGTGAACAAGATGCCTGTATTTGGTTCATTGATGTTACCAACGACTTGGTTGATAATCGCTTCAATATCAGGGATACGTTCTTCCTTAACTACCATCATGATGGTTTTATTTTCTTTTTGATTGTCTTTCAATAGTTGTCTTAATGAGCCGAAGATATTGCTTAAAGACTCGTCGTTGGTTCTGGATAATTGCGAAGCCATACCAGACGAATTAAATACGGTCGCGCCTGTTAAATGTGCATTTGCAAGTTCTTTCAACAGACGGTCTAGTTTTTCTGTTTTATTTAAAATAAAAATCAGTAATTTCATACGTAAACCCTCCTACATAAAGACATTATACGCCTTTAAAAACCATTTGAAAAGAAAAAAATAAGGAACAATGTCCTTATTTACCTTGCGACTCGATATATTTGACTAAATCGCCAACAGTCTTTAAATTTTGAGCAGCTTCGTCTGAAATTGAAATATCAAATTCATCTTCAATGTTCATAATTAATTCAACTGCGTCTAATGAATCCGCACCAAGATCTTCTTGTAAGCGAGCTTCTAATGTGATTTTTGACTCTTCAACTTTTAACTCATTTAATATCATTTTTTTAACGCGTTCGAATGCCATAGAATGATATCCTCCTTTATTGTAGTCATATGCTATTGTAATCCAAATAGGCTCATTTGTCAATCATTCTGAGTAAANNATATAATGCATATATTAGCACTGTAAATAGGTTTAATATCGCACCTAAAACAAACCATATTATATGGTCAGCGATGGATTTATCCTCGATTGGATCCGCTAAAAGACCACATCCAGGACAATAAGTATCCTCTTTGGTGTGGATATATCCACAGTGACTACAACGTTCAGGCATGGCTCAAACCCATGAATACTGCGTATAAAATAAGTATCAAAAATCCGACAATAACAAAACCAACGAACGCTATCACCCCATTGAGTGCTTGTTTCGCTGCTCTTTTGTTATACTCTTTGAAAAGGAAATAGGCAATGAACCCTATATATGGAAAGAATAATGATAGAAAGAACCATTCAAAATAGCGTCTGTCATGAACATTGTTACATTCATGGCCACAGTTTGGACAATACATTAAGCTTCTCCTTCATCGTAAGTAGCGAGTTTTTCTGCGTGATAACCATGATTTTCTATGGTTTCAATCACGGCGTTTTCATCCATTTCATCATAATAAAACTTACCAATCATGGTATGCATATTGATATCTACTTTGAGTGCACCTGCATCTTTACTAAGACGTTCGATGGTGTTTAAACAAGACCCACAATGGAGTCCAGATAATCTGACAACCAATACTTTCATTGATTTGACCTCACGTATGTAATGATATCTTGAATCATCTTAGAGGTTAATTCGTGTCCACACGGATAACCTTGATAACTGTATTGATCATGGTTTAAACCAGCCATAAATGTTTTTGCAGGTTCAAATGATACCACATCATCCTGTTCACCATTCAGCACCAGCGCATAGCGCGGATGAAATTCCGACGCCTGAAGTGTCAGTTCATTGAGTTTAGACTCAATTTCATTCATTCTATTACCTAAAATAGGCTTTTTCTTAATCATGTAATGTAACTTTAAGTTGGGTGACCCAATGATAGGGATACAAAAGTCCAACTGAAGGTATCGGTTCAACAAAAACGCAATATGTCCACCCATGGATATCCCTAAAATGGATACAGATCGATTTTTATGATGATAATGCTTTTGATATAACCTCACAATATCCGTTACCGTGTGTTTGATGACATCCACCATGGCTAATGTGGTTTCTACAGGATCATTTAATAAATAAGGCGCTTGTAGTCGTTCCCCATGCTTGTAAGCGTCGATGGAAACCACATCATAACCCATCTCATACAATTGTTCAGCTAACCCATTGAATTGTGAAAATGATTTATTGCCAAAATGGCCATGCATCAAAAAGAACAAATCATTAGGGTGTTCATGTAGCATTTCATGCACAGGTATGCCTAAAATCATCATAATAATTTAACCACCCCTCTAAAAGGGTGATTGTTCATGATATCGATAAGTCCTAAAACGCGTCGATGCGTGAATTTATCGCCTGAGAATAATGGAATAGCTCTGAGTGGCAATTCTTCAAATTGTTCTTTCATCATGCGTTTGGTTGCTGCATCCGCAGGTGTTTTTTGAATTTCCTTGATGCCAATCTTGTAGATAAAGCCACCAATACGCGTATCTTTAATTTCACCAATCGTCGAATTGAGGTGATACTTGTGTTTTTCAGTATCTTCTTTAGGAGGGAGTACCCCATATAATGCTTCAAAGTCATGCACACTGATATAACGGTCAAAAGTGTGATATACCGTTGGTTCAGTTGAATCTATATGATCGCCATCCACTTGGATTTTTTCGATATGATAGAACGTTCTCGAGGAATCGCCAATTTTGATTTCATAGTGACCCTGCTTGACCCTAAATTCATCGATATCGGTATCATAATACTCAAAATCACTATACTTCAGTTCAAGGGTTACCTCTACTTTGCTTTGAGCTTTCACGAATACTTTTTGATATGCTTTTAACTCTTGAGATGGTTTGTGAATCTCAGTGCCTAAATCAGAAATGTAAATTTGGACGATTTCTTTACCGTCTACCGTGGATGTGTTGGATACATCCATGGTGACTTTCAACGTGTGATTCACTTTGACATGTTTGTTCGATAATCGAACATTTTCAATTTTAAAGGTGCTATAACTTAACCCAAATCCAAATGGATAAGTGACCATGAGTCCCTTCTTATCAAAATATCGATAACCAATGTATATAGATTCTGCATAATATACCGACTTTGTTCCACCCGGAAAGAATGGATAAGAGGACGTATCATCTAAATGGACTGGATAAGTTTCAGCCAGTTTACCACTAGGGTTTACTTTACCATATAAAATATCATGAATCGCTAATGCACCAGCTTCACCCGGTAGATATGCATTTAAGATGGCTTGAACTTTATCCTTATATGGGATGAGTGTGACAGACCCACCTTGTAAAACAACCACAACATTGTCGTGTTTTTCTGTAATAGCTTCAATCAATTTTAGCTGTTGAAGGGGAATATTTAAGTGTGTTCGGTCGTATCCTTCGGATTCAAATAATTCTGTTAATCCAATCGATAGAACAATCACATCTTTGTTTTCACACACCTTCAATGCTTCCTGAATATGGTTTGGATTTTCTTTTGGTTCTAAGGTATAGCCGTCGGCATATTCAAATGAAATGCCCGAAGCAGTAAAAACATCCAATAAACTATCCACACATTGAGGATTTACCTTTGAGGACCCACTGCCTTGGATTCTGGGTTCTTTAGCGAATCGTCCAATCAAAGCCACCCTTTGATTGGTATTTAGTGGTAAAATACCCTCATTTTTTAGCAATACCATCGATTCTGCAGCGATTTTTCTCGCGAGTTCATGGTGATGATTGATGGGTTGTTTTTCCTTCTTTTGAGATCCTTTTTCTAGCATCCATAACAATGGTTTTACAGCGAAATCAACCTCTTGATCGGTGATTAAGCCTTTTTTATAGGCTTTACTTAAAATGTTGTTTTTCGATCCTGGCATTTCAAGACTTAACCCTGCTTTTAATGAAGCGACACGGTCATTCATCGCACCCCAGTCGGTGATGAATGCACCTTTAAATCCATAGCGATTACGCGCAATGGCTGACATATACCATTTAGACTCAGCCACATACGTACCATTCACCTTATTATAACTCGTCATAATTGCCCATGGTTTGCCTTCAATGGCGATACCAAAAGCTTTTAGATAAGTTTCATACATCGCTCTTTTATCAATGATCGCATCCACAGTCATTCGGTGTTTTTCTTGGTTATTCGCGAAATAATGTTTTAAACACGTACCTACATTTAAACTTTGAACCCCTTCAATATAACTTTTAGAAAGTGTCCCTGCCAAATACGGGTCTTCACTAAAATATTCAAAGTTTCGACCACACAATGGGCTTCTTTTCATGTTAATGCCTGGCCCTAGGATCATTGAAACGTCTTGATGAATGGCTTCTTTTGCTAAAGCTTGACCCATTTCATACATGAGATTGGGATCAAACGAACAGGCTAAAAGAGAGGCTGTAGGAAAGCAGGTAGCTGGATGTGATGCAGCAATCCCCATCGCATCATTGGATGCTTGTTTTCTTAACCCATGAGGCCCATCGGTCATCATGAAACGCTTCATGCCCAATTTATCGTAATGTTTGATATACCATAAACCATCACCGGACATTAAATTCAGCTTTTCTTGGGTTGTAAGTTTTTCTAAATTTTTCTGTAAATTTTCCATACATTAATCCTCAATCAATCTGAGTAATTCTTTGACAAAATATTGTCTAAAAGTTTCATTCTTAAATGTCTCTATTTGAGTAGACAATGGGGTATTGGTGGATGCAATCGAAATGAATAGTGGCATCGCGAAACTTGAAAATAAAATCATATACTTCGCATAAATAACCATCGGTTCAACGGTTTTAATTTCCACATTCAATTTTTCATAAATCATTTGCGTGAATGGGTTGTTGGAAAAAAATGTCTCAATCAATAAATTCCCTGCCCTTTCACTGGAGTCTTGATTCAAAAAGAGATAAGAAATCAAACCAATATTTTCGAGTGAAAAGTTGTAAGTGAATGTAATCATCGCTTCTAATAGTTCACTTTTGGATTTGTCGTTATTGATTTCAAGCAAGTGAATAATTTCGAGCTTTAAATCCGAAATGACTTCATCGATGACTTGTTCAATCAATAATTCTTTCGAACCAAAGTAATAATTGACCGAAGCAATATTCATATAACAACGATCAGCAATATCTTTAATGGTCACATTTCGCTTTTGTGAAATCAATGCTTTGGTTTCACTGATGATTTTCTTTTTAATCTCTGTATTTTTCATGGTTTCTCCAAACGGGTTTTGAAATGATATTTTAAACGTAATTTCATATCTTATTTATATCACATGCAGGTTAAAATTAAAATATAGATTTAAAATGTTTATTTGATTTTTTCAAGAAAGGGGCACATATGAGCTATTTTATGACAAAAAAAGGTCGTTTATGGACAATATCGGTTGTAATTCTTTTTACCATTTTTTCTGGTATATTGGCATTTCAGGTGAAAACCAACTATGATATGGCGACCTATTTACCACAAGACTCTAATACCAAACAAGGCATTGAAATCCTCGAAAACACTTTCGGAAACCACACTTCAATCGAACTGGTTGTCGATGG
>DJWH01000003.1 GCA_002441525.1 Acholeplasmataceae bacterium UBA6235 | reverse complement strand
CTTGACATATTTACCGGTTGCTATCCTATATAGTAAACGTGTTTAACGTTATTCTTAGTAGTTACATAGTAACTAATATATGTATTTTTTGATAATATTAAATCATTTACGGTAACAGCAATTAAATCTCTATTTAAATTATACTTTTGTTTTCCGTTGACTTGAATGGATTCATAGGCTCTTGAAACCATATCGGTACAATAGTATTTATTACGTGTGAATAAAACAAATAAGAAGTTATATTGAGACTCTTTCTCTGCTTTATCCTCTAAAAAAGCCATTACTTGATCGATATCATCTTGCGTGACACCTTTTACCCTTAGTCCAATCCATTCATTGCGATACCAATTTCCAAAAGCGAGATACGAAGGATCGGTTTCATTTGTATCGCGATAATCAGCATCTAACCAGTAATTGAACACATCGCCAACGACATGTGTATTTCTACCGCCGTTGATCATGACATCCAGCAGTTTTTCGTCTGAGTCAGGAATACCAATGGTTTCATAAATTTTATTATTTGAATCGATAACAGCGGCGTGACCTCCAAAAAAGAACGTCACAAACTCATGAATGCCTGGGTACCCAACTAATGGGGACTGTTGGGTTACAAATATATCGCCTGCAGCACCTGGTTTAGTAAAATCATTATTATAAAACGGGCTACGTATTAATTCGTTCGGATAATATGTTTCACGTGAAACCTTGTAGTACTTAATCGTATCTGTACTGTTGACTTCATCCAACACTCCTCGTTGTACAAATTGATGTATTTCACGTTGTATTGCTATATGTTCTCCGATGGTTTGACCAAATAGAAAGATAAAGAATCCTGCTACGGAAACCAATATTATTTTCATCATTCGCTTCATATTTCCTATTATAGCATAATACCATCAAAACAAGCTTTAATTTTCAGTCAAAACAAATAAAAAAAATAAGGCCGCGGCCTTACTTCTTTCTAGGTTTGATGACAATTTGTCTGTTTTCGCCTTCACCTTCAGATTCTGTATAAACGTCTCTCCATTCAGCTAATTTGGTGTGAATGATGCGTCTTTCATACGAATTCATTGGGTCTAAGCGTACTTCAACTCTAGTAAAGGCAACTTCTTTTGCAAGTTTGGTTGCGAGAATTTCAAGTTGTTTCTTACGGTTTTGTTTGTATTGACCAATATCTAGTGACACGGTTAACTTTTCGTCAGTATAGTTGTGTAGATATGTCTTAAGAAGTGTTTGAATCGCGTCTAATGTTTTACCATCTCTACCAATTAAAAGTGCATTTTCTTTACTTTGAATTTGGTAATAGATTTCAGTACCTTCATTAAGGGATCTAAACTCTGTCTTAACATCGATTTCTAGGGTTTGGAATATGTTATCGAGGTATTTCTTACCTTCTAAAGCCAGGTTGATTTCAAGTATTGCTTCATAAAGGGTGGAAGCCCCAATTCCAAGGAAACCTTTGTTTTCTTTAATCGTATTGATCTTGATGTATTGAAGCGGCATCTTAAGCAATTCAACTGCTTTTAATTCTGCTTCTTTAAGGTTTTTTGCTTCAAATTCAACTTTCTTTGTCATAAGTTTAACCTACCAAGTCCTTATTTTTCATTGTTTCGTACTTTTTCTCATTGAGATAACGATTGATGAGATTTTGACCGATTGAATAAATGTTACCGACTACCCAATAGAGGGCAAGTGAATTGCTTTGTAGCGAGATAGAGAACATCATAAAGACCATAAAATATTGCATATACTTCATCATCTTTTGAGTTTGTTCTGCTTGTGAGGTTTGTGGGTTGTGTGCAGAAGTATTCTTAGAGTATGATGGTTTCTTCATTGCTAAGTAGTTTAATGCAAACATGGTTAAACCAACGATGATCGCTAGAATCCAACCAGCTAAGTCTCCGGATTGACCGTAGATTGCACCGAAATTCCCTGCTTTAGATAAGTCGATACCTAAGAACATACGATTGCTTACACTTTCAGCAAACGATCCGAATACACCATCTTTTTCAACAATCCAAATGCGTTGTACTACTTGATACATAGCCAAGAAGATTGGCATTTGTAGGAATGGCATTAAGCATCCCATGAAATTGATACCATATTTTTTGTATACAGCCATCATTTCCATTTGCATCTTTTGTTGTGATTCTGGATCTTTACGAGTTGCGTATTTCGCTTGAACACGTTGCATTTCTGGTTGTGCTACAGCCATTTTAATACTTAAGTCGTTACTCTTAGCATAAATTGGCCATGCGATGGTACGAACAATGATTGTAGTGATAATGATACCCATAGCGAAACTATTATTGAATAGTGCTCCGAAGAATTGCATGATCCATGCGATTGGAATAACAAGTAACCAATCGAACCATCCACCTTCACTCACCACGATGGGTTGAGTTGGGTCTCCGCTACATCCAGATAGAACCACCAACAAGGTCATTACAACAAAAACAGCTAAGATTTTTTTATAATTTCTCATTCATGTGCTCCGCTTTCTTAAATTTTGATAAATGCTTTAAGATGTTCGCTTCAATTTCTTGAAAGGAAAGGTTGCTTGCATCTTTTTTAACAACAATCACATAATCAAAAGGTGCTAGCCCTTTAGCCTGGTTATGCAGGATCATTCGGATTTGTCGTTTGATTTTGTTTCTTTGTACAGCACCACCATATTTTCTTCCGATAGATATGGCGAATCTGAAATGCGCTAAGGTATTTTCTTTGTAGTAAACTACAAAGCTTTTATCTCCTATGCTTTTTTTGTTCTGTATGATCGCATCGATTTCGTTATTTTTCTTGATTCGATATACCTTTTTCATAATAAGGTTTTGATTTTTAAAATAAAAGGACTACCCAAAAAGTGCGAGATCGCATATTTTAATCGAGTAGTCCAGGTTGTTTTAAAATGTTGTATTAAATTATACAGTTAACGAAGCGCGTCCTTTAGCTCTACGACGTGATAGAACGAGTCTGCCACCGACTGTAGCCATACGTGCTCTAAAACCGTGAGTCTTTACGCGTTTAAGTTTACTTGGTTGATATGTTCTTTTCATAAATAAACCACCTTTCTCACGAAACCATGCGTGTATTATTATATAAATATAGAAATCAAAAGTCAACCCAAATCGTCAATAATTTTTATCATTCATTTTTAGCTGTCTATGGCTCTCTAGTGCAATAAAGTTATTAACACTTTTTTGTGGGAAACTTTCCCCCACGTTATCCCCAATTGTGGAAATCTTTGAAAGTCTATGAAAATAGATGGTTAAGCCATTATAAAGCTATAATTAATTCACAATCGTCATTTTCGAGTCGTCTCTTACAAAAAGTTTCCCACAATTTCAGTGGATAAGATTTTGATACACTCTCATGCGTATGTGCTAATATATGTATACGAGAAGTTTGGAGTGAAAATATGAAGGAATACGATGCACTGTGGGGGCAAATCTTAGACACCTTAAGAACATCTTATTCAGATGAAATATATGAGGATCTATTCGAGCCTCTATCATCTGTAAAGAAAGTCTCAGGTGGCTATATTTATGTACTAGCCCCATCTGAATATGTCAAAGATCGAATCAAACGATTGTATTTAACCAGAATCAATTCGTTAGCCGAATCCTTGTACAAAAAAGAAACCATAAAATTTAAATTTGTGCTGGCATCTGAGATGGTGGGCGAAGAAGCGCTTGTTGGCCCTGAAAAGAACTTAGATAAGAAATACCGCACGGGTAATTTGATCGCTACCCTCAGCTTTGATAACTTTGTCGTTGGTAAATCCAATCGATTTGCCTTTCAAATGGCTTTAAAAGTGGCTGATCAACCAGGGATTGTTGCGAATCCATTCTATATCTTTGGTGATGTAGGCTTAGGGAAAACACACCTCATGCAAGCGATTGGTAACTATATTTTAGATAATGATATCAATCAAAAAGTATTATATATCAAAGCATCAGATTTTATCGAAGAGCTTGCAGATCAAATTAAAAAAGAAAAAATGGATCAATTTAATGAAAAGTACCGCGATTTAGATGTTTTACTTATTGATGATATTCAAATGCTTGCAGGGGCTCCAAAAACACAAATGGAATTCTTCCGCTTATTTGATTTATTATCACAACAAAATAAGCAAATCGTGATCACATCTGATAAACCTGCTTCAGAGCTTAAAAACATCATGTCTCGTTTAAGTTCTCGCTTTGAACAAGGATTAGTTGTTGATATTGGTATCCCGGATTTAGAACACCGTGTCGAAATCCTTAGAAAGAAACTTTCAACCGAAGCACCTGATGTTATGGACATCAATCCACAAGTGCTTGAGTTCATTGCGAGCTACTTCACAACGAACGTCAGAGAGCTTGAAGGCGCACTAAAACGTGTATTATTCTATTGTGTCACCAATAATATCGATATTACTGTAGATACTGCTGCTGAAGCACTAGATACATTGATCAAAACCAGAAAGAAAACAGAAGCCTTAACTGAAAATAATTATGATCGAATCCAAAGTGTTGTGAGTGATTATTACAGTATAAGTGTCCATGATTTGATTGGAAAACGACGTAATGCAAAATTCACTTTACCGCGTCATATCGCGATGTATTTGATTAAAAACAAATATAATATCGCTTATCAAACCATCGGTGCATTATTTGGTGGGCGTGATCATTCTACTGTACTCGCTGCCTGTGAAAAGATTGAGAACGATTTGAAACATAACGAACAACTGAAATTAGCGATTGATAACATTCTTAAAAAAATCGATAAACCTACTAACTAATGTGTGGTAAAATTGTGGGCAATATGTTATAATTATATTGTAAGTAAGCGGTTATTGGGGTTTTCCACAAACCCACATCGACTAACAATAATAATGTATTGAAAAAGAAGAATAAAAAGGAGAAAAATTATGGTCTTTAGTATTAATCAAGATGTTTTATTAGATACACTGAATGTAATCCAAAGAGGCTTACCAGTCAAAACACCACTACCTGTTTTAAATGGCATTAAACTAGAAGTGTTTGAAGATCATCTCGTATTTACAGCTTCAAATACAGACATCGCTATTCAAACCATCGTTAGCGATGAATCATTGGTTATTACTTCCCCAGGTAAAGCGGTTATCCCAGGCAGATACTTTATTGAAATCATGCGTAAGATTGTATCTAATCGCGTTGAAATTTCTCTTATTGAAAATAAGATGATGGTAATCAAAGCGGATCGTTCCGAATTCAAACTCAGAGTGATGGAAGCTGAAGATTATCCAGATGTCGACTTCTTAGATTTAGGTAAACCTATCGTCCTTGAAGCTAAGACACTCAAAGCGATCATTAAAGAAACCAACTACGCAACCTCTCAATATGAGAAGCGTCCTATTTTAACTGGTGTCAACCTCAAACATGAAGATGATAAGTTGTATTGTGTCGCAACCGACTCTTACCGACTATCTCAAAAGATCTTACCACTATCCCACGATTATGAATCATTCAATATTGTTATTCCTAACCGTAGTTTAGATGAATTATCGAGAACTCTTGATTCTATCAATGAAGAAGTATCAATGTTCATTAACCCAAACAAAGTTCTATTCAAGTTTAGAAACATTTTGTTCCAAACCAGACTATTAGATGGTGTATATCCAGACACACTTAGAATTATTCCTAAAGAATTCCCAATCATTGTGAAATTCAACAAAGAAGAACTTCTAAAAGCGGTTGAACGCGTCAGCGTCTTAAGCCCACGTGAAAAAGATAACAACTATAACATTGTAAAGTTAAATATTCGTCCGGATTATATTGTTGAAGTTTCCTCAACAAACAACGAAGTTGGTGACGCGGTTGAAGAAATCGTACCAGCAGACGACGTGGTTGGACCAATCATCAAGATTGCTTTCAACTCGAAGAATTTAACCGACGCCTTAAAGGCATTCAACTCCAATGAAGTAACCATTAATTTTGCTGGCGAAATTAAACCATTCGTCATCAAAGGTGAGTTAGATCCTGACATGTTACACTTGATTTTACCACTACGAATCGAATAATTTAATCCATCCAAGAAGCCTTGAAATTTCCGTTTTAAGGCTTTTTTTGTTTTCTATCGCTCAAGGTATTAAAAACACTAAAAATCGAAAATAAAAGGCACGAAATTCCTTATATTATGATATAATATAATCAAGCGAGGTATACGAACTTGAAAACATTTAAGATTGAAGGCGTTGAATTCATCACTTTAGGACAGTTTGTGAAGGCTGCTGGATTGGTATCTACTGGTGGGATGGTCAAACCGTTTTTAGAAGAAACCAAGATCCTTTATAACGGAGAACCAGAAAATCGCCGCGGCAAAAAAATCTATCCAAAAGATAAAGTTCAAATTGGTAAAGACGTCTACATCTTCGAACATGATTAAAGAGATTAAGCTAAAACAATTTAGGAACCATGAGAGCTTACATCTAAAAATCCAAAACAAACGGGTTTTTATTTTTGGCAACAATGGTTTGGGTAAAACCAGCATCCTAGAAGGTATATATTTCGCTTCGTTAACCAAGTCACATCGAACCAGTGAAGATAAGGCGTTAATCATGGCAGGCAAGCCTTATGCGAAAGTTGATATCATAACCGATGAACATCACTATCAAGTGGTGATATCCGATGCAGGCACGAAAGCTTCCATCGATAAAGTACAAATCCCAAAGATGAGTGAATATATCAACGGCTATCGTGTGGTGATGTTTTCACCAGAAGATTTGGAATTGATTAAAGGACAACCCTCAGATCGTCGCCAATTCTTAGACATCGAGATGTCACAAATCCATAAACCCTACATGCTCGTTCTCTCAAAATATAAGCAAATTTTGAAACAAAGGAATGCATTACTCAAAAATTTGACCTTAAATGACGACATGACTTTCTTTAAAATCATCACCGATCAGCTATGTATTGTTGCAGATGGGATGATTGAGAAAAGAAAGAGCTTCATTGAAAAACTGAATCAAGCGTTTAAAATCCGTTTTAAGGCGTTTAATGATTTGGATGAAGTATCGGTGTCTTATGAGCCGAATGTCCCATCAAAATCGCTTAGACAGGTTTTAAACGATAAAAAAGAAAAGGACATTCTAACTCAAACGACCTCATTCGGTCCACACCGTGACGAACTGAAGTTTGAATTCAATGGACAAGAAGCAAAAACATACGCTTCTCAAGGCCAGCAGCGATTGATGGTCATCTCGTTAAAACTCGCATTATTAGACATTTACGATAGTGACCAAATCGAAACCATCATCTTGCTTGACGATGTCTTAAGTGAACTCGATCAAGACAAACAACACAAACTACTCAATCACTTACCAGGCAAATATCAAACCTTCATATCTGGTGTAGAAACGATTGAGATCAAAGATATACAACAAATCCACCTAACAAAGGAGCAATAATATGGACAACTTGAACAACAATAACAACAATTACAATGCCGAGAATATTCAAGTCCTCGAAGGCCTAGAAGCGGTTAGAAAACGCCCTGGGATGTACATTGGTTCAACCGGTGAACGCGGGTTGCACCACCTCGTTTGGGAAATCGTCGATAACTCGATTGATGAATCGATGGTTGGGTACGCTAGTGAAATCAGTCTAGAAATCCAAAAAGGCAATATTATCAAGGTTGTAGACGATGGCCGTGGTATCCCTGTAGATATTCACGCCAAAACCAAAAAAAGTGCTGTAGAAACGATTTTAACCGTATTACATGCCGGCGGTAAGTTCGACGGGAAGTCTTATAAAGTCTCCGGTGGTCTACACGGGGTAGGGGCTTCGGTTGTTAACGCCTTGTCTTCTTGGTTTAGAGTAACCATCCGTCGTAATGGTCTTTTATACCAACAAGAATACAAACGTGGGATTCCACAATACGAATTAAAGGTCATTGGCGAATCTACACATACAGGTACTGAGATTGAATTCTTAGCTGACCCTGAAGTGTTTACCGAAACCACTACCTATGATTTTGAAACCCTAAGAAACAGAATTCAAGAACTAGCATTCTTAAATCGACACATCAAGATTTCAATTGAAGATCAACGTGGTGAAACACCGGTTCGCTTCGATTACCAATATGAAGGTGGTATTGAAGAGTACGTCAAATTCCTCAATGGAAATAAAGGCATCGTCCACCCTGAAATTGTGTACGCACAAAAAGAAGTAGACAATATCACAGTTGAAATGTCACTTCAGTACAACGATTCATATTCAACCAACATTTTCTCATTTACCAATAACATCCATACCCATGAAGGGGGTATGCATGAAGATGGATTCAAGCTTGCTTTAACCAGAGTCATCGGTAATTATGCCAAAGACAATAACATCTTGAAAAAAGATGAATCATTTATTGGTGAAGATACCCGTGAAGGTTTAACCGCCATCATTTCTGTGAAGCACCCGAACCCACAATTCGAAGGACAAACCAAAACCAAATTAGGTAACCCAGAAGTCCGTCAAATCGTTTCTCAAATCGCTGGTGAAGCATTGGAACGTTTCTTGCTTGAAAACCCAACAGCGGCTAAATCCATCATGGATAAAGTCTTGATGGCGTCTCGTGCTCGTATCGCTGCACGTAAAGCGAAGGAAGCGACTCGTCGTAAGAGCCCACTTGATATGCTCGGTTTCGCAAGTAAACTAGCGGATTGCAGAAATAGAAAACCAGAAGAATCTGAAATCTACATCGTTGAAGGTGACTCCGCGGGTGGATCGGCAAAACAAGGCCGGGATTCCGCATTCCAAGCGATTTTACCACTTCGCGGTAAAGTATTGAACGTCGAAAAAGCACGTCTAGATAAGGCATTATCCAATAAAGAAATCCTATCAATGATTCAAGCATTTGGTACAGGGATTGGTGAAGATTTTGACATCACCAAAGCCCGTTATCACAAGATTGTCATCATGACCGATGCTGACGTCGACGGTGCACACATCAGAACCTTGATGCTCACCTTCTTATTCAGATATATGAAGCCTTTGATTGATTTTGGATATGTCTACGTAGCTCAACCACCACTATACAAAGTTCAAAGCGGTAAACGCGTTGAATATGTATATGATGAGGAAAGACTAAAAGTGCTATTAGAACAAATGGGTGGTAGACCAACCATTCAACGTTACAAAGGTCTAGGGGAAATGAACCCAGAACAACTTTGGGAAACCACCATGGACCCTAAATCCAGAACCCTTTTACAAGTGTCCTTAAAAGACGCGATGAACGCGGACGCTGTATTCACCATGTTGATGGGTGAAGAAGTCGAACCACGTAAGAATTTCATTCAAGAAAATGCAGTATATGCATCGAATATTGACGCATAGGAGAGCAGGTAAACATGAACGATCTAGAAAAAGACTTAGTGTTAGAATCTGAAGCCGAAAAGAAAGAAGACAACGGCGGATCAGATTATATTCACGGTAAAATCAAAGAACTCAACATCGCGACAGAAATGAAGACTTCCTTCTTAAACTACGCGATGAGCGTCATCGTTAGCCGTGCGCTTCCGGATGTCAGAGATGGTTTGAAACCCGTTCAAAGACGTATCCTTTACGCGATGAACGACTTAGGCATGTATGCCGATAGACAACACAAAAAATCCGCGAGAATCGTCGGTGAAGTTATTGGTAAGTATCACCCACATGGCGACTCTTCAGTTTATGAAGCCATGGTTCGTATGGCTCAAGATTTCAACTATCGTTATCCACTCGTGGATGGACATGGTAACTTCGGTTCCGTCGATGGTGACGGTGCCGCAGCGATGCGTTACACTGAAGCCAGAATGTCTAAAATCGCGATGGAATTGGTCAGAGACATCGAAAAAGAAACCGTCAACTTTGGCGACAACTACGATGGGTCTGAACACGAACCTTTGGTCATGCCTGCGCGATATCCTAACCTTTTGGTCAATGGTGCAACCGGGATTGCAGTCGGGATGGCAACCAACATCCCACCACACAACTTAGGTGAAGTCATCGATGGCATTCAAGCCCTCATGGATAACCCTGACTTAACCGACATCGATTTGATGGATTATGTCAAAGGGCCGGACTTTCCTACCGGTGGTCACATCTTAGGTTTGGGTGGTTTAAGACAAGCTTATACCACTGGCCGTGGTACAGTTACCATTCGTGCGGTGACCGAAATCATCGAAGGTAAGGGTGGTAAGAACACCATCATCGTTAAACAAATCCCATACCAAGTCAACAAGACCAAACTCATCGAACGTATCGCTGAGATTGCGAAAGAAAAAATGGTTGAAGGGATCACCGATTTAAGAGATGAATCCAACCGTAAAGGCATGCGCATCGTGATTGAACTTCGTAAAGATGTCAACCCACACGTCATGCTCAACAACCTCTTTAAACTCACTGAAATGCAAAGCAACTTCTCGATCAATATGATTGCGTTAGTTGGTAACCAACCTAAGACCATCACATTGAGAGATGCCCTATATTATTACATTCAACACCAAATTGAAGTCATTCAAAGAAGAACGATTTTCGATTTGAGAAAAGCCGAAGAACGTAAACACATCTTAGAAGGTTTAGTCATCGCGTTAGAAGACATCGATAACATCATCGACCTCATCAAGAAGAGCCCTACAGGGGATGAAGCGAGAACCAACTTGATGGCGAATTACCCACTCGATGAAATTCAAGCGAGAGCCATCTTGGATATGAGACTTCAACGCTTAACTGGTCTTGAAATCGAAAAGATCAGAGAAGAAGATTTAGAACTCGCAGTTAAGATTGCGGATTATAGAGACATCATCTCTAGCGATATCAGAAAACATCAAATCATCAAACAAGAGTTGTCTGAAATCAAAGAAAAATTCAACGACCCAAGAATGTCATCCATCAGCTTGCATGACAATGATTTAAACATTGAAAACGAAGATTTAATCCCAGTCGAAGATGTCATCATCACTGTCACACACAATGGCTACATCAAACGTATGTCCATGGATGAATATAAAGCTCAAAATCGTGGTGGTGTAGGTATCAACTCCATCAAGATGCACGACGATGACTTTGTAGAACACATCCAAATGACCAACACCCACTACTACCACTTATTCTTCACGAATAAAGGTAGAGTTTATAAGATTAAAGGCTATCGTATCCCAGAAGGTTCTAGACAATCTAAGGGCTTACCAATTGTGAACCTACTACAATTTGAAAAAGATGAAACCTTGGTCACATTCACACAAGTTCAAAACTTCGAAGATGAAAATGCATTCCTATTCTTTACAACCAAGAAAGGTGTCGTCAAACGCACCCCTGTCAATGAGTATCAAAACATCCGTACCAACGGTATCATCGCATTAAACTTAAGAGAAGATGATGAATTATTGGCAGTTAAACTCACCGATGGTAAGTCACACATCATTCTAGGCGCGTCTAATGGTAAAGCCATTCGATTCGATGAAAATGATGTTCGTTCGATGGGTAGAACCGCGACAGGTGTTAGAGGTATGGAATTAGAAGACACCGAAGAAATCGTTGGTATGACCTATGTTCAATCCGACGAGGAAGAAATCTTAGTAGTCACTGAAAAGGGCTATGGTAAGCGCAGTCTCGCCGATGAATATCGTCTTCAAATCCGTGGCGGTAAAGGGGTTAAGGCCTTAAATGTTACGGAAAAGAATGGCGCACTCAGAGCGCTTAGACGTGTGACACCTGATGAAGATGTCATCATCGTGACAGACCGTGGTATGGTCATTAGAACCCATATCGCCCAAATCGCACAAACCAGACGTGCAACCCAAGGCGTACGTATCATGAGTTTGAAGGATGAACAATCCGTAGTTACTTTAGCGGTTGTCCCACATGAAGAAATCCCTGAAGTTGAACAACCCGTGGTTGAACAAGTCGCTTTAGACCTTGAAACCAAAACAAAGGTTGTAGACATTGTAGAAGTGTCTGCTGAAGAAGTCAAAGAAGAACCTGCTAAACCAAAAGAAAACTTATTTGATCTATAGTAAAGAGCAATCCCTTAGGGGGTTGCTTTTTCTTTTTGAGTAAAATCCTTTAAAAATCGACATAAAAAACAGAAAAATGACAATTTTCTGTAATGTTATTTTAATTAACATTGAAATTTTGCATAGATAGCGATATATTGAAGGTGAAATTGTCTATTCATGGGATGCCTACTCAAGACCATTGAGTACCCAACTCATTTTAAATATCGGTTATCGCATAAAAGGGGGAGAACTTCATGCGTAAACTTTTAACCTTATTGGCATTTTTGCTGATTTTTTTGACTGCATGTAATCAAACGAGTGAAATCAAGATTACATTCATCGAGAATGGAGGTGTTGAGTTAGAAGACTTAACCATCAAGACGACAGACACCTCAGTGACATTACCAACCCCAGTACGGGATGGCTATACTTTTGATGGTTGGTTTACCGATGAAGATTTGACCTTACCATTTACCATCGCAGCACTGCTTACCCAATCGGGCGGGATTACGGTGTATGCGAAATGGACCCAAATCATCCATCAATTTACGGTTACCTATCAAACCAATGGTGGCTCAACCATCGCACCTGTGGTGTACGCCTCTGGCGCAACAGTGATTGAACCAACCGATCCAACCAAAGAAGGGTATACGTTTGTTGGATGGTTTGAAGATAGTGCTTTATTGTCACCTTATACCTTTGGTCCAATGCCGGAATCCAATTTGACGCTTTACGCCAAATGGACCATCAACCAATACACCATTTCATTTGAATCGAATGGTGGTTCAAGCGTAGCTGCAATCACAGCAGACTATCAAGCAACAATTACTAAACCAACCAACCCTACGAAAGTGGGATACACATTCGTCGATTGGTTTGTTGAAACTACCCTAACCACACCATACGTATTCAATCAAATGGGTGCTAGCAACATCACCCTATATGCGAAATGGCAAATCAACACGTTCACCGTCTCATTTGAATCCAATCAAGGGACACTTGTAGCATCCATCACGACCGATTATAATACAGCCATCACAAAACCTACTGACCCTACCAAGGTGGGACATACCTTTGGTGGTTGGTATACAGATGAAACACTCACCATTCCGTATGTGTTTACAACACCAGTAACACAAGCGTTTACCTTATACGCGAAATGGGACATCAATAGTTATACAATGACATTCAATACCCTAGGTGGGTCGCCAATCAATCCAGTGACACAAAGCTATGGTTCAGTCATTACCATACCAAACCCAGCCAAAGAAGGTTATGATTTTGCTGGATGGTATAGCAATGAAACGCTCACCACACCATACACCGTAGGCACGATGCCAGATACCAACATGACATTGTACGCGAAATGGACAGCAAGCCCATACACGATCACATTTAATACAAATGGCGGTACAACAGTCACAGCAATTTCAGCCAACTACATGGATGTTGTTACCAAACCGGAAGACCCAACCAAAGTGGGTTACACATTTGATGGTTGGTATTCAGATACCACATGGATTGCACCATTCGTATTTACAACCATGCCGGTAGGTGGTGCTACATTACATGCGAAATGGATCATCAACACATACACCATCACATTCATCGTGAATGGTGGTACTACCATTCTTCCGATGACTGCTGATTATGAGTCAGCCATCACCGCACCAGAAACCACCAGAGTTGGGTATAGTTTCCAAGGTTTCTACACAGAATCCACTTTTGAAAATCTATATACATTTAACAAGATGGGTTCATCCGATATCACCTTATATGTGAAATGGATGCCAATCCAATACAGCATTCAATTCATCAGCAATGGCGGGTCTGAAGTATCTACTATCTATGGTATCATCGATGAAAACGTGACGAAACCAACAGATCCAACCAAACAAGGTCACACATTCATGGGTTGGTACACAGAATCTGAGTATACGACATTGTTCGTGTTCAATCAAATGCCTGTGGATGGCGCGGTATTGTATGCGAAATGGTCGATCAATAATTATCAATTAACCTACATCATTGAAGGTGCATTGATAAATCAAGAAATCGCCTATCAAAGCCAAATTACGTTGATGGCTCCACCACAAATAGAAGGATTGACCTTCGTGGGATGGCTAGAAAATGACACCCCATTTACCTTAACAACCATGCCTGATCGTGATATCACCATCGTACCGAAGTATGAACACAACATTTACACGATTAGCTTTGGTAATATTGTCAAATCTGAGATGCAAGTGAAGTATGCTGACCCGATTGTTATTGAACCACCTACCAAACCAGGATACGCATTTACAGGTTGGTTCACTGATGAATTCTTACTCAATGAATTCACCCTCACACACATGCCTGCAAACCATATTCGTTTGTACGCACAATTTGAACCACTCGCGATTGAACTTCACCTACACATTGAAGACACGTATACTCAAGTGTTGTTGATTGGTTATCAAGATAAATACATGTTACAAACCCCAACGAGAGAAGGCTATCAATTCTTAGGTTGGTATTTAGAAGATACATTTGAAACCAAAGTATATGACATCCAAATGGGTCTTGAACCGATCCATGTGTATGCGTTATGGCAACTTGATGAAGGCTATGACCTCATTGAAACCATATTGTTATCTAAACCTGTAGACCGCATCTTAGTCAAAGGGGTCATCACGTTCATATTCCCAAGACCGGGATTCCCAGGATTCTATGTTTCAGATGGCACTGGCAACATCTTTGTTTTAGCGAACCCTACAGGATTTGTTGTGGGAGATGTCATCGAATTTGAAGCTTCTTATGATAATTTTGAACACACCCCTCAACTCATTAACCCATCGGGTATGGTTCTTTCTACAGGCACATTTGATATGCCAAGTTTGACAACCCTCACCTATGAAGATGTCTTGAGATTGGATGAAACCAACCCATTGGTCTATGGACAACGTGTCCAACTCGAAGCTTATTTAGGTTATGGTATGGGTGGCTTCTATCTACAAGCCCCATTCTCAGAGGACAAGATCATGATCAACTATCGTTCGATTGTGGATGATAACATACTCATGCCATTCATCAATCAAACGGTCATTATTGAAGCGTACATCCATGATTTCCAATCGATGGCTGGTTTATGGCACATCGCTTATATTCCAAATAGCATGGATGTGCCTACATACACACCTGAAGACATCATTGACCAAGTGATTGTTTTAGGTACAACCAAACTTGAAGGTAGGGTCTTCTACCCAGGTACAGTATTACAACTACCAAATGGTGACCCAACGTACGGCACCACTTTACAATGGTCAGTGATTGGTGATAATGCGGCGTATTTCGATATGCAAACCTTCACTTTCCAACCAACCGATTCAGAAAGAATCATTCAACTCCAATGTGTGATTACATTACAAGGGTTCAGTAAAACAGCGGTATTTAACCTCACATTGAAACCCGATACGTTTGTTACCTATGAAGAACTCTTAAGTCTAAACGACAATGACTATGTCAAGATCAAAGGGGTTGTTTTGGCACACATTCCAATGATTCCAGGTACAGTCATCCTATTAGATGGATACACCGTATTTATTCCTAATAACCAAGCATTGAATCCAGGGGATGAAGCGGTATTCGTTGGTTACAAACAAACTCAAATGGGTATGATTGTCATCGCTAACGATCCAAATACCGTTTTACTCGAAGTTTTACAAACCGGATTACCTCTACCAGAAGCTACCGAAATCCCATTATCGGTATTCGTTAACCTTCCAGGCGATAACCCACTATACTGGTTCAAGTTTGTCAAACTCACGGGTACCCTTCAATTCGATCCTAACAGTGGCTATTATTTCTTGACCGATGGCCCATACGCTACAGGTATTTTAAGCTTAGACCCAATGGGTAATCAAAACCTAGCCATGTATCAAGGCATGCCAGTGACACTTACAGGCTTTACCCTCATGAACTTTGATATGGGTGGTAGATTACACTTCGCATTCCTCAATGGGCCTACAGACATCGAAATGCACGAATTAACCACACCAGAAAAGATCGATTGGATCTACTTCCAATTGATGAATCAGTTTGTGCATACATTCTACCTTCCAGGCGATACCATCCATTTCCCACTCACAGACAAACTCTATGGGTCTGTCATTTCGTGGCAACATGTCAATGATTCAGCCAACTATATCAACTTATCGACAGGGTATGTCAACCATCAAATCGATCAATTTATCGCGATTGAACTCCAAGTAACGATTGTTTTAGATGGCGTCACAACGCTTTACACCATCTTTATTCACATTCAACCGATGATTCAATTCACATCGATTGTAGATTTACAGTCGATGCCAATCACCGAAGTGACGTTAGAAGTCATCGTCCTCACAGAACCGAACAATGGGTTTGTTATTGTAGGGGATGAAACGGGCTTTTTGGCACTATACACGAATCGAAATGACATCCATGTAGGTGATCGTATTCAAATCAAAGGTCACTTGAGTGGCTCACAAGACAATATATTGGTCAGTGAATTTGGTGATGTGGTAACAATGATTGTCGATTATGGTAATCCTGACCCGACCTCGACCGCTGTTCTCTCGGTTTCAGAATTTATGAACATCCCACTATCCATCTTATTCTTTCAGTACAAACGTTTTGAAGTTAGTGGTACTTTAGGCTTTAATGACATGACCAGCCAATATTTCATCGTACAAGAAGGCAGTGTCGTCTCTATTGTTCCGACCACCCCAGAAGGTATGATGACTTTACACATGAATTTGAACCGTAATGTTACCCTTAAAGGGTATGCTTCACCACACCCTATGGGCAATCAATTGATGTTCTTTAATGCTATAGGTGATATTACAGTCAATCTATCCAATCAAATGATTGTGGATGAAATACAGCAACAAATCATCGATATGTACGATAAAGTCTATCGTCCGGGACAACAAGTTATCCTTGAAGTAGGGTTGAGTCCATATTATCCAGAATTATCCTATATACTTATTAGTGACCCAAGCCTATACAACATGGACTTTGGCTATATCAGTGAAATGATCACCGAAATCACCACCATCACATTTGAAGTGACGATTGAATATTATGACATCATTCAAACATTCCAGCTTTACCTATATGTAGAACCGATTGAGTTCTCTACTGTAGAACAAATTCAAATGGCACCACTTGGCACATCGATGAACTTAGATGCGGTAGTTCTATTTACAAGCTACGATGAAACCATCCCATACATCATCGTTGGCGACGCTACAGGTTACATCATGATTTTGGGTAAACACTATTATTACACCAATGACCGTGTCCAATTCCAAGGCGTAGTTACCACATATCAAGGTGAAAAAGCACTACAAGTTGAAGCTTACAATGCACAGTTCATATCGAGTGATAACACCATCCTCACACAACCAATCCCGATGACATTGTTTGAAGCAAGACAAATCAATTCATCTTCACCATGGATGACATACATCGTCATTACAGGTACGGTTGGTCACGAATACAACAATTTATTCTTAGTCGATGAAAACACCCAAGAAGATGTATTATTCGCGAATATTTACGAAAGAAATGTGTTCTACAACTATGTTGGACTATACGTCACAATTAAAGCATTTATCCATTACAACGAAACGATATCCGCGCCAGAAATTTATTATTCTGGTGGTGAAGCTGGCATTCAGTTATCATATTCAACCGATCAAGAAAAATTGGACGCGTTATTTAACATGGGTAGAGAACATTTTGAAAATCAAATTTACCACCCATTTGAAACCATTGAAATGCCAACTTACTTTGGGTTATTTGATGCGTATCTCAGTTATGAAATACTCACAGGTAGCGCATACTTGGTAGACAATATCGTTCAAATGGTCAATGAACCTGTGACGATGACGCTACAAATCACCGCTTTGATTGGTACCACCGAAGATGTCATCGTTTATACGATTCATATCGAACCGTATCCGATCACCAATATCGTTGACTTAACCTTACTGGATGATGATTCGTTTGTTGTTATCCAGGGCACCGTTCGGGCTGTACAGGAGATGCGAACCATCATTGAAGACGCCACTGGCATGATTGTTTTAGAAGGCTTTGGTGGGTATCAAATAGGGGATATCATCCTTGTTTATGGGTACCTAAATTATGTCTATGGTACGATTCAAGTGAACGCCTGGGGCAACGACGCGTTATCCGCTGTCATCGGTTTTGATGACAGTGAAACGACCTTATCGGAAATCTCGTTGTATGAAACAGGTATGTTAGATCCAAATGGCGCATCACTCGCCTTTTATACCACCTATTATGGCGTCATTGAAAATCGATATGGTACATTCTATTTAACCAACGCGATGTATGCCATTCAATTATTAGAAGCAAGTGAACAAGCCCATACCGCATTACTTCAAATGGAAAACGAACTTGTGGGCATTCAAGTATACTTTGTAGGCATTGAAATGTATGGTGAATTGATGATGACTGCGGTATTCACAGGCAATACCAATGAATACACATTCTTGCAGATGACTGCCGAAGACATCACCGCTGAAATCCTCAATTACGCCCTACATATGCTAGACCACCCATATTACACCGAACAAGTGATGCCATACCCATTAGAACACCCTTATTTCCATGGGTCCATTCAAATTACGAATGAGGGTATTCACGCGAATCTCATCAGTTTCAATCAAGGTGTGGTGACGGTAGGTGAAGTCAGCGATGCTTATCAAACCGATATTTTGGTGGAAGTGACCTATTTGGGTATGACGTATGGTCAAACACTCACCATCACGATTTCACCATTTCCTATCACCACTTTACTGGATGCACAATACAACCACCTAGGTGAACGTGTGTTCTTAAAAGTCATCATTACAGCGATGCAATTCCACTATGACACGATGACCTATGTGATGGATGAAACAGGTTTTGGGTATTTCATTCGAATGAGTGAAGACCTACACATGTATACGGGGTATGAATTGATCATTTCTGGATACGTATATGAACCGATGGAAGGTATTTCCTACATCGATCAAATCGTGGTACATAAAATATTGAACCCAGTCGTACTACCTAACCCAACCACCATACAAATGAATGAATTACTCATCAATGGTGAATTGAATACCGCCTTCTTGGGAGAAGTTGTCACTTTCGAAGCAATATTGATGGATTACGGTATGGAAAAAACCCTCAATCAACCGGGTATTCAAGCGGTACTGATTGGTAACGTGTTACCACCATATCAATTGCTCAGTACATATCAAGGACAAATGATTCAAATCGTAGGCATTTTGGTAGGGTATCGTGTGGATTATATGACACAACAAGTCATCCCACTCATCGGTTACCTACCGCTCATTTAATTTAATAAACGTTTGGATAAAGCGACCAACAGAAGGTCGCTTTATTTTCTGAAAACAGACAAAACGTATATGAAAAGGTGGATTTAAGCCAATATTTCAGAAAAAAACAGAGATAGTCACTCAATTTCGAGTTGTTCTTTACAAAACCTCAACCACCACCACGTTTATTATTGACCCATCCATCGGAAGCGTATTTACTTTAAGATGAAAACAGGTTATAATTAAACCAAATCGATGACTGAGCCTTAGTATGGTGACTATTTTCAGCGAGTGGGTGGTTGGTGTGAACCCATAAGTACTATATGAATTCCACTCAGGAGAGGTGCTAATCACACCCGCTGACAAGCGTTACAATGTTTAAGTGCTATCTGTAGGTACAGGTAGAATTAAGGTGGTACCGCGACTATTTCGTCCTTAAGAATGCAAATTCTTTTGGACTTTTTTTTCTAACAAAGGAGGACAAATCATGTTAGATATTAAATGGATTAGAGAAAATCTCGATGAAGCAATCGACAGACTGAACACCAGGGGTGGTGACTTCAGTTATTTAAGAGAAGTTGTACAAAAAGACGAAGAAAGAAGAAACTTAATCTCAACCGTTGAGAAGCTAAAAAGCGAACGCAATACCAAATCTAAAGAGATTGGTTTATTGGCTAAAAAGGGTGTAGACACCGAAGCGATCAAAGACCAAGTGAGACAAATAGGCGAACAAATCAAACTAGACGATGAAAAAATCGCCGAAATTGACGCTTATATTCTAGAAAAACTACTCATCACACCAAACATCCCATCGAAAACCACACCGGTCGGGATTGATGATAAAGACAATATCCTTATTAGAGACTGGGGTACACCTAAAGAATTCACATTTCCAATCAAAGACCACGCGGACTTGGGTGAAAAGTTAGGTGTCTTAGACTTCCAAAGAGCGGCTAAGATTACTGGGGCTCGTTTCGTCATTGATAGAGGATTAGGTGCACGTTTAGAGCGTTCCTTAATCCAATTCATGATGGATTTACACGCTGAAGATCATGGGTATACCGAAATTATGCCGCCGTATTTGATCAATGAAGCGTCGATGTATGCCACAGGCCAATTTCCTAAATTCAAAGCGGATTCTTATAAAGTAACATCAGATGAAGATACGTGGTATTTAAACCCAACCGCGGAAGTACCAACCATCAATATGTATCGTGATGAAATCATCGATGGTGATTTATTACCACTCAAGTTTGTTTCTTATACCACTGCATTTAGAAGTGAAGCGGGTTCTGCAGGTAGAGATACCAAAGGGATTTTGAGACAACACCAATTCAATAAGGTTGAACTCATCAAATTCACCAAACCAGAAGATTCTTATGCAGAACTTGAAAAGATGTTAAAGAACTCTGAGAAAGTCTTACAACTGTTGAAGTTACCTTATCGTGTGGT